>DFJD01000085.1:36657-55231 GCA_002372875.1 Clostridiales bacterium UBA3680
CTTTTCCTTGTCTGCGATAATATTATCTCAAATCTGCTTCAAGTGAATTAATCAGTGTTTCCTTAACAGAAATTTTTATGATAAGAGTAAAAACAGCAAGCCCCCAAAAAGTAAAGACCGGGGGCTTGCTGTTAGAAATGTTTTTCGTTTTGAAGGTTAGCAATGTACAGATTCAACGCTTCTTGAAAGTTCGAAAGCTAAAAAAACAGAAAGGACCGTTTCAATGTTGTTCCCGTTTATATCAAGTTCGAAGGTCAAACGGTCGTCTAAATTTGCTTTTGTGATACGGGCAAGTTCGGTCAATGCTTCGGGAAGCTGTCTATCCTCCGAAGTTTTTATTGTTTTTACGGTCGCCTGTATATCGTCGCCCTTTACTATACTGTAATTGAACTTGTCAAAATCGCCCGTTGTTGCCCACTGTGTGTCCTTAACGATACAATATCCTTTTCCGTTAAGCTTTCTTTTTAATAAAACGCGGTAATCCTTATCTGCAACAGTTAGAATAAATTGAGGTGTAAAAGTCGGTATTTTTTGCTTGACAGTTGCTATTTCTCTTCCGTAGAGGTCAAAAAGCTTAAAATTTTGCCCAAGAGCGCCATTTCTTTTTCCCAAGTATACAACGTTTTTATTTTCATTCCAAATATCAAAACCATTATCCGTTACGTGTTGAGGTTCGGGGAAAACATTGTTATCCTGCTTTTTTTCCAAGAAACTCGGAAGAATTCTGTAAAAATACTTATCAATATACCATTTCATAATAAATGCCCTTTCAAATACTCAATTTCTCTTTTATATTTTTCAACTCTTTCAATATCCTTTTTTGTTGGTTCGGGAATTCGTGAAATTTCGCTGTTATGGCTTAAATCTGCAAGTTTAACGGTTCTTGCCAAAGGATCGTTCTTTATGTTTGAAAGATACTCTTGTCTTGATATTTCTTTTTTTTGAGTCAAAAGCACTACGGCATCAACTATTTTTTTCTCAAAACCAAAGGAAAGCAGTTCCTCTTCGGTAAGCGAGGTATCCTCCAATGTGTCATGGAGAAGTGCCGTTATTTTTTCTTCCCGAGTAGTTACCCTTTTGGCTACAGCAAGAGGGTGAAGAAAATAATCTTCTCCACCCTTGTCTTTTTGGCCTTTATGGTATTTTTTGGAAATTTTGAATGCAAGATAAAGCATGTTCATATCATTTCAAAAAGTGTGAGCTGGTCGTTATCTCTCATGTTACCGAAAATGCCGTTTTCCTTAAGCATTTCTATGGTTTTCTTGCCTAAAAGTGTTCTGTTTGAAAAATCTTCAATGGTAGTAAAATCGCCCTTTTCTCTTTCAACAAGAATTCTTTCGGCTGCGGATTGTCCAAAACTTTGAAGTGTGCAGAAAGGAGGCAAAAGCTTATCCTTTCCGTCTTCGTTTATAATTCCGAAATGCGTTGAGTGAGATTTGTACAGATTTATTCTTGCAAATTCAAAACCTCTTGCATACATCTCGTTTACAAGTTCAAGCACGGGGAGGGTTGTTTTATCTTTTCCCGTTAATTCGGGCAAAGCATAAAGTTGTTCAAGTTTTTCTTTAACACGTTCTCTTCCGAAACACATCACGGCGTAATCAAAATCTTCAAATTTAACGGAAAACGTTGCCGCATAGAAAGCAAGAGGATAGTTTATTTTAAAGTAGCCTATTCTTATGGTGTTTGTAACATAGGCAACGGCATGACCCTTGGGAAAGAGATACTGTATTTTTTTACAGCTTTCTATATACCAATCCGGTACATTATGCTCCCTCATGAGTTTTTCATACTTTGCCATTTTTTCCTTGTCTTTTCCCGCCTTTCCCTTTCGTACAAATTCCATTATGGAAAAAGCGGTAAAGTTTTCTATGCCGTAATTTATAAGATAGCCCATTATATCATCTCTTGTGGCAATAACATCTTTGATCGTAACGATATTGTTATGCACAAGGTCGGCAGCATTTCCGATCCAAACCATCGTTCCGTGGGATAAGCCCGAAATACGAACAAGATCAGAGAAAGTGTTGGGCTTGGTATCCATAAGCATTTGTCTTACAAAGTGAGTTCCAAACTCGGGAAGCCCCAAAGACCCTGTTTCACAGCCTATATCCTCGGGTTTAAGACCGAGGGCTTCGGGAGATGTGAAAAGGGAAACCGTAGCCCTGTCATCAAGAGGAACGGTGAGCGGATCTACTCCCGTAAGCTCTTTAAACAAGTAGATAATGGTGGGTACATCGTGTCCGAGCATATCAAGCTTAAGAAGACGACCGCTTATGGAGTGATAGTCAAAGTGAGTGGTAACAACATCGGAATCGGATTTGTCGGCAGGATGCTGAATAGGTGTAAAATTAAGAATATCGTTATCATTCGGCACAACCATAAGTCCGCCCGGATGCTGACCTGTGGAACGCTTAACACCGACACAACCTTGTACTATCCTCATTTTTTCGGAAGTTTTGATGAATTTGTTTTTTGTTTCACAATATTTGTTGACATATCCGAAAACAGTTTTATCCTGAAGAGTGGATATGGTACCCGCCTTAAATACATAGCCCTCGCCAAAGAGGGTCTCACAATACTTATGTGCCCTTGTTTGATATTCTCCCGAAAAGTTGAGATCTATATCCGGCTCTTTATCACCGTCAAATCCCAAGAATGTTTCAAATGGAATTGCCTGTCCGTCTTTATGGAGAGGTTCTCCGCACACGGGACAAAGTTTGTCGGGAAGATCGAAACCCGAAATACTGTCTCTTGCATATTCTTTTACAATGTCGGAATCAAAATCGGAATATTTGCATTTTTTACATACATAGTGGGGCTGAAGAGGATTAACCTCGGTTATACCTGCCATGGTGGCAGCAAAAGAAGAACCGACAGATCCTCTTGAACCTACTATATAGCCGTTTTCCATGGAATTCCATACAAGCTTTTGTGCTATCATATAAAGCACGGCATAACCATGGCCTATTATGGAATCAAGCTCTCTTTTAAGTCTTTTTTCGACTATTTCGGGCAAATCATCACCGTAAATTTCGTGGGCTTTATCATAGGTGATCTGAGTAAAGTCCTCATCGGCATGTTCCATGTGAGGTGCTGCCGTTTCCCTCGGAACGGGAAGAACATCATCCATCATATCGGCAATTTTGTTTGTATTGGTAACCACCACTTCGTAGGCTTTTTCTTTGCCAAGGTATTCAAATTCGGAAAGCATTTCTTCGGTAGTTCTGAAAAACAAAGGCGACTGCTCGTCTACATCGTCAAAACCGTTTCCGAATTGCACAAATTTTCTGTAAAGTGCATCTTGCGGGTCTATAAAGTGGCAATCACAGGTAGCCACAACAGGCTTATTATATTTTTCACCAAGTTCGACAATTGCTTTGTTGATTTCAATAAGTCTTTGTTCGTCCTTTACGGATTTGCCGTTTTTTGCCCGGTTGTTTATCATGTAACGGTTATTTGCCAAAGGTTGAATTTCAAAGTAATCGTAAAACTCGGCTATCTCTTTTATTTCTTCCTCGGGTTCGTTATTGTATATGGCGGTGTAAAGGTCTCCCGCTTCGCATGCAGAGCCGAAAATCAGGCCTTCTCTGTATTTGATCAGCTCGGATTTCGGAAATCTGGGTTTTCTGTAGAAATATTTCAAATTGGCATCGGAAACAAGTCGATAAAGGTTTTTAAGTCCGATTTGATCTTTTGCAAAGACAATAATGTGATAAGTACCTCTTATTTTTCGCTTGTCTATTTTTTGAGATGCAAGTTCATTAAGCTCTCCTAAGTGGGAAACGCCCTCTTGCTTGAGCTCGGCAAGAAATTTTTCAAAAAGCTCGGCAGTGGCACCCGCATCATCAACAGCTCTGTGATGGTGTTCAAGAGATACTTTGTATTTTTCGCAAAGAGTATCGAGTTTGTAGTTTTTAAGTTCGGGAGAGAGCATTTTTCCAAGCTCCACCGTATCCACAACGGTATTATCCAGTGATAGATCATGGTCTACGATCCATTTTCTTATAAAACCGACATCGAAGCCTGCATTATGAGCCACAAGCACGGCATTTCCTACAAACGAAAGAAATGAAGATACAGCCTCATCGGTTTTGGGTGCATTTTTTACATCTTCATCGGTAATGCTTGTAAGCTTTGTAATGTTTTCGGGAATCGGCATATCGGGATTTATAAACGTAGAAAACTTATCGGTAATTTTTCCGTTTATTACCTTTACGGCTCCTATTTCGATAATTCTGTCGGTTTCTCTTTTAAGACCTGTTGTTTCTATATCAAAAACCACATATTCACTGTCTAAGGATTCATTTTTGCCGTTTCTGACAATAGAACCCATATCGTTTACCATGTAGCCCTCGCAGCCGTAGAGAACTTTGATATCCTTTCCCTTTTCACGCAAAGAGTCAACCGTTTTAAGAGCATCGGGAAAGGCTTGTACACAGCCGTGGTCGGTAACCGCTATTGCTTTATGTCCCCACGAAACGGCACGTTTAATGTACTCATCAACGGGTGTTATTCCGTCCATCTGACTCATGGTAGTATGAAGATGAAGCTCCACTCTTTTTTCGGGAGCATCATCGGTCTTGGGCTTAGGCGGAGTGGCGGCATATATGTTTTCCACACGAAGAACTTGCTCGCCTCTTTCAAATTGGTCTATGCTTAATTCGCCTTTTATTTTTACATAGCTTCCGTTTTTAAAAAGAGCGGAAATGCTCTCCTCGTAGGTTTCGGGAGAACAAAAAAGTTTTATTATGACTGAATCCTTTTCATCGGTGATAAAGGATTTTAAAATGTAATCTCCGTTCCGCATCTCCCTAAGCTCGGGGGCTGCAAATATTCTGCCTTCAATGACCACGTTGCCACCGTTTGCACAGGCTTGCGTGATTGATAATGCAGGCTCACTTATTGGAACAACGGCTTCTTTCTTAACTCTTTTAACTGCGCCTCTGTTTTTTTCGGGTTTGTTGTTTGTAAAGGCGGAATGTTCCACTAAAGCGACGGAATCGCCCGATTCTTTGAGCTGTTGCGCCTTTTTCTCACTGTTTGTTTTTATGCTTTCCTCTACGGAATTGAAAATACTCTCAAGTTCTTCGGAGGAATACTCATAGTTTTCAAATTTTATGTTGAACTTCGCGCCCAATCTTTTTTCGGTAAGGGAGGATATAAACCTGTCTACTCCCTTACTCTTTAATACGTCGGCGTTTCCTCTTTTTATGCGGAAGATAATCGTGTTATCTTTAACATCTGTTTCGGAATCGTGAAGCATATGATAGACACTGTTGCTTTTTCTTTTAAGCTCGGAGTAAATTTTGGTTTTGAATATATCTATTTTTTCGGAATCGGTTAAATCTCCGAAATCGTATTTTATGTTTATGCATACCTCTTCAAGTCCCGGGTAGGAAAGTATAATATCCTCTTTGAAATCCTCAAGACATTCCTCATCTATCATATCCGTGCTTGTGATATCGACATTAAAGCTTTTATTCTTCAAGCTTATTTTTACTCCATCAACAAGAGAATTTTTAAGATTGGTACGCACATTGGCGGAAATATTCAGTTTTGAAAAAACCTCTTGAAACTTTGCTCGATTCATTTTTTTCCTTTCTCAAAGCGACAGATATAACGGCATAAGAAGGTTAAGGAACCACCCCCGCTTTAGAAGCGGGGGACTTCCTTAGTTTGTTAAATCAGTGGTTCCTTAAAGCTTTTCTATTTCTTCCATAAGAGCATTTAAAAGCTCACTTTCGGGAACTTTTTTCAGTATTTCACCTTTTTTGAATATAAGCCCATAATTATTTCCGCCCGCTATGCCTATGTCCGCCTCTCTTGCCTCACCGGGGCCGTTTACGGCACACCCCATTACAGCGACCTTTATATCTTTGTTTATACCTTCAAGTCTTTTTTCAACGGCATTTGCAAGAGATATAAGGTCTATATTGGTTCTTCCGCAGGTAGGACAGGAAACAAACGACACTCCGAATTTTCTCATCTCAAGAGATTTAAGTATCTGCTTTGCAACCCTAACCTCCTCAACGGGATCTCCTGTAAGAGATACCCTTACGGTATCTCCTATTCCCATGGCAAGAATGGCACCTATACCTACTGATGATTTGATAGTTCCCGAATATTGAGTACCTGCTTCGGTTATACCCAAATGAAGAGGATAATCGACCGAGTCGGATAGTTTTGAATATGTCTGCATCGTAAAGGGAACATTTGATGCCTTTATGGATATTACAATATTTTCAAAATCGAATTTTTCAAGAATCGCCACATGACGCAGAGCACTTTCAATAAGTGCATCGGGAGTAACCTCACCGTACTTTTGTAACAGATCTTTTTCAAGGGAGCCCGAATTGACTCCTATTCTTATGGGAATATTGTCTTTTTTTGCAACATCGACCACAGCCTTTATTCTCTCTAAAGAACCGATATTGCCGGGGTTGATCCTAAGCTTGTCTATTCCGCATTCGGCTGCTTTAAGCGCAAGACGATAATCAAAATGTATATCGGCAACAAGAGGTATGTTTATCTGTTTTTTTATTTCTTTTATTGCCTCGGCTGCCTCCATATCGGGAACGGCAACTCTGACAATTTCACAGCCCACACTTTCAAGTGCTTTTATTTGATTTACGGTAGCGGCCACATCGGCGGTTTTGGTATTGCACATTGACTGTATGGCAACGGGATTGTCTCCGCCTATTTTCACACCGCCTATATCCACAACTTTTGTTTTTTTACGATTTATAAAACCCATATTCTTCTCCTAATGCATCAGCTTGAATATATCCGATGCCGCAACAAAAACTCCCAGTGCCAGCAAAAGGACAAATCCCGTCAAATGAATGGCATTTTCTATTTTTTCGGGTATTTCACGTTTTAAAATGATCTCAAAAACATATATTATGATCCTTCCTCCGTCAAGAGCGGGAAGAGGAAGAAGATTCATAAAACCGAGGCTGACGGATACAAGAGCCGATATTTCAAGCATTACAATAATAGTTGTAGCAATGCTTATTCTGACGGACTGCTCATACACATCATCTACCATACCTGCCATTCCGATAGGTCCTGATAACTGATTAAAGGGGATAGTTCCCTTTATTATATCCATTACGCTTACACAGGTAAGTTTTATGTAGGATATTGTGGAGATAACACCCTCTCCTATATACGAGAAGGGATTTGCTTTTTCGGTTTCACCGTAATCGGTGCCCGATATGTTAAACAAAGGTGAATAGAATTTTAAGCCGACACCAAGCAGGTATGAGCCGTATTCTTCGTTAAATTTGGGTGTAAGCTTGGTGGTTACAAGCTGTCCGTTTCTATTTACGGTAACTGTAACCTCTTCACCTTTACATAGACCGAGATAATAGCTAAGGTCATTTCTTGTAAGCAGATAATGTCCGTTGTAGCTTATTATTCTATCTCCGGAAATTATTCCCGCTTCTTTTGCGGCTCCGTCCTCGGTCACATCGGTTACGTTTAGAGTAGAGATACCCGTAAACATAACAACAAGAATTACAAGTATAAAAGCTGTCACAAAGTTCATAAACGGACCTGCAAAGCTTACAAATATTCTCTTGGGCAAGGAGGCATCGTTAAAACCTGTTTTACCTTCGGGAGCCTCTTCACTGTTTTCACTCATACGGCAAAATCCGCCTATAGGGAAGGCACGCAAAGAATAAATAACGCCTTTTTTTGTTTTTGATATTATTTTGGGACCCATTCCCACCGCGAACTCTTCAACGTTTATATTGCAAAGACACGCAGCTTTAAAATGTCCCCATTCGTGTACGGTAACTATTGCACTTAACATTAAAAGTGTAATTATAATACCCATCAAAGACATAAAATCACCTCTTCGGAATATTTCCTTGCTTCTTTATCGGCATTAAGGACATCATCAAGTGTATAGTTGCCGATAACTTTATGTTTATTCATTGTTTTTTCAATTACCTTGGGAATATCGGTAAAACCTATTCTGCGATTCAAAAATGCGGCAACCGCGATCTCATTTGCGGCATTCATTACAGCAGGCATTGTACCTCCTGTTTTTATGGCATCGTATGCAAGAGTAAGGCAACGAAATTTGTCTGTTCTCGGTTTTTCAAATGTCAATGAAGAAACGGAAAATATATCAAGCTTTTCAAAGCTGTTTTTTACTCTTTTGGGATATGTGAGAGCGTATTGTATGGGAACTTTCATATCGGGAACCCCAAGCTGTGCGATTATTGCCCCGTCCTCATACTCTACCATTGAGTGTATAATACTTTGAGGGTGAACAACCACCGTTATTTTTTCCAGCGGGACATTAAAAAGCCACTTTGCCTCAATTACTTCAAGTCCCTTGTTCATAAGTGTAGCAGAGTCTATGGTTATTTTTTTACCCATGCTCCAATTGGGATGATTAAGTGCCTGTTCTACGGTGACATCATCAAGAGAATCTCTTTTTCTGAAAGGGCCTCCCGAAGCGGTAAGGAGGATCTGACGGATACGATTTTCCTCATTTCCTTGAAGAGATTGAAATATAGCGGAATGTTCACTGTCAACAGGATACATGTTCACATTGTTTTCCTTGACAAGCTTCATTATAAGCTCGCCGCTTGTTACAAGGGTTTCCTTGTTTGCAAGAGCAATGTCTTTTTTATTTTTTATAGCCTCTGCGGTAGGTTCAAGACCTATGTTTCCAACCACAGAGTTTACAACGGTATCGCTTTTTTCGTGGGTAGCTACTGCCTTTAGTCCTTCCATACCGCTTAATACCGTTATTTTCATATCGGAAATTCTGTTTTCGAGCTCCTTAGCCTTTTCCTCGTTCATTACACAGACAAGCTCGGGTTTAAACTGTCTTATTTGCTTTTCAAAAAGTTCAATGTTTACGTTAGTGGACATTGCCTTAACGGATATTGAACCTATTTCTTTTACAACCTCTAATGTTTGAGTGCCTATTGAACCGGTCGAACCCAAAATAGATATATTTTTTGCCATATAATCATCCTATCAAACCAAGTAATTCAATTAGTTTCGTAAAAATATAAACTGCGGGTGCGGTAAAAATAACAGAATCAAATCTATCCATCACTCCGCCGTGGCCCGGCATAATTTTTCCGTAATCTTTAATCCCCGTTTCTCTTTTAATTGCGGAGGCGGAAAGGTCACCAAGCTGAGCAAGTATCGAGCAGATGATGCCGATAAATGCAAATACAAGCATAAATGCCGTTTTATCGGTTGCTTTACCCGACAATACCGCACCGTATATAATGCATAAAAGCAAAGAAGTGATAATACCGCCCACAGAACCCTCTATAGTTTTTTTGGGGCTTAAAACGGGGGCAAGCTTATGCTTTCCGAAAAACCTTCCTGCAAAATATGCTCCCGTGTCGGTACCGAAGGCACATACAAAAGGCAGCCATACAAAGCTGAAATGCTCCTGTCTTACGGTATATATGGAAGATATCATCACACCGACATATATGAAGGCAAAAGCGGTCACGGTTACGTCTTTTATACTGTTTTTACTATGCGTAAAGACAAAATATATAAGCATTGCCATCACAAACAGCATTGTTGCAATGGTATAATATATTACGGGCAATGAACAATCAATAAAAACAATATACAGCAATTCCGCTAAAACGGAAAGAAAATGAATCGGCTTTATCTCACCGCTTACGGCTTTACACAGCTCTATCATACCAAAAGCGGTGAGCACAAATATGGAACCTTTCAGCAAAGCACCGCCTGCAATAAGAAAGAAGAAAAGTAAGGGCAATGCCACAATGGAGCTTACTACTCTTGTTTTCATTTTTTGTCCTCGTTTCTTCCTCCAAAACGCCTATCCTTTGTTTGATAATAGGCTATCGCCTCTTTAAGGTCTTCTACGGTGAAATCGGGCCAGAGCTTGTCGGTAAAATAGTACTCGGAGTATGCCGCCTCCCAAAGGAGAAAATTACTTGTGCGGTACTCTCCGCTTGTTCTTATTATAAGCTCGGGATCGGGAAGTTCGGGTGCATCGAGATATGAAGATATAAGAGCATCGTTGATGTTTTCGGGAGATATTTTACCCGAAAGGCAATCTTTTGCTATTTGAGTAGTCGCCCTTCTTATTTCGTCTCGTCCGCCGTAATTAATGGCTATTGTAAGTGTTATTCCCGTTCTTTCCTTGGAAAGCTCCTTAACTCTTATTATATCGTTTCTGAGACCTTCATTTAATGCGGACAGGTCACCCATTGAGTTTATTCTCAAGGACATGGATTCGTTTTCATTAAAATAGCGGTTAATGTACTCTCTTAAAAGACCCATTATGCCGTTTACTTCTTCTTCCGTCCTTTTCCAATTTTCGGTTGAAAAGGCGTACACGGTTATGTAGTCGACACCTAAGCCCTCAGCATCCTTGAGAAGCTTATCAAGAGCCTGTGCCCCCGCTCGATGTCCCATTACTCTGGGTAGAAATCTTTTCTTTGCCCAGCGTCCGTTTCCGTCCATTATTATGCCTATGTGCTTGGGTACTTCGTTTTTCATGGTATCAATTTCCTCTTAAAAATATACTTATAAAATCATTAAAAATTATTACGATATGATAGGACGAACCGACTTTACCGCCTTTCAAATCTGTCAGCCTTTATTCAAATACGGCACTGTCGCCCAAAGCTGAAAACATTTCTTTTGTGAGAGTTATCCGTTCGCCCTTTTCATCAACATTTACAATATTTTTGCTGTTATATTCCTTTTCAAGCATTATGCTTACTTCAATTTTTCTTTTGAAAAAATCCTCAAGCTTTTTTTTGATATCATCCATATTATTATCGCAAAAGTCAACATATGTATTAGCTTTGCAAACAAAAGTAACACAGTTGTTGTCAAGATAAACAGGATAAACATAATTTTTTATAACATTTCTCATAAAGCCTTTGCAAGTATCGGAAAACTCTTTCCAACGAACTATCACCGATTTGTAATCCTCGGGAACGGCAATTTCGATAACCGGAGCTTTTTCTTCATTGGGAACAAGTACCTCGGATATGGTTTTTACGGATGAAAAACTACCCTCACTTACAGACTTTTCAAGCTGAGAAAGCCTTTTCAAAAGAGCCCCGTACATTGTGGTATTAACGGGATAACATGCTCTTAGGCACTCTGTTTCAAGCAAAATTCTTTCATCGGAAGCATATTTCAGCTTTGACGGAAGCTCTGCAAACTGCCTTGTCAATGTCATAAGGTAATGGAAACCAAGCTCGGATGCCTGCTTATTAAGCTGTGAAATGTATTCTTCGGAATAATCAAGCACACCCTTATCGGCAGTGATGCTTATAAGCAAATTTCTTAAATGAAGTGCGAAATCGGAGCTGAATTGCGACAGATCTTTTCCCTGCTGCGTAATACCGTCTATTATTTCCATACATCTTCCGCTGTCGGCATTGTTTATAGCTTCGGTCAAAGAAAAAAGTGTTCCCTTGTCTACCGCTCCTGTTATCTGCCGTACATCATCTGCCTGTACCTGCCTATCAAAGTAGAAGCTCACGCATTGTTCAAGTATGCTCAAGGCATCTCGCATGGCACCGTCGGAAAGCTCGGTGATATAATTTAGAGCATCTTCGCTGACATTCAATCCTTCACTTGAACAATATTCATTAAGTACGTTAAACATTGAATCATGAGAAATTCTGTGAAAATCAAATCTTTGACAGCGAGAGAGAACGGTTACGGGTATTTTTTGAGGATCTGTTGTGGCAAGGATAAATATAACGTGTTCGGGAGGCTCTTCAAGTGTTTTAAGCAAGGCATTAAATGCCGCAACAGAGAGCATATGAACCTCGTCTATGATATATACCTTAAATCGACCCGTTGAGGGTGGATATTTGACCTGCTCTATTATCTCTCTTATATTTTCCACGGAATTGTTACTTGCCGCATCAAGTTCGGCAACATTAAGAGATGTTCCGTTTAGGATACCTTTACAGCATTCACATTCGTTACAAGGTTTATTGCTGCCCGTACAATTAACAGCCCGTGCAAAAATCTTTGCCGTACTTGTTTTACCTGTTCCTCTGGTTCCGCAAAAAAGATAGGCATGATTTATTTTATCGGAATCTATCTGATTTTTCAGAACTCTTATTATATGATCTTGACCTATAACATCATCAAAATGTTTAGGCCTGAGTCTTCTGTACAGAGCCTGATATGCCATCTTTTTCACCGACCCTTTCGATATTTTTCATAACGATCACAGCATAGGCTATGATTATAGCGTAATATATTAGTCTTATTCCCGGTACCCTGTAAAATATACAGAAGAATAACTCGGGAAAGGTAATCATATATATTGACAGTTTAGTAATCTGTGAAAAATTAAACTCGCTTTTTTCAACCATACTTTTTATCAAATTCATGACAAGAGCAGCCACCAAAATGTCTAATGCCAACTGAATAAGCTGTCCAAAAAAAAGCAGAATAACGCAAGGTATACCGAAAAGCGTTAAAAAAGCCGATGAATTAATATATTCTATAAGATTGCTTTTGTCTATATATACATTGTTTTTCGAATCTGTTTTTGTGGTAACACCCAATGCCTGCATAAACTTAAAAACATCACTCATTTTGAAGGTTTGAGGCATGGTACCGTTGGCAAAATATACTTCTTTACTGTCAGCAAGTATTTCGTTTGTCATTTCATATTTTGAAAAAGAGGAAAGTTCACCCTTCGTATCAATATATATCCTCATTCTCGATTCAACGTCGGCATAGTCGATTTTATCGCAGCTTAAAGTATCCGACGTCAATTCAAAGTTTGGTATAATTTCTTCAAGAGAAGAGGATAATTTACCGGAGACAACATTGCTGAAAACAAAGCCCAATACCGTTATTAACGTGCAAATAACAGATAAAGACACATAATAAACCGCTGTTGAAAGGGCAGATACTTTAAGCAGTGACCCATAGTTTTTAAATTTATATATTGCAGTTGTGAACTGTTCAATTATATTCACATTATTCCTCCGCTTACTTATTCATAGCTGTAGTCATAGTTTTCCGCAGCATAATCCGTTTCGGCCGAATAATCGGTGTTGTCATACTCGGGCTGCTCATAGACTGTGTTTTCGTATTGTTTTGTTCCGACATAGGTAGTCTCGGGACGAGCAGCGTAAACACTTGTGTTAAGCTTTACCGACTCAACAAACTGTCCGTTCTCATACACGTTTTTGTACAGGTCATAGGTCAAGCCGTTCATCGGATAAAGAGTTCTTGTTTCACCTTCGTACATATCGGGGTCATTTCGTTTAATGGGTTCCCCGGGTTCGGTGACTTCCACAAGCTCGTTATAAAGCTCAATCGTTCTGCCGGGAGAATGTATTTCTTCTCCGTACAAGTTAATGCAAACATTGTTGTCTGCAAGAAACGCCTCTATATATACAGGCTTTTTGGTATCGTTTTGAAACTTTAAATCAAGATAATCTCCCGCAAGTGTCGCATCAAAAGCATAATCGGCATAATTGACCTTCATGGAATGATTTGTTCTTTCCGTTACATTCAACTCAGCCTCAAGCAAAGCATCGTAAAGAGTACTTGATACCTGACACATTCCTCCTCCGATGGAATCCTCTATTTCTCCGTCAACTATCGTTCCGGCACTTGCCCATCCGTTTTCTTCGGTGCAGGGATTAAAGCAAGCATTGACGGAAAATTCCTCGCCTGGGTATACAATCTGACCGTTCAATTTTTCACAACCGTTTTTTAGATTCTGTATCCTGTTATCGTCTCCGTCGGAGTAATAGCTTGTGTATGAACCTATGAGCTTATCGGCTCCTTCAAACATACTTGTTTCGATTTTGGGTTGTGTTTGCTTTATATCGAATTTTACGGTTTTCCCGAAATCTTTATTGTCAAAAAGTTCGATAATTTCATCGAATAAAGCCTTTGAATCCATCTCATAGCCGATTTGTGACGGAGTAACTTTAAAAGCTCCGTTTTCTCTTTTTTCGGTGGCATTGCTTGCTTTTATGTTTACCTCGTTTGCTATTGCATTTACCGTCTGTTGAACCTTATCTTTACTGAAAGAAAGGGTATGAAAATTAACCGTGCCGTTTTCAAGGGCATAATATTCCCTTTGCCAATCGGAGCTGCTTGCATCGGATGCAAAGGAAAGCGCTCTGTTGGCTGCTCCTTCTATATCGTATTTAATGTCAAAATCGGACATTTTGTATGTATAGCTGTGGGTACCGTCAGAACTTTCTATTGTTATGGCCGTATCCTCATCGGATACCTTCAGATCTTTGTTCTTATTTAAAGCCGCAACAAGCCTTTCTTTGTTGAAGCCCTTATATGCTTTTCCGTCTATCAAAACATTGTTTTTTACAAGCAAGGCGGATTGACCGACTCCCTGAGCCAGCTTACTGCTGTACGAGCCAAGCATTATTGAATTTTTAAATAATATCAATCCTGCACAAAGAACGATAGCCATGCAAATTGCCAAAGGTAAATAAGCTGTGATGTAGCTCATTGATCTATTACGCTTTTTTGATGACTTTCTTCTTTTTCTGTTTGTGGTGGATGATCTTGTATAATTCTTCTTTTTTGACGAGTCCTTTAAACTTTCCTCTGCCATATAATCACCTGTTTTGCATCCTTGCTTTAAAACTGTTTCTTACTCGGTAACAACATATATTACGCAATCGTTCAATTTCTTAAGTAGAAGATCCTCTATGATGGGAAGTGTTTTTTCAACATTCATCGTATTAAGACTGAATTTTGAGATCTCTTTATCTATTTCGGGTTTAAGTGATGTAAGAACTTCCTTTGTTTTTTCGTTGTCACAAATATATTCGGGATCTATATACTCGGGGTCGGAAAGAAGATCTTTTATTTGATCTTCTTTTAATCCCTTGCACATATTGTAGCCTGTTTCAACGGCTCCGTCGATATTGTATTGAGCCCCAAGCTGAGTAAATGAAAGCGTTTTTTCATAATCTCCGTAGGGTATGCCCAACGTAACACTGTAGCTGTCAAGCTCATCAAAGCCTTCTTTTGCCCTTTTCTTTGCTTGTTCCTTTGTAAGACCGCCTATTGAGTATCTTTCTATATATATGCCGGGATAAATTATATCGGCATTTACAAGAGCCTCATTTTCGACTTTGGTATTTCTTTTTCCGCTGTTTAAGTAGAAAACAAGCCCTATCACCATAAAAACAAAGGAACATGCAAAAACAGCGGCAATTTTTTTATTCAGTTTCAAAATAATGACCTCATTGTATAAAGAATACGGACACCGAACCTAAAATCATACATAATATCAGCACTCCGGCAACTACTCCGCAAATTATTCTTTTTGTTTTCTGTGACATTCTTTTTCTCATTTTTATCTCTCCTATTCCCAAAAACCGAACAGACTTTTAATCGAGAAATTTGGCTGTTGCGGTTCATCTTCTTTGTATTCCAAATATTTACCCGCACCTATGGCAACGCATTTTACAGGGTCGTCCGCGGTTACACATTTTACACCCGTTCTGTCTTCTATAAGGTCGCTTATACCTTCCAAAAGAGAACCTCCGCCTGTGAGAACTATCCCTCTTTCAAGTATATCGGCAGACAACTCGGGAGGAGTGTTTTCAAGTACGCCTATTACCGCCTCAACAATATCGTCAGCCGTTTTTTTCATGGCCTTGTACATTTCTTCCGTAGATACGGTAATAGTGTCGGGAAGCTTTGTGTTTTTATTTATTCCGCTTACCTTTGTTTCAGCATAGGGAGTTTTTTCGGACACGGTCCCGATTACAACTTTAAGGTTTTCGGCAGTTCCCTCGCCTATAAGTATATCTCTTTCCATGGAAATGTATGTTAAAATTGCATCGTTGAAGTTATCGCCCGCAATTTTTACCGATGTACTTATAACTATTCCGCCTAAAGATATTACGGCTATATCCGTAGTTCCGCCTCCGATGTCAACCACAAGAGAGCCGCAGGGCTTTGTGATATCTATGCCCGCTCCAAGTGCGGCTGCAACAGGCTCTTCTATAACATGGACCCTACCTGCACCCGCATATTTTGTGGCCTGTTCCACTGCCATTTTTTCCGTATCGGTAACACGACTCGGAACACATACCGCAACCGTTGGTTTTTTAAACCAGTCGGTGCCTATCGCCTTATCAATGAAGTACCTTATCATTTTTTCGGTAACTTCAAAGTTTGAAACCACACCCTCTCTTAAGGGTCTTACGGCAACAATATTTGTGGGAGTTTTTCCAAGCATTTTTCTTGCCTGCTCTCCTATTGCCACAATTTCCTTTGTATTCTCATCCACCGTAACGACCGAGGGCTCTTGCGCAACGATCCCTTTATTTTTACAGTAAACCAGAACGCTGGATGTTCCCAGATCTATTCCAATATCATTGTTTAAAAGCATCTTTATCCTCTGAATATCTCAAACTCCACGGCATAACCTTAGGCACAATCATTAAGCCTGTTTACCGTAAATTTTAATTTATCAATTCTGTTTTTGCCGACCTCAAGTATATCAAATGATATATTATCTTCGGCATATTTTTCACCTTTTTTGGGGAAATAACCAAGCTTACCGATAATATAGCCTCCCACCGTTTCAATATCCTCGTAGGAAAGACTTGTTCCGATAAGATCGTTTACATCGTCAAGCTTCGCATTTCCTTTTGATATATAAACATTTTCTCCAACTTTTATAATGTCATCGGTATCTTCTCTTACCTCGTCTATAATATCTCCGACTATTTCCTCAATAAGGTCTTGCAAGGTTATTATTCCCGCTGTTCCGCCGTACTCATCAAGAACTATTGCCATTGGAATCCTTTCCTTTTTCATTATACTGAAAAGATTGGAGCAAAGTTTTGATTCATAGGTGAAATAAGGTTCTTTCATATAATCATTTATTACAAATTTTTCTTTATCTTCTATGAACATTATATCTTTAAAAGAAAGTATACCCACAATATGGTCGGTTGTTTCGGCATACACCGGTAGCCTTGTATATCTTTCTTTTTTGAATACTTCAATTACTTCTTCCAAGGAGGTATTTTGTTCCACCGCCACCATATCTATACGAGGGATCATTACTTCCTTAGCTTCGCAATCACCGAAATCGACAACGTTTGTTATCATTTCCTTTTCTTCGGATTCGAGAATTCCCTGCTCATGACCTACATCAAGCATTGTTCTGAACTGATTTTCGGTTATGACGGGAGCAGTGTTCCCATTGCCTGTGATAAGCCTTAATAATGCACCCGTAATAATGTTGAGTATGAATATTACGGGGGTGAATATTATCGTACATAAATATATAGGCTTAATAACAAGAACACTTATTTCAACATTTTTTTCTTTTGCAAGTGTTTTTGGCGTTATTTCACCGAATATAAGTATTATAAGAGTAAGAATACCCGTTGCTATTCCAACTGCGTTATTACCCAGATATTTTGTCGCAAGTACGGTTGCCAATGCCGATGCACCGATGTTCACAAGGTTGTTTCCTATAAGTATTGCCGAGAGCATTTTTGATGGGTCTGTCAACACTTTTTGAACAAGCGCGGCATTTTTTACTCTCTCATCCACCATTGTTCTGAGTTTTATATCATCTATTGATGTTAAAGCCGTTTCCGAACATGAAAAGAAGGATGAAAGGGCTATGCACATAATCAAAATAAGTATCTGCGAACTGTCCGAGTCCACTAAAAATCACACTCCTTATATATAGAAAGCACTGATTAGTTAGTCAGTGTTTCCTTTATTATTGTTTTTTAATTTTCTTATACCTTGATACATTAAGTAATATTCCTATAGAACCGAGCATAACAGTAAGAGATGTTCCTCCGTAACTTATAAAGGGAAGAGCTATACCGGTATTTGGAATGGTGTTTGTTACAACGGAAATATTTATCAAAACCTGCGTTGCTATGGTAATTGTGATACCCGCTGCAACAAGCATTGAATATATGTCGTCACTATGTTGTTTTGCCACAATAATGCCTCTCCAAATGAGGATAATAAAAAGCAGTACAACTATCACAGCTCCCAAAAATCCCAATTCTTCACATATAATGGCAAAGATAATATCATTATGCGCCTCGGGCATAAAACCGAGCTTCTGTCTGGAACCTCCCAGACCCAAGCCGAACATTCCACCGCTTGCAACGGAATATAAAGACTGTACGACCTGATACCCGTTTTCCGAGTCGAAGGGATGAAGCCAAACATTAATTCTAGCGCTTCTGTAGCTGACACCGAAAATAAAAATCAAAGCAAGAACGACACCGATAATGCAAATCAGCCAAAAAACTCTCAGATCCTTTGCCGTAATGAACATAAAAGCCATACCTATGACGGCTACCACCATTCCGGTGGAAAGATCCTCAACAGCAATCAAGACAGTTGGCACGGCTAAAACAGCTAAATATATAGCAAGATTTTTCATGTTGCCGAAAACATTCTTTCTGTCTGTAATAATACTTGCAAGCATTACGGTCATTACGGGTTTTGCAAGCTCGGAAGGCTGAAAACCGAATATCCATCTTTTTGCTCCGTTTACCTCATCTCCGAAAAACAACACAAG
>DFJD01000049.1 GCA_002372875.1 Clostridiales bacterium UBA3680
ATTAATCAGTGCTTCCTTAAAAATCCTCTGTAACATTACTTATATTACGATTTTAACAAAAGACTTATAAAATGTCAATATGAAAACTATTTTTTTAATAAAAAATTTCCTATTTGAAATCAAAAGCTTAAATACAAATAAAAAAGGGCTGTGAAGAAATAAATAATTGTCTTCACAACCCTTATTATTTATGGTATGGTTCGTTGTTGCTTATCCTTTGTGCTCTGTATATCTGTTCGAGCAATATGACCCTCATAAGTTGGTGGGGAAATGTCATTTTTGAAAAGCTGATCTTAGTGTCTGCTTTCACATTGTTCCCGATGCCCAAAGAACCGCCTATTATAAATGTTATATGGCTTATTCCCCGTGTTTTCAATTGTTCGGTAAAAGCGGAAAATGAAACACTGTCGTATTGCTTACCGTCTATTTCCAAAGCTATTTTGTAGCTTGAAGGCGGAATTACCTTTAACAGTCTTTCTCCCTCTTTTTGCTTTACTTCGTTTTCCTGTGCCGCGCTCAGGCTCTCGGGAGCCTTTTCGTCGGCAACTTCCTTTATGGAAATATCCACATATCGGGACAGTCTTTTTTTATACTCTTCAACCGCATCGGAAAAGTACTTTTCTTTTATTTTTCCGACACAGGCTATCGTTATCTTCATAGCTCGATACAACGGCCGACACCTTCACAGGGAGCGACCCACATTTCAAAATCTCCGCCTATAACGGCACCTCTTTTTGTCAGCATATCCGCGCAAGTTTCGTAGGCAAGCTCGGGTGTATTGTTATCCTTGCTTAGATGCCCCAAAAGCACATACTTAAGCTTGCTGTCGGCAACATAATCTATCATTTTGGCAGCTGTCATATTGCTTAAATGACCTCTGTCTCCGAGTATTCTTTTCTTTAGATTGTAAGGATATGCCCCTTGCTTTACCATGTCCACATCGTGATTGCTCTCTATCAAAAGCACATCACTGCCTGCAATGTTCTGCGCAACGGTTTTTGTTGCATGCCCCATATCGGTGGCAACGGAAACCTTATACTTTCCCACGCTTACGGTATAACCCACAGGCTGAGCCGCATCATGGGGAATTTCAAAAGGTTTTATACACATATCGTTAAGAACAAGAGGTTCATCCTCATATACATTGTTTTTTAGAAATTTGCTTATCTTTCCAACCTTTTCGGGCATGGCATTCCACGTACCCTCGGTGGCGTAAACGGGCAAATCGAACTTTCTTGAAAGCACTCCCACGCCGTTAACATGGTCTATGTGTTCGTGTGTTACAAAAACAGCATCTATGGCGGCTGCATCAAGGTTTAAGCTTTTAAGCCCTCTTTCTATCTTCACACCGCTAAGACCTGCATCTATAAGTATATTAGTGCTTTCCGTGCCCACATATATACAGTTTCCGGATGAACCGCTTGCTATTGTCGCAAAACGAAGCTTCATCACTCATAGATCCTTTCTATGTCGGCACCCAAGCTTCTGAGCTTTTCTTCTATATTTTCGTATCCTCTGTCTATAAAGCGAGTGTTGCCTATTTTTGTTTCACCTTCGGCTGCAAGTCCCGCAATGACCATTGCCGCTCCCGCTCTTAGGTCGGTGGCAAAAACTTCGGTGCCTTTCAGCGAAGAGTGACCCTCTATCGTGGCAACGGAGCCGTTTATTTTCATATCACAGCCGAATTTGTTAAGTTCGGCAACATACTGAAAGCGATTTTCCCAAACCGTTTCAACAAGCTTGCTCGTACCGTTTGCTTTACATAAAACAGCTGCCATCTGCGGCTGCAAGTCGGTAGGAAAACCGGGGTATGCCATTGTTTTTACATTTGTTGCGGTAAGTTCTCCGTTTGAAACGACTCTTATAAAATCGTCACCTTCTTCAATTCCGCAACCCATTTCCTTAAGCTTTGCCGAAAGGGAATCCATATGCTTCGGAATAAGATTTCTTACCGTTACATCCCCTCCGCAGGCTGCCGCAGCAAGCATATAGGTACCCGCCTCTATTTGATCGGGTATTATCATATACTCTCCGCCGTGAACGCTTTCCACTCCCGTTATTTTTATAACGTCGGTTCCGGCTCCGCGCACCTTACAGCCAAGCATATTCAAAAAGTTTGCCGTATCTACTATATGCGGCTCCTTTGCGGCATTTTCTATAGTGGTCACGCCCTCTGCTCTTACAGCTGCGAGCATGATGTTTATTGTTGCTCCGACACTTGCGGTATCAAGAAAAATATTTGTTCCCACAAGTTTATCTGCAGAAAGCCTTATTATACCGTTTTCCGTATCCTCAACAACCTCGGCACCGAGAGCTCTGAACCCCTTAAGGTGCAGATTGATCGGACGTGAGCCGAAATTACAGCCCCCGGGCAACGCAACCTCCGCTTTACCAAAACGCGCAAGCAGCGCTCCCATAAGGTAGTAGGATGCTCTTATTTTTCTTACGGAATCGAAAGTGGCATGATAGTCGTTTATGTTGGCGGAATCCACCATAAGCGTTCTTTCATCTATCAGCTCGCACACAGCTCCAAGCTTTGTAAGAGTATCCTCAAGTGAGCTGACATCCTCTATTTTAGGTAAATTATCTATTATACATACTCCCTCGGCAAGAATTGCCGCAGGTATAATGGCAACTACCGCATTTTTTGCTCCGCTTATATTAACATCACCGTTAAGGGGATGCTTACCTCTGATCAGCAAATGCTCCATTACCCGTGATCGCACCTTTCTCCATGCCCTAAAAGGGCATAATTTCATCTTTTGGGTATTTCCGTAAGCTGCCGTTTGCAAGGTAAATCGGCTTATAGGCTCACTTAAACACCCTTTATTTCAATAAACGAGCATATTTGTCTATAATATGTTATAATACCTAAATTTTATCCTTTTGTCAATAGGGGGAGATTTAAAATTTACAGGCCTGATAAAAAAATATCTAAATAGAAGTAAGGGGCATTTTTGATATTGCTTTTACCCGTCTTTTGATTTATAATATATGTCGTTTATGAACAAATACGGTATATCCGAGGTGAAATATATGAACATATTGATTGCCGGATGCGGAAGAGTGGGAAGCACCATAGCGGCTCTTTTAAGCAACGAGGGGCATGAAATTACGGTTATGGACACAAGCAACGCATCACTTGAAAAGGTAACAAACAGTACGGATGTTATGGGCTTTCAAGGGGATTGCACGGGTTACACCGACCAACTCAACGCCGGCATAGAGGATGCCGACCTTTTCATTGCGGTAACAAACAACGACGAAAAAAATATGCTTTCATGCCTTATGGCGCATAAAACGGGGCATTGCCACACCGTGGCAAGGATAAAAAGTCCGCGCTATTCAGATGAGATCCTCTATCTGAAAGAGGAACTGGGACTTTCAATGTCCATCAACCCCGAAAGAGCGGCGGCAGACGAGATCACAAGACTTATACAGATCCCTTCCGCATTGGAAGTGGATACATTTGCAAAAGGAAAAACAAGTCTTATTGCCCTTGTAGTACCCGAAAAGTCTCCTCTTGACAGGCTCATTGTAAAGGATTTTCCTTCAAAGATAGCGTCAAACGCCCTTGTATGCGTTGTAAGAAGAGGCAACGAGGTAATTATTCCCGACGGTAATTTCGTATTAATGGCAAAGGATAAAATATCGATTTCCATTGCTCTTGACAAGGTAAGACCTTTCTTGAACAAGGTAGGCATAAAATCAAAGCCCGTTAAAAATGTTCTTCTTGCGGGAGGAGGCACCATTTCCTACTATCTTGCAAAAAAACTTATAGATATGCACGTATCTGTAAAAATAATAGAAAAGGATCTTAACAGGTGCGAATTGCTCAGCGAAAAGCTCCCCTCGGCAATAATAATAAACGCCGATGCCACCGACAAAGAGGTGCTCACGGAGGAAGCCTTCGAAAATATGGACGTTATATGTTCTCTTATGAATGACGACGAGGACAATATAATGCTTTCCTATTACTGTCGCAAAAAAACAGAAGCAAAACTTATAACAAGGATCAGAAAACCTTCTTTTGACGATATTATAGGAGATATGGACATAGGCGTTATAATCTCCACAAGAAAAATAACGGCAGAGTACATAACAAAATATGTACGAAGTATGTACGATATGACAGGCAGCGACGTGGAAACGCTTTATACCCTGCAAGACGGTCTTGCCGAAGCCCTTGAAATAAATGTAAAAAGAAGCGGCAAGGCTACAGGCATACCTCTTAAAGACTTGCCTCTTAAGCAAAATACTCTTCTTTGCTGTATAAGCAGAGGTAAAAAAATAATACGACCTACGGGAAAAGATACCATAGAGCCGGGAGATTCGGTGGTGCTTGTTACCACACAAAAGGGCTTAAAAAGCATAGATGACATTATAAGGATGTAATAAAATGAATTTTGCAATGATACTGTATATTCTCGGGGCGCTTTTGGGGCTTGAGGGTCTGTTGATGCTTCTGCCCTGCCTTGTGGGAGTGATATACGGAGAGAGCACAACAGCATATTTATTCGTAAGTGCGATAATCTGCTTTATATCGGGGCTTTTACTTAGAATAAGAAAACCGAAAAAAACGGCTTTGAGAGCTAAAGACGGCTTTGTGCTTACAGCTTTGGCATGGATAATAATAAGCATTTTGGGGGCTTTGCCCTTTGTACTTTCGGGAGAAATACCCGACTTTACCGATGCGGTTTTTGAGGTGGTCTCGGGCTTTACCACAACAGGTTCAAGCATTCTTACGCAGGTGGAGTCGCTTTCAAAATGCATGCTCTTTTGGAGAAGCTTTACCCACTGGATAGGCGGAATGGGTGTGCTTGTTTTCCTGCTTGCCGTACTTCCCTCAAGTGCGGATGAAATGTATATTATGAAGGCGGAAAGTCCGGGTCCGTCCGTTGATAAACTTGTACCTAAGGTAAGACAGACGGCATTTATACTTTACGCTATTTATTTTATAATGACAATTATAACGATAATTGCCCTTATTCTCTTTAATATGCCTGCTTTTGATGCGGTGTGCATAGCTCTCGGGGCCGCGGGCACGGGAGGTTTCGGCATTCTCTCTGACAGCTGTGCAAGCTATTCTCCTACCTGTCAGATAATCATTACCGTAGCTATGTTCGCCTTCGGCGTTAATTTTAAATTTTACTATCTTATAATAATAAGAGAATTCAAAGAAGCAATAAGACAAGAAGAAGTGGCAATTTACGGCATCATTTACGTAATTGCCGTTGCAATAATCTCAATAACGACCCTTGCGGAATTCAATTCCGCATCCGAAACGGTTAGACATGCGGCATTTCAGGTCGCTTCCATAATGACCACCACCGGATACGCCACCTGTGATTTCAATTTGTGGAGAAGTCTTCCCAAGGGTCTGCTTGTTACTATCATGTTTATAGGTGCCTGCGCCGGTTCCACCGGAGGCGGTATGAAGGTTTCAAGAATAATACTGTATTTTAAACAGATAAACAGAATGGTCTCGGAATATATTCATCCGAGAAGCATAAAGAAAATAATGCTTGACGGTAGACCCGTAGATGAGGCTGTGCTAAGGTCTGCAAACCTCTATCTGCTGGCGTATATGTTTATATTTGTAATATCCGTATTCATAATATCCGTTGATGACCTTGACCTTATTACAACATTCACATCGGTTGCCGCCACGATAAACAATATAGGCCCGGGACTTGAAATTGTGGGTCCTTGCGGCAATTATTCAACTCTCAGCATACTTTCAAAGTGGACATTGATATTCGATATGCTTGCAGGCAGACTTGAAATTGTGCCTATGCTTATGCTTTTTTCACCTATAGTCTGGAGAAGGAGATAAATGAGATTTTCTTTTAAAGAGACCTTTATTTTTTCCGTCGTTTTCCTTCTGCTCTTTTGTACAAGGGTACAATGTGCCGAAACAGCAAAAAGAGTAGACTGTGTTATGTACAAAAACGGTGTGCAAACGGAATACGGAGTGTACGAAATAAAGGGAAGCACATTCATAGATTTGGATACTCTGTCCTACCTTGTAAAAAACACCGACTGTAGATTCCGAGTGACGTTTGAAAACGAGAAAATACGTCTTATAAAGGGTAAAAATCATAAAGGTTCCCTTTTGCACCCTCTAAAAGGCGAGATGCCCACAAAAGCCGAATGTATGAAAATAACCTCCTATCTTATCTGTGACGACAGAGTAAAGGAGGCAACAACATATACAGTAAACGGACTGAAATACATAGATGTTAAAGATATAGCCGATGTTTTGGGGCTGTGCATAAAGGAAAGTATGGCAGGCTCGGTTTTATCTTTTGAAAATAAAATATCCGATATCGGAGATATAATTACGGACGGCAATACCGAAAATGGGCTCGATTCATTTTTACAAGGTAACTACCGTGACGAGCTTATAAAATTTTGTACCGATTATATGTCGGATATGCCCGAGTATTCCTCCGTTTATTCCGATATGGATTTTCACGAGGATATGAACCTTAAGGAGGATTTTTTTAACGATTTCACTCTTACGAGCAATGCCGTAATATTTCGACTCGATTCCTCGCAAAGAGGCGACAAAAGTGTGGAAACCGTTAAAATAGCCGTTCCCTACGAAAGGCTGAACAAATATATTGTTTCAAAAAACAGTTCCCTGTTCGGGCTGAATATCTACCCAAACTGTGAAGCTCCCGAAGATATTGTGGAAAACATACACATAAAAAAATATATTCCCTTCAAAAAAAGCGTAAATCGGGAGGAGGAAACGGAAACTACCACGCACGTACACACGGTGGACCCCTCTAAGCCTATGATAGCGCTTACATTTGACGATGGGCCGAGAAAAGGTTCCACGGAGCTTATAGTAAACGCTCTTAAACAGGCAGACGGCAGAGCTACATTTTTTGTTGTGGGATATATGGTGGAGGCAAATCCCGAACTTGTAAAGCTTGCGGTAGATGCGGGCTGTCAAATAGGAAACCACAGTTATTCTCACAAAGAACTGAGCAAACTCAGTCCCTACGAAATCAAACAGGAAATAAACAAAAATTCCAACGCGGTTTACGCCGCCTCGGGGGAATATCCTCGAATAGGACGGCCTCCCTACGGTTCGGTAGGCGCAACGGTGCGTTCGGTAACAAATATTCCATGGTTTAACTGGAACGTGGACACATTGGATTGGAAATATAAAGACGAAGGATATGTTTATAACTACGTTATAAACAACGTCAAAGACGGACAGGTCATTCTTATGCACGACCTTCACGAAACCACCGCAAGAGCTATGGTAAGAGCTATCCCAAAACTCAGAGAAATGGGCTACCAACTCGTTACCATAGACGAAATGGCAAAGGCAAAGGGCGGATATGAAAACATTCCGGGATTTATTGAGGATTGAGAAAATAAAGGAAGCACTGATTAATTGATCAGTGTTTCCTAAAATATTTCGGAAATTTTAAACCACACAAAATCGGAGGAAAACAATTATGTACTATATTGATGAAAATATTAAAAATCTCGAACGAATAACATATCAAAACAACAGAAAAGCATTCCTGCGATTGGATCTGAATGAAAATCCCGGAGGTCTGCCGGAAGATTTTGTAAAAGAAGTCACGGCGGAGATCACTCCGAACATGGTATCACAGTATCCCGAAACTGAGCCTTTTGAAATGTGTTTGGCTAATTTTTTGAACATAAAAAGAGAAAACATTTGTCTTGTTAACGGTTCATCCGAAGGTATAAGACATATTATTGAAGCTTATACCAATGTTGGAGGAGAGATTGTCGGTGTAACCCCTTCATACGCCATGTATGAAGTGTATGCAAAGATGTACGGCAGAGTATTTAAACCCGTTAAATATAATGAAGATCTAACGGTTTCGATAGATAATATAATTGCTTCTCTTTCAGACAACACTCAGCTTTTGGTTTTACTAAACCCCAACAATCCTATCGGAAATGCATATTCCAATGAGGAGTTTGAAAGGATTTTTGCCGCGGCAAAACAGCACTGCATCACTGTTATGATAGATGAAGCGTATATGTACTTCTACAACAATACATTTATAAAAGCTGCTTTGGAAAATCCCCATGTTTTCGTTGTTCGTACTTTTTCAAAATTATTTTCTTTAGCAGGACTTCGCCTTGGCTATGTTGTGGGACAACCCGAGGATATCAAGACTGTGAGCCACCTTTGTACTCCACACAACACAAATGCCATTGCCATGTTGTTTGCTCAACGTATATTGGAAAAAGAAGGTCTTCTTGATTCCATAATAAAAAAACAGCTCGAAGGAAAGCAGTATCTTATAGATACTCTTAAAGAAAAAAATTATATCGTAAGTGCTCGTGAGGGAAATTTCATATTTGTAAAGCCAAAACATCTTGATGCGGACAAAATCGTATCTTTGATGTATGAAAAAAAGAAAATTCTGGTCAAGTCATATAATAACCTGGGCGAATACGGAAAATGCTTAAGAGTATCTACCGGTGAAAAGGAATATATGCAACGTTTTATAGAGGCTTTAACGGACATCGACAAGGTGGGATAAACATAATGGAGCAACAAGATAAAAACAAAATAATATCATATCTTCATGAAATTGCTCCAACAGCTCAGGCGGTTTTTATGATTCCAAAAGAAGCGGTTTTTGAAGAATGTGTGAAAATGAACTGCTTCTACTGCGGTAAATATGGGCGTAACTGGAGATGTCCGCCCAATCTTCCCGATATTGATTATCCGAAGATGTTTTCGGAATACGACATCGGATTGTTTGTTTGGTTTACCTTTGATGTAAAAAACAATGTACAGTTTGAAAGTATCCGTACCGAGTCAAGTATTACACTTCATAAAACATTGCTGCAGCTTGAAAAGTGGTGTTACAATCACAATATGTCCACCGCAATATCCTTTGGAGCAGGCTCCTGTAAGCTTTGTAAGGGCGGTTGCGGAAAGGACAGATGCAACAATCCTTACATGTCCAGAAGTCCGTTAGAGGCAACCGGTGTAAACATAGTAAAAACAGCTAAAAAATTCGGTATAGATATTACATTTCCAACGGAGGAAAAACTTATGAGATTGGGTTTAATAATGTGGCAAAACAGCGAAAGCAATATAGAGGAGGCGTAAACTGTGAAATACATATTTATGGTTGCGGGAAAAGGTACAAGATTACAACCGCTTACTTTAAAACATCCAAAATCTATGTATAAACTCGACGAAGATACAACACTGCTTCAAAGAATGGTAGCTTTAATAAAAAAACACGACAAAGAAGCGGATATTGTCGTTGTTACAGGGCATATGCACAGAGCAATTGAAGAACAGGTATCAGGAGTAACATTTGTGTATAATCCTTTCTATGAGGCGACAAATTCCATAGCTTCGCTTTGGTTTGCACAATCTCATATGGATACGGATAATCTTGTTTTAATAGACGGAGATATTGTTATGTCCGATGAACTTATAAAAGAAGTCCTTTGTAAGCCCGTTGACAGAGCTACAGTTCTTGTTGACAGTTCCATTAAAACCGATGGTGATTATAATGTTGAGGTGTCGGGGGAACAGGTTTTGGTTATGAGCAAGGATCTGAATTCGTACTACGGTGAATATGCCGGAGTTACCAAACTTGACAGAGAAAGTTCGCTCTTGATGCGAAAGGAAATGAACAATATGATCGAAGAAGGTTTTTACGACCAGTGGTATGAAAACGCTCTTGTTCAGCTGATTTTCAAACATAATTTCCGTCTTTATTATACCGATATATCCAATTACGAATGGACAGAAGTAGATTCTGTTAACGACTTGCTTCTTGCAAAGCAAATTCATATGAAAGAAAATCTCAATGAATAAGAAAAAGCCGATCAGGGTAATCACTTACGGGACTTACGATTTCCTTCATCATGGACATATAAGACTTTTGAAACGCGCAAAAGCTCTTGGAGATTACTTGATCGTAGGCATAACTTCAGACGATTACGATAAAAGTCGCGGAAAGATAAATGTTCAGCAGTCTTTGATGGAACGAATCGAAGCCGTTAAAAGCACAGGAATTCCCGATGAAATAATTGTTGAAGAGTATGAGGGGCAAAAGATAGACGACATTCGAAGACATGATGTTGATATATTTACCGTTGGTTCCGATTGGACAGGGAAGTTCGATTATTTAAAAGAATATTGTAAGGTTGTTTATCTTGACCGCACAGAAGGTGTATCAAGTTCGGAAATAAGGACATCCGAACATAAAATAAGATTAGGCCTTGTGGGAGGAAAAGAAAGCAACATTCTTGCAAAATATGTTGCCGAAAGTAAGGTAGTAAACGGAATAGAACTTGTTGGTATTTTTGCCGAAACAGACACCTTAACACCCCCTATCGCTCATTTACAAAGGTTTGAAAGCTATGACCAACTGCTTGGTGCAAGCGATGCTGTTTATATTATTTCAAACCCTGCCGATCATTATCGGCAAATAAAACACGCATTGGAAAAGGGGAAGCATGTTATCTGTGAATCACCGATAGCGATTAGAGCTTCCCATATATCTGAATTGTTTGACCTGGCCAAAAACAACAACCTTGTTTTGATGGATGCCATAAAAACCGCTTACGCAACGGCATACGACAGACTTATGCTTATTGCAAAGGGCGGTAAAATAGGCAAAATAGTGTCTGTTGATGCAACTTGCACAAGCATTCGGGAAGTATCAAGTTCGGATATACCGACTGCATGGAACAGTATCTGCGGTTGGGGTCCGACAGCTATGTTGCCTATATTCCAGCTTATGGGAGTTGATTATACCTCTCATCATATATCCTCCTATTTTCTTGACGGAAATGGATTATACGATCTTTTCACTCATATTACATTTCAATATGAAAAAGGAGTGGCAACCGTAAAGGTTGGTCGCGGTGTAAAATCCGAAGGTGAATTGATCATTTCCGGAACAAAGGGATATATATATGTGCCGGCTCCATGGTGGAAAACGGATTATTTTGAAATAAGATACGAAAATTCAAGCGAAAACAAACGATACTTTTATCAACTTGAAGGGGAAGGTATTCGATATGAGCTTGTAGCTTTTATAAAGGCAACAGAATCGAAAAGAAATTATTCCTATATAGACAATGATATTTCAGTGAATATTGGGAAAGTGATAGAAGAATTTTACGACAAGAAAAATTTAAATACCATTACATAACTGTGGAAAAGCATATTTTAATCGATAATGAGTGTAAAAAGGGCTGTGAAAAGACATGATCTGTTTTTTCACAGCCTCTTTTATTACTCATTATATCTTACTCTTAACTCACCTTTTTTACCGTCTACCATGGGATAATACATTTTCAAACTGCTTTGTATATGGCATTGTTTGAACACATCTTCAAATGTTCTGGTCTCACTTACATATATATTAGGGTGACCCTCTGTTGAAAAGTCAAGCTCATGTATTTTACCTTTTAGTGTTGACAATTGTGACTCGTCTTTTATTGACACCACGGTAAAGGAGCAAAACATTTCCGCATCATTTAAGGTCTTAAAAACGGGCAATTCGGAAAAATCATAGTCTTTAAAAGCACTTAGATCTTCTTTTGTGATTATGTTAAAAAGAAGGCTGTTTTTCTGCAAGGCCGCTTTTTCGAAGGTATCGGTGCCCGCTTCAAAGAACGGTGTTTCAAACGAAGCATCGGTATACTTTGAAAATAAAACTTGGCTTTTATCTATGGGCAGGCAATCAAGAAGAAAATTGCATATTTCGTCCGCATAAATCGTATCGTAGAGCGTATCGGTAACGGGGTCGTAATAGGCATCGTATGAAGCACCCTTATATTTCAGCTTTGCTGTCAAGGTTTTGCTTGCCGAGTGAGTAACGTCGGGCACGGGCGAGCCTATATGCATTAGGGTAGGGCACTCTATATTTTCGAGTTTTGCTTCATTGCCGTATATCAAGCGAACTTTTTCTTCAAACATAGGTGAGTATTGCTGCAGGCGATCGTCCGCTTCTTTTTTAACCTCTTCGGGTGTGGAACAACCTACAAAAGCAAGAAGAATCATTATAAGTGTACATATATGCTTAATTGTTTTTTTCATATTTCCCCCAAAAGCAATAAATTCAAAAAATTACTATAGGAAGCACTGATTAATTCACT
>DFJD01000007.1 GCA_002372875.1 Clostridiales bacterium UBA3680
CAACAGCCAATGCGGAAGAATTAGCAGCAGCAAGAACAGAAGCCGCTTCACAGAAAAAGGCAGCGGAAGATGCCCTTGCAGCAAAAGAAGCCGCAGAGAGTGAAGCAGCCGCACAGAAAAAAGCAGCGGAAGATGCCCTTGCAGCAAAAGAAGCCGCAGAGACGGAAGCAGCAAATCAAAAAGCAATCGCAGATCAGGCAATAAAGGATAAAGAAGATGCCATAACTGCAAAAGAAGCAGCAGAAGCAGCTAAGGAAGCAGCCGAAGCAAAGGCAGCCGAAGCTGTAGCAGCAAAGAACGAAGCTGTAGCAGCCAAGGAAGAAGCCGAAGCAGCTAAACAGGCAGCCGAAGCAGCAAAGGCAGAAGCGGAAACAGCAAAGGCAGCGGCAGAAGAAGCTCAAAAAGCAGCAGAAGACGATGCCAACGCACAGAAAGCCGCAGCAGATGCAGCAAAAGCAGCCGCAGCAGCAGCCAATGAAGCAGCCGACAAGGCAAAAGCAGAAGCAGCCGCAGCCGACAAGGCAGCAGAAGCAGCTAACAAAGCCGCAGAAGCGGCACAGGCAGAGGCCGATGCACAGAAAGCCGCAGCCGAAAAAGCACAGGCAGCAGCCAATGAAGCAGAAGCTAAGATCGCAGACCTTGAAAAGGATGCACAAGCCAATGCACAGGAATTAGCGGCAGCAAGAGAAGAAGCCGCTGCACAAAAGGCAGCCGCAGATGCAGCAACAGCAGCACAGCAGGCAGCCGAGAACGAAGCCAATGCACAGAAAGCGGCGGCAGAAGCGGCACAAGCAGCTAAGGCAGAAGCCGAGGATAAGGCAGCCAAAGCAGAAGCAGCAAAGGCAGAGGCCGAGGAAAAGGCAGCTAAGGCAGCGGAAGCACAGAAAACAGCCGAAGAGGCGGCACAAAAGGCAGAAGAAGAGTTAAAAGCACAGGTAGCAGCTTTGTTTGACGGATATAAAGAATCTGCAAAGACAGCAGCCAACGCTATGGCTAAGTTCGGCAAGGGCGACAAGATAGACGATCTTGTTGCAGATGCAATTTCAGCCATTGACAGCACTTCTTATGACCAATCAAAGAGCTTTGCCGAAAATAAGGAAGTTCTTGACGATATAGTAAATCAGCTTGCAAAAGATATAGCAGAAGAAACAGAAAAGGCACAGCCCGTTTCCGTAAAAGCTAACGCAGTTGAAAACAACGGCATTATGTTTACGGCAGGTATTGACAGCCTCAGATATAAAGAAGTCGGCTTTATCTTTGAAGTTGACGGCAAGCAGGTACGCAGAAGCACAAATACCGTTTATTCGTCGGTAGAGGGTTCACAGTTTGCAGCAGGCGATTTCGAAGGCGCAAAATATGTTTACTCTTTCACAATAGACGATATTGCAGAGGCAGGAACAGAAATAAAGGTAACACCTTATTCTATCGACCTTAACGGCATAGAAGAAACAGGCAAGACCGAGATCTATTCACTTGCACAGCTTGGTACATCAAACGAGGTTACACCTATGAGTGTTGAGTCGGTTGAAGAGATCGCACTTGAAGGCACAGAAGCGCAGGCAAATGACGACACAGATACTGAAGAAACATCAGAAGTGACCGAAGAAATACAGAAAACGGAAGAACAGGCTGACGAACCCGATAAGGAAGAAGCAGAAGTTCCCGAAACCGAAACGGTTGAAGTTGAGGAGGTGCTTGACTAATGACTAAGTACGAAAAACCCGATTTAAAAATCACGGAATTAAAAAATGAAGATGTTATTACAATAAGCGGCCTTATCTTCGGCGGCGATAACGGTAAATCCGATAAGGAAAGTTTTAACGACCTTTTCGGTAAAAATTAAATCAAATGAACTGATCATTTGATTCACGTTCTTTTCATAAACAGGCGGCACGGTAAAATGTGCCGTCTGTTTTTTGTGTGCGGGATGTAAATACAAATGATTTGTTCATAAAATAGATCATTTTTTTTAAAAAATGATATTTTTAATGCAGCGTTTATAAAAGGGTTTGGGAATTCCCAAAATATGAAAATCGAAAGGTCACTTTTGATTTTTAGCACTTGGCAAGCCTGTATGGGGGTGTTTTGGAAATTTGTGATTTTCACAATTCCAAAATATCAACGTGGGCGTCCAAGTGCTGTGGTTCCTCTTCTTAAAAATTAGACTTAAAAAATGAGCATTTTATAAAAAAATAAATACCCGTTTCAGCTGATGCCACAGCCCCACAAGCTGTGGCTTTCAGCGCACAAGAAACGGCGAATTGCATTATTCTTCGTCGAGGAAAGCCGCATAATTTTTTATGACGATACCCTCCGTACTTTTTTTCACAACGGCGGGATTATCCAAAGCGGCTGTCTTGTAAGAATTGTAATACTCGTTTGCCTTATCTTCAATGGCGGTTTTCGCTTCGTCATTGTCAACCTTTTCCATATCAGATTTGATCTCCGCGGTCTTGTTCTTTGCAGCGAACCATTCCCGCATAAACTTCTTTAAAAACCCGTCTTTAAATTTCAAAGCAACATTATCTTCTGTTTCAAATAGTTCCATATCTATTGCATTGTCAAGCATAAAAAGCAAAGCGGCAACTTCCCCCGCGGTAGATATTTCAAATTCATAAAATACGCTGTCGGAAACTTGTAGGCCTGCGGCGATCTTTTTTAATTGGTCGGGCTTGGGATTTCTTATGCCCAGCTCATATTTTCTAATCGTAGCCGAGATAATTCCACAAGCATCGGCAAGCTGATTTTGTGACATACCTCTGTATAATCGGAACGCTTTTATCTTTTCGCCTATCGTCATTTCATTCAACCCCACTTCGTAATAATTTTTCTTATAAACATATCATAACACACAGACACAAATATGTAAAGATTTTTAAAATTTATACTTGACAAAGACACAAATGTGTAGTATTATTGTATTTAAGATACGACACATTTGTGTACTATCTTATGGGATAAAAAATAAAGGCTAAAAAATTAAGAAGGGGGGGAACTTTAAATGGGGGAAAATTTAAAAGTAAAAATCACTTTACCCGATAAGGTTTCGGAGGTCATAAAGCAGCAGAAAATAAATACGCTGTATGATCTTTTGAGCAAGCCAACTATAAAAAAGGCAAGCTGAAAATTTTCTTGAAGATGAAAGCCGATTATGCTATACTGTATGTGTAGTACAAAATCGGCTTTTCTATGCTATTTAATTTAAAGATTTAGAAAGGACGATTTTATATGAAGAAAACAAAAAATAAAATATCAGATTACAAGATAACAGCTATCTATGTGCGCCGTTCGGTCAGCGATAAAGACAAGGACAACAATTCACTTTCCATTGATGCACAGAAAGCAGAGTGTATAAAATATGTGGGCAAGGATGAAAACTATCGTATCTATTGTGATGACGGAAAAAGCGGCAAGGATGCAATCCATCGCCCTGCATTTATGCAGATGATGAGCGATGCAAAAGAGGGATTGATTGCAAAAATTATCGTGAAAAAGTATGACCGTTTCAGCCGAAATATGCGTGAATATCTTAACATCACAAATGAACTTGACAATTTGGGCATAAGCGTATTTTCCCTTACGGAGCCATTTAATACCGCTACAAAAGAAGGGCGTATGATGCGTAATAATCTTCTTAACTTTGCCGAGTTTGAACGTGAAACGATAGCAGCAAGAGTGGCAGACGCATATAACACAAAGGCAAGAGAAACAGGCTTTTATCAAGGCGGAAAAGTTTATTACGGCTTTGTTCCCGAAAGAAGAACCATCAACGGCAAAACAGGTTCGGTGCTTGTGCCGTCACCGCAGGCAGAGGCGGTAAAGATCGCTTACGATATTTATCAGCACAATGGTACTTCATTAAAAGATGTGATTGATTATTTCAGAGAAAACAATGTAGATTGCATTACTCAATCGTCTAAAAAGAGAAAACAAAATCTCGATAGAAGTCAAGTGTCTTGCATACTTCGCAATCCCTTGTATGTAAGAGCCGATAAAGATGTATATCAGTATTTTTCTTCTCTCGGCTATGAGATGATAGACGATATTGAAGCCTATGATTCTGTTCACGGCTTGTTCTGGCACACAAACGCAGACGGGAGTAAATTTATAAAAGTTGCTTATCACGAGGGACTTGTGGATTCGAGCGTATGGCTTGCCGTGCAGGATAAGAAAAGTCATAACCAACGCATACCGCATAACCGTGAAGCATTAAATTCTTGGCTTATCGGTCTTACAAAGTGTACGCATTGCGGCTATGCGCTTAATATCACTTATTCGTGGAATACAAGTCAGACAATATTGCACCGCTACTACATTGATTCGGGCTATTATAAAGCAAACGGTTGTGTATCTCAACGAAAGAAAATTAAACCCGATGAAGTGGAAAATGCAGTTTTCAAGGCTATGAAAGAGCGTATCGAACAGCTTGAAATAGCCAAAAAAGAAAGCGAAAAGCCCGACAGCAAGACCGAAAGCATTAAGGCGGATATAATAAGGCTTGATACAGAAATAAGTAGCCTTTTGGATAAACTTGCCAATGCCGATGATGTGGTTTTCGATTATATCAACAAGCGTATTAAGGAACTGCACACTAAAAAGGCTGCACTTGAAGAAAGTATGAGAAATCAGACAAGAAAGCATAAGAAGATAGATACTTCGCCGCTGACCGAGCCTTTGAAGAATTGGGATAGTCTTTCGGTACACGAAAGGCACGAAGTGGCTATGACGATGATAGATGTTATCTACATATCAGACACAGACGGAATTGATATTCATTTCAGTATTTAAACAAAAAAATAAAAACGGCAAGCGCTGTAAACATCAACGTTTGCCGTTATAGATACGGTGTAATTTCGGGCGTTCCCGTCATAAAGACGGAGCCTCTGTTGCCGGTTATCTCGTCCATGTATTGGACCTTCATTGCAAGGTCTGTGGCTCTTTGGGAAGCTGAACTTGCGTTTATACCCGATACATTTCTGCCCATTTTTGTGATAAATTGGCGGTTCTTGAACATATGTGCCTCGTCTATAAACATCTTATCAAAGCCCATATCTTCAAAGAAAATGTTGGTATCGTACTTCTCTTCGTTTATAAGTTTTTCAAGTTTCGTTTCAAGATTGGCTTTTTCCGTTTCGAGCTGTTTAACTGTAAAGCCACGCTTGCCCTCCATTTTACGCATATCGTCAAGTGCCGAGGTTATTTCCTCTATCTGATTTTGTACATAGTCAATGCGGCGTTCGGGAGAGATGGGGAGCTTTTCAAGCTGTGAATGACTTATGATGACGGCATCATAATTGCCCGTTGCTACACGGCTGAAAAATCTTCTACGGTTCTTCTTTTGAAAGTCCTTTTCGCTTGCCACAAGAATGTTTGCGTTGGGGTAGAGTTGTAAGAACTCTTTACCGAACTGATTTACTATGTGTTTTGGTACGCATATAAGAGATTTATGGCAAAGTCCAAGCCTTTTTGCCTCCATTGCACTTGCGACAGCCTCAAATGTCTTTCCTGCACCAACGGAGTGGGCAAGCAAGGTGTTACCGCCATAAAGTGTATGGGCTATGGCATTCAGTTGATGAGGACGGAGCTTTATTTCGGGGTTCATTCCCACAAAGTTTATATGACTGCCGTCGTATTCCCTTGGGCGAATGGAATTAAATTTGTCATTGTAGATACGGCATAAATCTTCGGCTCTGTCAGGATCTTCCCATATCCATTCCTTGAACTTTTCTTTTATTTCATTCTGCTTTTCCTGTGCAAGCAGGGTTTCTTTTTGGTTTACTACAGCGTGCTTCTTGCCCTCGGCATCTTCCACATAGTCTTTGACGGTGATTATCTTGTTGTTGAGAGTATCTTCAAGTATCTTGTAGGCATTAACACGGCTTGTTCCGTAGGTTTGATTTGCCTTTATGTTGTAGCTGTCTGCCCTTGATGAACCCTTGTTTGATATACCGTAGGTGGCGGTTCTTTCGTCAAACTGTATACTTATTGTTTGGCTGTTGTAGGTTGAAAAAGGGTCTGTGTTTGCATACCAACTATTGCTTTTACAACGGTTAGGTGTGTCCAAAAGTTCGTACATAAACTGCTCGTAGTATTTTACGGGTATCCAAGTAGAACATAATTGTACCGATATTTCGGAGGGCTTTAGGTCTTCGGGCATAACCTCTTTCAGTGCTTCAACATTTATAGCAAAATTGTCGTTGTTTTCTGCCATTAACTCTGCTAAACGGAGCTTTTCACGAATATCTCCCGATAAATACTCATCGGCGGTTTCGTATCTGCCGTTGACCGGATTTTCAAATATCACTCCTTTCATTTCTTCAAGAATAGTAGCCTTATCCTTTCCACAAAGCTGTGACATATATTCAAGGTCAACTTTTGCCTTTTCGGATATGCTTATTGTAAGGGTATCGCTTACCGTGTCTGCGTGTGTAGGTGCAATATAAGGGATTATGGTTCGTTTTGTGAAAATATCGGACTTTCCAACAAGGTTTCCGTCATCGTCCAAATTTTCAAGAGAGGCGATAAGTTCGCTTGTGTCGTCATCTTTGAAAAGGTTTAAATTGGCATCGCTGTTTATAAGTCCATGTTTCTTTGTGAAGTCCTCATAAACCGTGTTTAGCTTATTTTGTGCCGCTTTTATATCTTCGTCTGAATATCCCTCACGCTGTAGGCGGATTACCTTTTGTAAAATGGTACTGACATCTATAAGTCCTTTCATTCTTTCAAGCCTTTTTCCCTCAAGTTCTTGCGGTATCATCATCTCGTTTTCACGGAAGTAAACTTTATCATCAATTACACAATAGCAGAAATTTCTGTGTCCTTCATAACTAACCTGTGTAAATTCGGGGTCTATTTCTTCCTCAACACTGTTTGCTTGTTCGTCACGTTCAAATGTGCCTTGCAGGTTACTTATGGCAGCGTTTAATTGTTCTTTAAAATCGCCTTCCTTGGGCTTACAAACAAGCCTATTGCCGTAAGGTCCGCTTTCTTCTACCATCTCACCGACAATCATTTCGGGATGTGTGGCAAAGTAAGCATTTACAACATATCCTTCTTGATTTTCTTGTGTACCGACCCAATCGGGCTGTTTTTCAGGGTTCTTTTCAAAATCAAGAACAGTATCACGCTTTTTGAGGAAAATTATGTCACTTGTTACACTTGTGTTTGCGTTTTTAAAGGCTGTATCCGGCAGTCTGACAGCTCCTACAAGTTCCGCACGCTCTGCAAGATATTTACGCACACCCTCGTTTGCCTTGTCCATCGTTCCCATTGAGGTCACAAAGGCAACTATACCGCCGGGGTGTACTTTATCGAGAGCCTTTTTAAAGAAATAGTCGTGTATAAGGTCGTGGGATTGTATTTCACTGTCGTATATCTTATTTGTACCAAATGGTACATTGCCGACTGCTACATCAAATGAGTTTGAATTAAAAGCTGTTTTCTGAAATCCCTTTATCTGTATATTGGCACCGGGATAAAGCTGTTTTGCAATTCTTCCCGTTAGGTCATCAAGTTCCACACCGTACAACTTACTGTTTTCTTGCATAGCTTTAGGCATAGCACCGAAAAAGTTACCTATACCCATAGACGGCTCTAAAATATTGCCACCGTCAAAGCCAAGCTGTTCAAGCCCTTTGTACATTGCCTGTATGATTGTGGGAGAAGTGAAATGAGAATTTAAAACGGTAGCTCTTGCGGAATTGTATTCCTCGTATGTCAAAAGCTCCTTTAATTCGTTGTACTCCTTGCTCCAACTGTCTTTATGAGGGTCGAATGCATCCGCCAATCCTCCCCAGCCCATATATTTGGCAAGAACTGCTTGCTGTTCCTGAGTGGCTTGTGCATTTTCGCTTTCAAGCTTTTTAAGCATTTTTATAGCTTCAATATTGGCTTGAAATAGCTCTTTGGGTGAGCCGACATTCATATTTTCTTCCGTAAAGGTGAAGTTTGTGGGCTTTTCGGAAGAGTTTGCTACTTCCGTGCTTTTATGAACTTCATTATATTTAGTCCACATTTCGTCCGTTACTTCGGTTAAGTCATCGAAATTAATACCTTCAAGACACTTTAGAAAATCCCATTTACTGCCGTAGGCTTCGGTATAAACCTTTGTGTTATCAAGATACTTGCTTATCTCTTGCTTTTCAAGATTTACGGTAGCTTCTATGGTGTGTTCAATGCCGTTTTCATCATCTACGGTCGTATATGCAACTCCGATACTTTCGGGATTTGTAAAGTCCGGTTCATCATCGAATTCGCCTCTTGTGTAATCGGTGATTAGTGCCTTTTCAAGATAATTGGTAATGTCGTCAACATCTGCATTTATGTACTGTTTTTCGCCATCCTTGTATGCTACTATCGAATAATCGTAGGCACGGTCTAAATATTTATATATCTTGTTTGCAAGGGCTATTTCCCCATCTAAATCGTTGTTGTATACCTCGTCATAGTAATCATCAAACATATTGCTGGAGGGCTCGCTCGTCCATATTTTTGTCTTGTCATCGGAGGAATATAAAGTAAAGGTATCTTTTTTGTAGCTGTAATTATCCTTTGCTTCGTGACCGTTGCTGTCTATACCACCCTTGTATGTGCTTACTCCTCGCTCTATGTAAATGCTGTCAACACTATTGAGGTCAATGTTTTCAAAAAATGGTATGTTGATAGGCTCTGCCTTTTGAGTGGTTTCCGTGTAACGCTGAAATCTTTCGGAGTTCAACAACTCATCAAAGCTTATATCCTCGGTTATCTCGTAATAACCACGGCTACGCTTTATGGCACACATATCCGTCTGCCAAGGAATAGCACCCGTGAGAGATACAACCTCGCAAATTTCACCGTTTCTAAGGTCCGTGAACTTATCCCCAACTTGTAATTCTTGTTCTTTATCGTTGGATTCAATATCGGAAACAGTTGATTCCTCTTGAACTTCAGAACTTAAGGATTGCTCTTCATTTTCGGCAAAACTTATAAGCTTTTCCCTGACTTCATCGGTAAATCCCTCCATAAGTGCTATACCGTCGTTGTATTCATTTTTAGCATCCATATAGAACAAGGTGCTGTCGTCAACGGTTTCGGTCTTTGCATAGGCTAACAGCATTGAAAAGAATGTCTCCGTCTTTCCATCTTGTTCGTATATCTTATTAGCCACATCAATCACATCTTTATCAATGATTGCAGATGTAAAATGATGTTCATCATTCGGGAATATGAGTTTCAGTTCACCTTCGTTACCTGTTCTAAAAAAGCGATATGTAGTATCTTCTTTAGCGGTTTCGGTCTGTTCAACCGTCTTTCCCTCAATATTAAAGCCGTACTTTTCAAGACCGAATTTATTGATATAATGATTATCACCCACTACATAGCTTAAATCATTTTCAAATTCAGGTGACTCAACCTTTATTCGGCTATTTTCAACCGCTAAAACAGTAAATTTGTCGCCATCAACATTTATCACATCACCCTCGGTAAGCAGCTTAATTTTTGCTTCCGTTTCTATATGTTTGTTGTAGCGTGCCTTTTCTTCGGGAGTGATATATGCGTCCTTTTCTACCAACTCCGCAATAATCTTTTCCACCTGCGACCAAGTGAGCAATTTATTAACCCTTTGTCTGTTCGCATCGTTCCACTCAATTTGTAAACCCTTACTGTCCGACTGCGTACCAACAAGGGCATTGGGACGGTTGTTACCGTCATATCTGCCACCTATGCCGTATTCCTTTTTAATAACCTCGGCACGCTCTTTGTTGGTTAAATTCTTTTCGTAAAGTTCGGCTACACGATGTTTTCCGTTTTCAAAGCCTGTACCCTCTAAAATGTAAGCAATGGCAATGGATTTGGGTAAAACTCCGTCAATGAGTTTATCTTGTGCAAGCTCTTTTTCTGTAGTTTCAAAATTCTTTTGGTTTTGAGGTATAAGCTCTTCTTCCTTACTTTCGATTCCCTTTTGTTTTTCCTTAACAGATTCTTTTTTTATGTATCTGTCCCAATCAACTGTTTCTATACCAAATATTCCTTTATGATTTTGAATATCCTCAACATTATCAACAAGACTTTCTGTGTTGTCCTCATATAACTTGTAAACAGGCAAATTTTTATTCTCCCAAAGGTCAAGTGCTACCTCTTTTGTTAAAGGGTGCATAATGTCCTCTTTGTAGCCATACTCAACCATTTCACCGTAGTCAATGGAGTTATCGGGGAAGATTATTTCTTTATTCTCGGACTGTCTTGCATATTCGTCGAATATAGGCAAAACCTTTTCTTTATCTTTTGCGGAATATGTTATTGTTACAGTACCGTCACCGTTTATCTTGCCGCTGTGCTTTATATCTTCGTTAGAAAGCCTTTCCGATATTGCCATACCGTCTACACCGGGGAATTTCTTATATCGTTTCTGCGGAATGTATCTATACACCGTATTCCCGATGATATTCATTTCCACAGACTTTGCACGATTTTTTGCTTCACGCTCAAGATATTTATCAGCCTCGGGTAAGTATTGTTCAAGTGTTCCGGTTTCTTCGGCTCTTATGGGATTGAAATCAAACTCCACACCGTAGTAATCTTTTGAATTTTCATTCAAGATATTGAATACGGTATCTTCCCTGACATCTCCCTTGTATTCAAAAACAATATCCAAATCGGATTTTTCGTTTTCAAGTCCTCGGCTACGGCTGCCATAGACTGCCACATCCACAACTTCAATCGGCATATCTTCCGTTGCCTCGGCTATGATATTTCTTGCATCTTCCTCAATGTCAGCAAGTTCCGATTCGGTATTTTCTGCATACGGTGATATGGAATTAAAGCTTTTTAGGGTCTTTTCTTTATATTCATCAACGGCGGTCTTTTCCTTTGTTTCGGGAACTTTTTCTTCCGATTTTTGCTCGACCTTTTCTTCTGCTTGTTCAATTACTATATTTCTTTCAAGCTTCATACCGCCACCGTTTAACATAAGACTGCACTCTGTGGCAATAACTCCCATCCTCATAAAGCTTTTGTAATCTTCGTTAAGGGTCTTTCCTACGGCAAACGCTTTCATACCTTCCGGATATTCCCTTGATTTGGCGTAAATATCTACATAGATACCCTCACTGCCACCAAAATCGGTATTACAGATAAAACTTACGTCCTTCGGTAAAGGCATTTGCGGTTCTGTCACACGATAGCTTAATTTAAAATATTCATCGGGAAGCATATCGCTCTTTTTAAGGTGGTCTTGTAACTTATCGAAAACCTCTTGATAGGTTGCCATACCTACTGCCTTGACTGTGCCGGGTCTGTCGCCTTTTTCGTATTTTTCAAGTTCAATAGTTTCCACAACATTAGAAAAGGCAGAGTTTTCCTTTGAAAAATCCTCTGCCTTATCGCTGTTTATTGATATATTACTTCGTTCGTCACTATCTCTCGAACTCTCTGTTTGAGGTTGTTCCTCTGTGCTACCCAACTCATTTGATCCTTGGCTTTCAATTCCTCGGTTATCCCCTCGGCTTTGCTCATCTCCTTCATCAAGTTGTTTTCCATCTCGTTTGCTTGCTTGTCCACGCTCACCAGATGTTCCCACAAGCCCTGTATCATCAGTCTTTGATAGTATCCCGGCTTGTTCTCCTTTATGTAGCTGAGTCTCTTTCTGCCCCAACTCGTCAGGTTGTACTCCTCTTCCTCTTCCGTCTGCAACATCGGAAGATAGGTCATTGTTGCTTTGTTCAACTTGTAGGTCAGATTGTTTTCTTCCATTATCTCCGGCAACCACTTCTGTTGTTCCTCGCTGTAAATGTGCTTCATCCCTTGAATAATCTTCTCTTTCATAGTAATTTTCCTCCTTCGTAATGTGCTTTTCACAGTTTTTAACTTCTCTTTCGATTTCTCGCAGTACGATTTCCGAACAGCTGCTTACCAACTCGCCAAGCTGTGTAATGGTATCAACGGTATTGAAATCACCAATGTTTCTGAGAGAATACTCGTCAAAATCCCGATTTATACCGCAACGACCGCAAACGGTTATTTCAATGCTTTCTTCGGCTATCTCCCTTAAAGTGACTTCAAGGTTATCTCTGTCGTAATCTTCAAGTAAAGAGTTTTCCTTATAGAGTTCAAGCTCCTTTACAGCTTTTTCGATATTTTCGTCAAGATAGTTCTTAACTCTTTCCGAAATAAGACCCTCAAGGGTACTATCATTTCCCGAAAGATTGTTGTGTGCCTTGAACCCATCTGCCACGGCTCTTCGGTACTCATCTTTCACAGTCCAAAGTCCTACATTTCTTGAATCAGGTGTTCTCACCGTGTCGGTGACATCATAGACATATCTTATATATTTCTTGCCGTTGCTGTCCCTTAAAAGGGGAATACCCTTCGTGCCTTGCTTGATACGGTAGCCGAGCTTTTTCGTCCAAGTATCAAAATCCGCACACATAGTTGCATTTTCTCTTTGGCTGTTTATTATAAGATTGTCCTTAAAACCGTATTTGTAAAGTGTGCCGGTCTGTTCAAGAAACTTCAGCCAGTTGTGACCGTTCTTTGTCAACTTCTGCACTTCATCCAAAAGAAGTTCACTGATATAGGTATACTTATCTCGCATACATTTTACCTCCCTCATTATACTATACATTCGATTGTATAGTCAATAGAAATTTATATTTTTATTTCTTAAAATTTACTGTAAATAATTCAAAATTCACAAAATTATGATATACTAAAATATATTTATGAAAGGATTTGTTTTTATGGCATCTCACACTTACTCTCCACAGGCTCACTCAAAAGCCGTAACCAAATACACCAAGGAAAAACTTGACCGCATAGAATTCCGTGTACCCAAGAAATCGGGCTTAAAGGCTGAGATTTACGCTCACGCCGCCAAGAACGGTGAAAGCGTAAATGCCTTTATTGTTCGTGCGGTTAAAGAGGCTATGGAGAGGGAAGTGTAATTTCCTCTCTGTTTTTCTTTATCTTTTTTCTGTAAGTATCTAAAAACATTTGATATACCTCGTTATCGATGGTTCCGGCTTGGAAGATTTTAAGTATTCCAAACCAATCATTTAGGAAAGAATTTATTGTTTCATCGTTGTAGGAAATATATACCTTTTTATCTTTCTTGCCTAAATTTATCTTGTTTTTTTCGGCTTGTTCAAGTGTATATTCAATGATGAAATTTGAGTTGCATTTTCCCACTTCGGAATAAGCCACTTTTATTTGTTCCTTATATTTATTTTTTTGACGACAAAACATTATTGCAATAACAATATTAAAGCCCACGGAAACAGCAAGGCAAATTCCCAAAACAACTTCCATCATCGGCTATCACCTCCGATATTTGTCTGAGCTTTTTGTTTGTCTGGTAAAAGCTGATTTTCTTTGTTTTGTTCAATTTCAACTTTTTTTGAAAGAATTCGGTCGATTTGGTTAGGTTTTTCTGTATTAGCTAAAATTTTGCCTTTATTGATGCTTATTTCCTCGTTAAAAATTATATTGCTATCGGCATTTATTTCTTTATTATCCATAACAAACCTCGCTGTCACTCTTTTACAATATCCCTGACAAACTCTTCAACTTGTTTCATAAAACCGCTGCTATCCGAGTTTCCTTTAGCAATCTGCGAAAGTTCATTTTCCCATTCAACAGTCATTTCGGAGGATTTCAATTTATCGGGGACAGAAGATATAACCTCTTTACCTAAAGCGGTGGGAATTAGATTTTTGCTTTTCCTTTCTATATAACCCCGTTTTATAAGCGTTTCAATAATGCCGGCTCTTGTTGCGGGTGTTCCCAGACCTACACGCTCAACATCTTCGCTGAAATCCTTTTTTCCTGCTTTCTCCATAGCCGAAAGAAGTGTATCTTCGGTATAAGCCTTTGGCGGTTGTGTTTCGTGTTCCGTTACTTTTGAAGTAACCTTATAATCAGAATTTTCCGATATGTTGCCAAATTCGGCATTATCTTTTTCTTCAGATGATAAATACTGCTTTTCAACTGCTTTAAAGCCGTGGTTTATGATTTTCTTGTTTGTTGCCGTAAATTTGTTGTTTTCGCATTCGGCAACTATCTTTGTTAATTCGTATTCTTCTTTTGGTGCTGTTGCCGTAAGTAATCTTAACGAAATAAGCGTTAAAACTTTCTTATCGTTCTCTTTTAGCCCTAAAAGTGCCGTTTTATTAAGGTTTTCCGTAGGAATGATAGCGTGATGATCTGTAACATATTTATTATTCATCACAGGCTTTATGTCGGGTCTATCAACGGTTTCAAAATCAAAGGTATCTTTTATATTTAAAATTACATCAAGAGCGGTACCCTCCATATCTTCCGTAAGATAACGGCTGTCTGTTCGGGGATATGTTACAAGCTTTGCCTCATACAATTTCTGTACGACATCAAGGGTTTGTTGAGCAGTAAAACCAAAGTGCTTATTTGATTCACGCTGTAGAGTGGTAAGGTCATATAGCTTTGGAGGTGCGGTAAATTTCTTTTCTTTTTTTACGGAAATAATCTTTGCCACAGAAATGCTTTGAGCCAAGTTTTTTGCTTCATTCTTATCTTCAAATTTATCGCTGCTTGCCGTAAACTCACTACATTCAATATCCACCGTGTAATAATACCCCTTTGTAAAGGTGTTTATTGCCGTATCCCTTTCAACAATCATATTTAATGTTGGTGTCTGCACTCTGCCGATACTTAAAGTTCGATTGTTCTTAACCGTAAAATATCTTGATGCGTTTATACCCACAAGCCAATCGGCTCTTTCTCTACACAGTGCCGATTGATACAAGTATTCATAATCCTTACCGCTACGCAAGTTTTGAAAGCCTTGCTTTATGGAAATATCTTCAAGGGAAGAGATCCACAATCTTTCTATGGGTTTGGTACATTTTGCTTCGTTATAAACAAGTCTGAATATCAGTTCACCCTCACGACCGGCATCTGTGGCACATACTACGCTTTCTACATCACTGCGATGCATTAACTTCTTTATTACTTCAAACTGCTTTTTTGTGCCAGGTAAAATATTATATTTCCAGTTATCTGGGATAATCGGAAGTTTCTTCCAATCTTTATATTCTTGACCGTAGGCATCGGGCATTGATAAAGCTACCAAATGACCGATACACCAAGTCACGATATAATCATTTCCCTCAATGTAACCATCCTTTCTGTTTTTTACTCCCAAAACTTTGGCAATGGTTGCGGCAACAGAAGGTTTTTCTGCAACCACAAGTTTAAGTTGTGTCATATAATCGCTCCTTTCAAATAAAAAAGAGCAAGCACCGTTATTGTCGGTAACTTGCTCTATAGCTATGTTTATTTAATTTTATGATTCTTTTACGATTTTCCCCGAGATATGTTCGGGAACAAGGGCAAAAACAAGGGTGGCTTTTGCAAACTTTCGTATTTCTTCGTCAATGTAGTTATCATCATCTGTAAATTTGTAGCTTAGCTGACGACATATTTCTATAGTTCTGTCAAAATCTTCAATAAACTCTATTTTACCGAATACGATAACACTGCGAATATTTAACGCCCAATCTCCTTCTTTTGTGAAACCTTGATCGTAAACACAAAATGATACTTTGTTATGTTTCTTCATTGCATCTATTTTGTGTCCAAATTTTCCACCGTGAAAATATATTTTTCCATCATCTTTATTATAATAATGATTTATGGGCATACCGTAAGGGTAGTCATCATCACCTAAAACCGATAAAACGCCTCGTTTTTCTTGTGATAATATTGCGTAGCACTCATCTTCGAATAATTTCTGTTTACTTCTTCGCATTTCACGAAACACTAAATTCACCTTACTTTTATGTGGATTTATATCAAGTATTATACCATAAAAATTGGGAAAAATAAAGTGCTAATCGGTAAATTCATAGCCGAGTTTTTTAAGCTTTTCATCACTTAATAAATATCCCCTCATTTCGGCATTTGGAAAGCCTGTTTCGTAAAGGCTTATACCGTACACAATGTCAATATTCTGCCATTCGTTATTTATAAATACCTTGTTCCACTCGTGGTTTCCATCTGTACTTACCACAATTTTGCAAGGTATATCGCAAATATCCATAATTCGCTTAAAAGCTATGGATAATGAACAGCAAGTGCCGGAATTTTTCTTATATAAGTGTCTTAAGTCGTAATGCAACTCATCATCATACTTGAAATTTTTGCAAAAGTATTTATATATTTCCTTTGCTTTTTCTTCGTTAGTTAAATCGTTAAAGCTGTTTGCAATGCGGTTTTCATTATCTTCCACAAATCTTATAAACTCTTTATTTTCACTTTCTGTATAAAGATAGTTGATTTTCAAGGTATCGTATAAGCCGTTGTTATCATTGTCAAATACCTGTAAATCGTTACTTATAAACCCTGCATTAATGTCTTTTGCAAAATAATCCGTTAAAGCTGTGCTTAATTCTTCTGCATTAACTTCATCTATATCGACATCACTTTCATATCTTTCAACGGCGGAATTGACGGCACTTCCAATATCCGCTGCATAGATGTTGCCGGCAGTTGAAATTATAAAAAATACAGTTAATAAAAATTTTTTCATTGATTATGTTCTCCCATCTTATTTATTTCGGGACGAATCTCGGGCTTTTTCTTATCCCTTATTTCCTTGTCCATCAGTCTAAAAAAATCATCAAGGGAAAGCTCCGCCTCTTTTAGCTTATCGGTCATACTTTCAAGCATTACCGTGTTTTTCTTGCTTTCAAGATTTTCAAGCTGTTCTCTGATTTTTTCTATTCGTTTATCGTAGCCGTCTACGGCTTTTAATATTTTGTTTTTGTTTACCGTTTTCATTAATTTTCCTCCTCACTTGAATAATCAAAAAATAATTCCGGTGCTAAAATGTTTTCTTTTACGCTCTTTTTATCCGCAAAATTGCAAGGTAAAGAGTAAAGTTCTATATGTAGGTGGTTTTTGCTTGGTGTGGTGTACTCTTCAAAGTAATCTCCGCCTATGTTGTGATAAGTTGTTGAAGTACTGCAAGGGAATAGGCAATCTGCGATTATATCCTCATTTTCCGTGTCATTCTCGGAATTGGGAACTATGTTGTTTACTTCAATGTTGTTTGCCACAACTCCCAAAACCTGACCTTGAGTAACTACAGTCGGAACGCCTTCGGGAATGTAAGAACCGCTTGAACACGACAGTTTTACCACATAGCCGTGACCGTCATATTTGAATTCGCTTCCTTCGTATGAACTCGAAATAGTGTATTCAAATCCTCGTCCCTCACGCTGTTTTGCAATACAAAGCCCCGACATAGGTGCTTTTATAATGTCTCCGTCATCGGCAGATAGGTCGGTTGCCCAATGAGTGGTTTTCTTTCCTGTCACCTTACCGTATACGGTTTTATTATCGTTTGGTGTAGGTGCTTTATATACAAGTGAAAGTTGTTCACCAAAGTGCTTTGATATACGGCTTGAGATAGTTTCTCCGTCTTGTAATGCCAACGGAAAGGACAAAGCTGCAACTGCATAATTACCGTATTTATAGGTGTAGTAAAACCGTTCCTTTTGCTCTTTCTGTTTTGCTTCATCGGTACTGAATTTTAGAATGTCATTATCTATCAAGTACTTTACGGAATATTTTCTGCCGAAATAGTAATATTCGCTTGTTTTATCTTTTGAAAAACTTGCCTCAACCTCATATTCGCTTGAACTGTAGGTTTCAACGCTATTTTCGTCTATTGTCCTGACAACGATGGGCATTTGATAAGTAAATTCCACAAGGGTTCTTGCCTCTTGTTTCAGTTTGTTTTCACCTACAAACCCTATATGACTTTCAAGCCAGCCTAAGTTTTCACATTTCACTTGCATATAGGCAAGTGCCGCTCTGTAATCTTCCGTCGTCCAACGATTATTCTCCAAAAACTCATCGGAAGAATAGTAAAATTCATTAAATCCCGAATATATCGGTCTCTTTGTTTCGCCCTCGGGAGTTTCTCCCACCGTTACCATTACATTTGGGTGTATGCCTTCACTTTCAAAATCATCGGCAGTTTTATACCAAAAGAAGTGGTCGGCAGGAACATCCTTTGCAATGGCATAAATGTATTTGTAGGATTTGCCGCTTGAATTGTCATTTTTACTTGCTATTTCCACCGCAGTTTTACCTTTTGCAAACCAATTCCTTTGCTGATCGTAATCAAGACTTGAAATGTACTTGATTATTTTGGTAGTATCAAGAACAGATGAAGTATCCCAAATATAGTTACCGATAGCACCAACCACAACACCGCAAATAGAAACAATAAGTATCACAATCACAAGAGAAAATGCAGCAGCTTTTACGGCAACATCTCTTGCCGATTTCAAAAGCAAATCCGCAACTTTCTTAGTTGCTTGTTTCCCCTTGCTTTTAATAATGTTTATACGCTGTCGTGTTTGTAGTATCTTGTAAGCATTAAATTTACGCTTTGTTTCCTGTACTTTTTGATAAATATTTTTTGCTGTTTGTGGTGTATTTTTAATAGCTTTTATCGTTGAAGTACCGCTATTTACCGATTTATAGATGCTGTTTTTTGTTGCAGTATAGGCTCTTTTTACATCCCTTACGGTTTCTGCGGTCGTTATAACATCGTCCATTGCCTTAAAGCCTAAATCATCTTCACCGTATTTTTTAATATCATCCCTGACATTTGAAATAACATTCTTTCTGGCATCTTTCAAAGCCTTATTGGAAACACCCGTAACATAGTTCACACTTGAAGCAATATCCTGTTTAAATTCTTGCTTTATGCTTAAGTTTTTTATATTCTCGGCTGTTTTTGCTTTATCGAAAGTAGTTTTTCTTCTTGCTTTTTCGGGCTTTAGAATATTTATCGCTGTGGTGGTGACAGTAGCAACTTTTTCTGCTGTTTGTAGGGCTTCATCGTCGGAATTTTCCATAGCCGAATGAATCGTACCGCTTATTTTATCCTTTGTAAAACCGATTAAAGTCTTATTATTCTTTTTATAATTCTTGTTTCGGTTACTTATACCGATATTTTTGAATGTAGATGAGGTTTCATTTTGCCTATCTTCCGATAATGGTAATTTATTCTCCGATACCATTTCAGAGTTGGATTTCAGCTTATCTTCGGCAAGGTCTGAACGATAGTTTATTGCAGTATCTGCTTTAGTATTATCTTTAACAAGATTTTTCTTAGCCAAAGATATTTGCCGTTCCTTTACAACCTTTGAAAAAGTATTTTTATATTCGGGTTGAGAAAGGGGAGAAGTAATATAATCGGCATTCGTTTGTGAAATATTACTTTCTTGGCTGTTGCTGATCATTAGACCTTCGTTTGAAAGTTCTTTTATATCCGATGAATACCTATTTTCATTAATTGGAATGGTTGTACTTTTAACATCATTTTTAGCTTGCTTATTTTTATAAGATTTTCGATAAATCCCTTTAGTTGAATTTTGCTTATTTTCAACATTTATCGGATTGTTTGTATTGATGTCATTTTTTATGATGTTACCAATATTTTCATCTTTGATAATAGCCTTATTGTCGTTGGACTTAATGATACCTGTTTTTCTTGCTGATTTTACTACATCACTATTTTTAGGTGATTTATACGGCTTTCCATTGTAGTCGGACTTAACAACATCTGTTATAACATCATCTTTAATAACTGATGTGCTTGCATTTTCCTTTATAACAGAGGTTTTCTTATCATTAACAATTCCCCGTAACTTATCTTTCTTTTTTGCTTTAACAACCTTTTCAAAACCGGTTGTTTGCACCGAATCAATCGTTACTTCCTTATGTTCCCCGAACCGTATTCTCCCCGAATAATCCCTATAAGTTGCCTTTTCCTCGGCTTGCTTGACGGCTTTCTTTAAGCCGTCAGCAACCTGTTCTTTGTTTACAACTTCTCGCTCTTCCTCAACTAATTTCTTTATCACTTCCTTCATCGGCATTCACCTCGTTTTTATAGCTTTGGATGTCGCTTAGTTTCGTCGTCATCATACGGTAAAGCTTTGTATCATTAGGAAATTTATCCACAAAAGGAACAATACTGTTTCCTGCGAACAGCAAACCTTGTCCGGGATTGGCATTTGTCACAAAACTAAGTTGTGTGGGACTGATATTCAATATTTCCGCAAGTTTCGTTCTATCCTGTGGTGATTGATTAAGCATCAAAATATAATCACTGTTTTGTAACATCTTGCTTGCAAGTTGGCTCTCAAGCAAATCCCCGATATTCTGTGTAATGCCTGTACATATAGCACCATATTTTCTTGCTCTTTTCCATAATGAAGCAAGGAATTGTGCGGAAAATGGATTACTAAAAAGCAAGTGAGCCTCATCAATTACAATCCAAGTAGTTCTGCCAATAAGCCTGTTTGAAACAACCCTGTTCCAAATCTGGTCGAGTATTACAAGCATACCCAATGTTTTAAGCTGATCTCCGAGTTCCTTTATATCGAATACAACAAAACGACTGTTTACATTAACATTTGTCTTGTGTGCAAAAAGGTTAAAGGAACCTGAAGTGTAAAGCCCCAAAACTTTTAAAAGGTTTTCTTTTTCTTGCTGCAATTCCTTTATACTGCACTTTTCAAGAGCGTTATAAAAATCCACCAATGTAGGCATTTCGGCATTCCGTCTCTTAAAATACTGCTTGTAAAGGTCAGTAAGCACACGGTCAACCAATGTTCTTTCCGCACCCGATAATCCTATACCGCTTTCCTTTGTAACGATTACATCGAGAAAACTAAACAGAAACTCGGTCTTGAAAGATAAGGGATTATTCGCCTTATTCTCATCATCGTCCCCACCGGAATATTCAGCAGAAATATCCAATGGATTGAAATAAGTGTCCGTATCATTTGATATTTTGATGATCTCACCGCCAAAATTACTAACAAGTGTTAGGTACTCGCTTTCCGGATCTACGATAAGGACTTCATCATCTTCGGAATTAAGCATTACATCCACAAGACACCGTTTTGTCGAGAATGATTTACCGCTACCGGGACTACCCAAAACATAGCCGGCAGGGTTCTTAAGAGCCTTCCTGTCAAAGAAAATAAGGTTTCTTGACAAAGCATTAAGCCCATAATACATACCACCTGCATCAAAAAGTTCCTGTGTTGTAAAGGGTATAAATATTGCCTGTGCCGCCGTCGTCAGAGTTCTTCTTATCTGTATATCGTTCTTCGCAAAAGGGAGTGTAGCATTTAAACCTGCCTCCTGTTCACAGGCGATAGGTGATAGTTCACACCCAAAAGCACGAGCCTTTCCCTTTAATTTCTCTACATTCTCCTCCAATTCTTCATAGGTTTTGGCTGATGTAAACACAATTACAGAGCCTTGAAAAAGCCTCTGGTTCTTGTTCTGCATATCGTCAATAAGCATATTTGCCTCTTGCAAATGCCTTTTAAGGTGCTGTGGTATCATATCGGGATCCGTACCCTGTTGCAAAAGTTTTTGCTGCCTGCTTGCTTTGTCCTGTTCCATAAAGGCAAGTTTTGTTTTTACCATTTCAATAGCACCGGCATTGTCCATAGAGTTGGTATGTATATTTATTGTGGAATTACAAGGTATCTCCGCTAAAGCATTAAGCAGCTTATCCGATAAATCCGATGGTAACTTCTTTATCATAAGCACTTGCCCAAAATAATCGCCAAATTCAAAATATGTCTGCTTACTGTTAGGCTTAAAATCAAAGTAGTAAGGCGCAATGAAGTCCTTTGTAGAAAGTCCCGTTCCCACAAGGTCGTTATAGCTGAATTTCAAAGGTTCCGCAGGGTTCAATATAGAATTCATATATTCAAGTCTTTCTGCACCCGATATACTCATTACATCGCAACCAAGTCCTTTTAATTGCCCGGTGACATCGGTTTCAATTCTTAAAAGTGCCGGATACGCAACATCATAATTATCGGCTTCTATTCCAAAGGTTATGTATTTCTCTCTTACAATAGAGTTCTGCCCTTGAAGTGCCTTTTGTTCAAGCATAGTGTTATATTCGACTCTTAAATTGTTCCTACCGTCATCTCTCATCGGAAACAGCATATTTTTCTTGAAATCGTCTATATCTATTCGCCTGTTGTGTACGGTTATTTGCACATTTATCTCCGGACTGAAGTAGTTGAGTATTTCGCAATACCTCGAAAATATGTCTATCTGTTCATCTCTCTGTGCAACTTGATAGTTTATGTCGCTAAATTTAATGGTCTTTGAAAAGAAATTCTCTCCCACCTGACACACACCATTTTCAAACATATACCTATATTTCAGCGTATCCTGACAGCTTTTAGGCGATGCCTCCGCTTTAAGCTTCTTTTTCTTCTTTTTGTTCCTTCTTTCTTCCGACTCTCTGCGAATTTTTAATTGCCTTGTACGCTGTTTTTCTCTTTCTCTCATCGCTTTTCGTTGAGATTTCAACAGCCTCAAACTCTCTTGCTGTTTTATTTGAAACTCGCTCTTTTTTGACACGTATCTTCACTCCTTTATCCTTTATTTCTTCGCTATCACTTAATATTTTCTGCCATTCTTCCCTGTATCTCTCAACCTCAATAGGCGGTGCGTTACCTTTTGTCTCATAAGTACGCTTGTTCCGCCCAAACATAGCCCTTAATTTTATGGCAATATATTTTTCAAAGGTGTATCCGCCTTTTTTGATAAATCCTACACAAAACGCAGGAACCGTAACCGCCATAGTAGCGTAAGTGGCAATATCGTTATCAATATTTTTCAAAAGCAAAAATGTAGGTATTCCACATCCGAGAGCAATCGCTCCGCAAGCAAGCTGACGGATAGACAATCCCGCAACTATGCTTTCCTTGTAGTTCTTTATCTCTTCGGGAACTCTGACCTCTATACTCATTACACCGCCCCCATTATCTGCTTAACTATCTTTCCGCTACTAAATACAGACACCGCCAAAACAGCTGTGTATATGATGTTTTGAAGCAAAAAGGAATTTATAAACTTACTTATTTCCATAGTGGTGGGGTCGTATGCCTGTACAAAGCTTGCCATAAGTGCTTGATATATCAGAAAACAAGCCACAATAGCCGAACCTTGCAAACAAACGGCTGTAAAACTCTTCAAGAAATTAATAGCTGTTTGTCTAAAGTCCTGACTTGCAAGAGTTGCCAATGGTACAGGCGAAAGCAATAGCATTATCCACAGTTCAAACATTCTGAAAGCCGTAGTAATCGTTACAATACCCGCCACGATATGTACAAACAACCAACACACGAAAACCACTATATAAGTAAATATTTTGTTGAAGAACCCAAGCCCATCTATTGCCGTTGCCATTGATGCAACTTGCGTTTCCGATATACCCACACCAAACCCGAAGTTTGCGTGTGCCAACATCTTCGCACCTATAGAAGCAGCAGTACTTTCAATTCCCGAAAGCAGTGCCGGGATATTGCAAAACAATATAGAAAACACACCAAACTTTATAAGTATATGTGCCGGCAACTTGATACTCCCAAGTCCGCCTTCGCCACCGCTTGTTCTGTTCACCATAGCCACAAGCTCAAGCAACATAAACAGCGTTAAAAGCGAAGCTCCGATAGCAAACACCGAATTTTTCATCAAATCCACAATGGTCGCATTCGCTCCCGAATTGTACTCCGCCAAAGTTTTTGTCAAAGAGTCCGATATACCACCTAAAGAGAGATTACAAAGGTCTGAAAGCATTACCTCAATAAAGCTCATTATCTAACCTCCCAACAGGCTCGACCCGAAAGCCGAGCCTAAAACTTACTATTTATCAGCTTGTAGCCATTGTAAGGTCAAGTGCCCCGATAGCCACACCAGCGGCGATAATAATCGCACCACCCAATATTTGCCAGATTGCATTACCTATACCGGGTCCGTTGGAGTCCTTGATACTCATACCGAGGGTAACAAGACCCCACACAGCCCACAAACCACCGCCTGCGGTAGCCGCTTTTGATAACAAGTTCTTTGCGGTAGTTATGGCAGTTGCTCCGCCACCTGCTGCTTCTGCTGCAAAGGCATTCATACAGAATACCGTCATAATAAGTACGGCTGTTGAGCCGACAACTCGCCAAACTTTCGCCATTTTCTTATTTTTAAGTTCATTTTTCGTTAAGTTTCTCATAGATTTTCCTCCTGTATTTTTAATAATGTTTCTTCATCAATTGAATTTATGTTGTTTTCCCCATTGGAAAGGAATACGATGTCCTCTTCGGTAATGGTATAATCATTGAGATTGAAGTTATCATTCTTATCATTTTCCGTTGCTTTTTTATAGTCGGATAATTTAAACATAAATTCCCCGTTTGCATCACCCGTTTGTTTATATCTCGGATGCTTTGTATAGTTGTACTTCTTTGACTTAAAAGGTTTTAAGCCTCTTATAAACAAGATACATTCCCCATTGTCAAGCCTTCCCACTTCATCGGGAGTTATAAGTTCTCTGCCCAAAATCTGATTTTGTAAGCTGAAAGAGCCTTGCTGTCCTTTTGTGGTACTGCTTGATTTATGACTGATTGTTGCTTTACCAACTCTCTCGGATATATTTTTCATAGTGGAATTTTCACCACTTCCCAAAAACAATGTAGTATCACAGTTGCCTACGATAGTGCCGGCTTGTTTATCGTATAAAGCCTCTATTTGAGCCATATTTTGCACAATAACATCCACAGAAATTTCCCTTGACCTGATTATTGAAATTATTTTCTCGAAATTTGGAATTTGTCCGATGTTACTGAACTCATCAAGCAAACACCTAACATGAACCGGCAATCTGCCGTGATACTCATTATCTGCTTTATCACATAATTCCTTGAACAACTGGCTATACATCATATTTGCAAGAAAGTTAAAAGTTGAAACCTTATCATCAATGATGATGAACAGAGCCGTTTTCTTATCCCCCACAGTAGAAAGCTCCATTTCATCGTACATTGTCATCTCTCTTACTTCGGCTATATCAAAGGCGGAAAGCCTTACACCGCAACTTATAAGTATGCTCTTTGCCGTTTTGCCGGCAGACATTTTAAACTTCGTATATTGAGTAACCGCAAAGTGTTCCGGTTGAGGCTCTATTATCACTTCGGGCTTTTCAGTTATCTTGTACTTCTTGTTAAACTCAACAGTTCCAAGCTTTAGTTCCTCAAAAGCAAAGTCAATTGAATTCATAAAGTTCTCATCATTTTCCTTTACTTCCATAGCGTTGAGCATTTTCAAAAGTGAAGCAAAGTTATGTTGCTTCTTATCGCATTGATAATAGATGTACCCGATAAGTGCCATATATAAGAGCCTTTCGGAGTTTTCCCAAAAGGGATCGCTTGACTTCTGACCTTTTTCATTGGTGGAGGTTATCAATATATCCACAAAAACCTTTATATCTGCCTCGTTTTTTATAAATGTGAAAGGGTTATAACGCATAGACTTTGAAAAATCCACTGTATTAAAAACCTTGATTATATAGCCGTCGTCTGCAAGAACTTTACCAACCTCATTCAAAACAGTTCCTTTTGGGTCTGTTACCACATAAGATGAGTGAAGCTGTAATAAATTGGGCTTTATGAAAAACCTTGTCTTACCCGAACCCGAACCACCTATAACAAGCACATTGTTGTTACGCATTGTTTGCCTTGTATTAAGGCTCATTTGCTCTGTTTCGGTAAAAATCATATTGTTGTCTTTGTTTTCTTTGTCCTTAAACTTTGCTATATCCACCGATGTCCCCCAATCAGCCGAACCGTGTTCTATCCCCGGCATTATCTTTTTCTTGCAGAATATCTTGTATATAACCGCAAGAGAGTAGAAGAACACAGCCACACCACCTACAAGCAAAGATTTAAGATTAAAGCCGAAACTAAAGGTATCAAATGCTTTGGATATGGCGGTCAGTTTTGTGTTTAAATCTCCATCTGTTGTGAAATAAGCATAGCCACAAACATTACCGACATACAGCGGAATTATCCCAAGCAATATGTATAAGGGCATTTTTCTGTCTTTCATCGTGTTCTGTCCTCTCTTTGCTTGTTCTGTTCCTGCGTGTTTACCTTATCCATAAGCTTTGTGTTTCGCTTTAAAAGTTCAACAAGGTCGATTTTAGGCTGTTTATATTCCTTCGATATAGTCTTTTTATAGGTCTGTTCCACAAGTACAGCATCCTTGCTTTGATAGAGCAATCTGTAACCACCGTCTTTTTCGGGCTTTACGGCAAATGCAAGTCCTTCTTTTTGGCAGTTCTTGCAGAAATCCGTAAACTGCCTTTTATCCTCAATCACTTCGCTCAGTTTTAGATCTCTGCCTTTACGAACCAATTCTTGTACGCTTTTCTTACCAGTTTCTTGCCGTTTTTGTGCCGCTTTGTTGTAAGCTTGACTGTCAACAGACACAACACCTCGCCAGATATTACTGCCCAAAAATTTCAACAGTTTCTTTATCGAACCTGTTACAAGTCCTTGTCCCTGTTCTTCAAGCATTCAATCACATCCTTTCATTCGCTTATTGGGGGAAGTCTTGCCTCAACGCACATTTCAACCACATCCTTTCATAGCTAAAACCCTGTCTATAGTTACCTTTCCGGTACTTTTCTTTTCATCGAAAGTAAACTCCGCACCGTTTAAATCGTCAACCACAGAAAACTCCGATTTTGCCTTGTCGATTATCGCTTCAAAGTTATCGTTTTCAAGAATACAGTCGTCACAAAGGTCATTTATAAATCGAATGGTTTTCTTAATATCCTTGGTTTCTGACGCATAGGAACATATATCTTCTTTCGCTTTAACCACGGGTCTTAAAACAATCGGATCGTATTCGACGCAGCTATGGTCATTAAAATAGCTTGCAATATCATCCGCTTTATCTTTGAAATTCACTTCATAGTCAAGCAACTTGAGCAAAAAATCTGTTTTCTTCTCAGGGTCTTTTATACTCAAATAGTCATTCCTGACAGCAGGAGAAACAAGATTGTTAATATCAAATGCCATATATCCTCCTTAAATCAAACTTCCCTTAGCCCGCAATACCCTTTCAAGATATGCGTCATCATACTCACGCTGTTGATAGTTGTTAAACGAATTGGGCTTTGGTAATAATTTCGTATCAACAGTTTTTGGCTTAGTGCCTTGCATTTCTGTCGTATTAAGTGTAAAAAACGAGTTGTACAACGATGAAATCAGATATTTACGCATATTTCTCACCGGCTCAGTCATCGCCATAAGAGACTCAAGAACAACGCAAATATGGTCTTCCGTAAGCTTCATAAAAATTGACTTTACTACCGCTTGCGGATATTCGTGTCCGCAAATGGTATAGGGCTTATCGTCTTTGGCTGTAACCACATCACAAATAATCCCGAAAGCCTCAAAATACATACTCTGCCATTGATAGTCCTCTGTACTTACATCAAGGTTAAATACTCCGTTTTCAAGAATATTCTCGGTTTCCAAACTCGGAATTTGATTAAAAATATTAATATTCTCCGCTATCCTCTCCCTCAATCTGTCCCTCTCTTGCCTTTCGGCATCGCCATCTGCCACGATAGATTGATTGATGGTTTTATTAAGATGATTTTTATTTATGATTTTATTAATATGATTTCCATCGACATTTTGTCGAAACATGTTTGAACATTTTGTCGATTCTTGATTTGACATTTTGTCGAAACTTGTTTCAACATTTTGTTCATTCTTGTTTTGACATTCCGTTAAATCTTGATTCGACATTTTGTCGAAACTGTGAAGAATAGTAGAAGTGACTGCTTTTTTCTCCGCTTTTAAAGCATTCAGTTTGTCGATACCTTTTGTAATCAGCTCTGCCAAAATAGTCATATTTTCAGTAAGTTTGAAATACTTCTTTGCCGGCATACCTTTCCTGACTGTATTGATCAGTCCGAGTTCTTCAAGATTTTTAACAACAGATGTTTGTTGCCTTTGAGAAAGTCCAGTGGACAGTTCAATATCCAAGGCGGTAGCATAAAAATAACCATTATCATCAAGCATTCCTTTTTCGGAATAGTAATTGTATTTGGATATAAGAGTCTGAAACAGCAAAGCCTCGTTATTTCCGATAGCGTGAATTAGGGGAAGACTTACACTGATGTTGTGACTCTGATTTAAAATTCCGTATATCGTTGCAGTTATATTCATATCGTTGTACCTCGCTTTATCGTCTGCGGTACATAAGCACCGCAGACATCATTTTTAATTCTTATTCTTTGGTATTACATTCGCATAAGCTCTCTTGTAGGTTTTAGTACCTGCATTGTCGTATATATCCGACATACTCTCAATCTCAAGAGCCTCATTCTTCGCAAGTAACTTCATCATAAATTTAATATCTTCGGGTGTTCCCATAAATCTAACTTTGACCATTACATTTCCTCCATTTCAAAATCATCATTAGAAAGTTCGTTCATATCTCGTATAAATTTTTCAATATTCAGCGTATAAAGCCTATTTACACATATCACATATTTTGTTATAATTAGTTCATTAAGAGCTTCATTAACTTCCTTGAGGGTTGCACCGGTTTCAAGTGCCAAAAACTCAGCCGGAACTAAAATGTTAAGTGGTAAGTCAAGCATAAAAGAATATAAACCAATAGCTTTTAACGAAAGTTCTTTCTCATATTTGTGTAAGTAATACATTTTTTTAATCTCCTTTTAAAAACAAAAAGAGGAACAGAACCTACACCAAGTGTAAGTTTCCTGTTCCTCTATAGGTATATTTTATTAAGTTTTAGTTGGGTGTTATTTAAGGTTAAACATCACCTCCAAAGTGTAAAATTTGAGTGTTAAAATTGCCTTCTAAATCATCTGAAACCCCCTTATTTACTAAAGTTTACCTGACTTATGCTAATTATATCATATGCGTATCCTTGCAACAGTTGTGAAACAGGCATTTTAAGGTAATGAAACCATATAAGACGTCAAAAAAATTTGGTTGGCGGTGTCAGCGAAGATTTATACGTTACTTAAAGATGATCCGTTACAGAGCGGATATGAGTTGCTGAAGAAAACATCTAAACACAACGAACGGTGTGGAGAACGCAGGATATGTTGTCTGCCTTGAGTAAGCAATACATTTTAGAAAAAAACTTTAAAATATATTGACATAAATGCACGCGTGTGTTAAATTGATAAAAATAAACGCACGCGTGCGTTTGCGTGTGTTTGAAAATTTCCGTTCGGAGGTGAAAGAATGGATATCGGGTTTAAAGAAAATTTGAAAATTGAATTTAAAAGTGATGTAAAGAAATTACCGGATGATGATATAATTGATGTTGTTGTTGCGTTTGCTAACACGGACGGCGGCGATTTTTATCTGGGTGTTGAGGATGACGGTGAGATAACAGGACTGCACAAAACGCACAAGGACATAACGCAGTTGGCAGCGTATATTGCAAACAAAACCGTGCCTCCGATTGCGGTAAAAACCGAAAAAATGCTGGACTCGGGTGTGGATTATATTTTAATAACCGTGCCCAAAAGTCGAAGTATTGTTGCGGCAACAAACGGAAAAATGTTGCGTCGACGTTTAAAAGCGGACGGTACTCCGGAAAATATACCCATGTATCCGAACGAGATTAATACGCGTCTTTCTTCGCTGAGCCTGCTTGATTTTTCCTCGCTGCACGTGCCCGATGCTGAGTATTCCGACCTCGACAGTACGGAAAGAGAACATTTAAGAAATGTCATACGAAATTATCGCGGCGAAACATATTTGCTTGAGCTGAATGATGAAGAAATAGACAAAGCCTTGCAGTTCGTAAAGGATGTTGGGGGAGAATTGGTGCCGACATATTGCGGTATGCTGATGATAGGAAAGAAAGACAGGTTGAAGGCGCTTATGCCAACGGCGGAGTCGTCATTTCAAATTCTTGACGGAACGAAAGTTGTAGTAAATGAAACCTTCTTTTTGCCGATAATATCTGCCTTTGAAAAAATAGAAACTTACATTGAGGCGCGCAATTCCGAAATAGAATATGAAGAAGGATTGTTCAGGATGTCTGTTCCGGATTTTGACAGGCGTGCGTTTAGAGAGGCGATAGTTAACGCGTACAGTCATCGAGATTATACTATGCTGGGTATGGTGCGTGTGCTGCTTGACGATCAGGGACTTACCATAAGCAATCCCGGCGGCTTTATTGAGGGCGTTACACTTAATAATCTTCTTACTGCCGAGCCGCATGGAAGAAATCCTGCGTTGGCTGATGCGCTTAAAAGGATAGGACTTGCCGAGCGAACGGGACGAGGAATAGATAGAATATTTGAGGGCTCTTTGATCTACGGCCGCCCGCTGCCGGATTATTCGGAAACAACACAGACAAATGTTAAGCTGTTCATTCCGAAGTCCTTGCCCGATAAAGCGTTTATAAATATGATATTGAAGGAGCAGAAAAAAAGCGGCGGCACGCTGCCTGTAAATTCGCTTTTTGTGCTGAATGAATTAAAACAAAATCGCAGAATGAGTGCAAAAGAATTGGCGGAAAGCACGAATATAACGGAAGCAAGAATGAAGCAAACACTTGAAACGCTTGTTGAATCGGGATTGATTGAGAGATTGGGAACGAATGCCAATTCGAAGTATATTCTCAGCTCAAAGGTGTATAGGGAAGCGGACAATACGATAGGATATGTGCGCCAAACGGGTGTTGACACTATAAGATATCCGGAAATGGTCCTGAAGTATGCAAGGGAAAACGGCGGCAGGATAACAAGGGCAGAGGCTGCCGAATTGTGTCGGATAGAACCGTCACAGGCTTACAGAGTTTTAAAGAAACTTGTTGACAAAAATAAGCTTGTTCTCGTTGGTGCGGGACAAGGCGCACATTATGAGTTGACTCAAAAATGACAACCGGAATACCGTTTTTAATAAAATTTAAAATAACAATTGACATAATAATATTCTGCATGCTATAACATAGACAGATAAACAAGTTGTTGCAAAAAATACAGAAAACAGTACAAAAATTGCTGATATCATTTTGATAGCAAAACTTGTGATAAATGCAATAAATTATGTAGGCACAGTAAGAAAATCACTAAACTTAGTGATTATAATCTCTAAGTTTAGTGAAAAAAGCTATACGGGAGCGAGTGGGAATGATAAACATCCCGAAAAATAGGGTGTAAACACGCCAAAAGCCGTTATCAAATCGTTATCATGGCAACGATTTGGCAACATTTCTTGATTATTGGCAACAGTAACGAATATCTGTCTGAAAAGATAAGAGCTATCTGATTCTAGTTAGAATCGGATAGCTCTTTTTCTTTATTTCAATCTCCACTTTTTTGTGGCTTCATCTCTTTGAACTTTCCCTTCTTTCTCAAGTTCTCTCATAGCAGCTACACCGTAGTAACGCTGCTGTCCCGAAGTAGCATTTTCATAATCTCCCCAGTCAAGACCACACTCTCTGAAAATGAATGACAGTGACTCTCCATCTGCGGTTTTCATACAATTGGATTCATTAGACATAAACAGAATGATCAATTCTTTGATTTGTTTACGCAAATCAAAGCCTTTCTGATAAAAGTTATTCATAATTAGTTCTCCTTTCTGTTAAAACAATCTTCTCCGTCTCCGACCTTGGATACCTATATCTTCACTGGTCATACTACTCACGGCTGATTTCACCATTGCGGTACTTCTGAGCCATTTCCTCCCAGAGTTCGAGCAGACCTGTCATATTCGCAAAGGTCGAGCCATTCTGCCTGTTGATACGGATACAGATTTCCCCGTTCAGACGGTCGATCTTGAAACCGTATAAGTTCTTTAAAGCAAACAGAGTGTGCATAAGCCCGGTGTAGCTGTTAATGTTCGGTACGTTCAGAGCCTCGGTCGATACGTCAAGTGCATCAGCAAGCTGCTCTACAAGGTCAGCTTTGGGCGTTCTCGAACCTGATTCATACTGCGCCATACGAATATCGGCTGTCCGTTCCGAGAAGCCGACCTGCAAGCCTAAGAATTTCTGCGTCATACCTCTGAGGTTTCTGATAAACCTGATCCTCTCACCTATTGCCATATTGTTGCCCTCCATTTTCATTCGGCTGACGATCTGCACCGCCATATTTCACAAATCAATTATAATATATATGCTTAGTGTTTATCAAGATAGTAGAAATAAAAATGTTTAGTGTTTTTGCACTCAACATAACGGTATATGCTTAGTATAATAAAATCAGAACTTAACGATTTAGAGTTAAGTTAAAGAAAGGAGATACTCTTAATGACAGATAAAAATTTTATGAGAGTAGAAGATGTTGCCAGGGAGCTTGATGTATCCAAGTCCTATGCATATAAAATAATGCAGAAGCTCAACAAGGAGCTTGAAGCCAAGGGATATATCAAGATCTCGGGCAGAGTGAACAGACAGTACTTCCTCGAAAGGACTTGCTATGGTGGTTCTGCTGAGGACAGCGAAAGGAAGTAATACGATGTCAGTCTACAAGGACGGCAGCAAGTGGCGTGTGATCTACCGCTACACCGACAGCTGTGGAGAACGCAAGCAGACACAGAAGCGTGGATTCTCCACAAAGAAAGAAGCTCAGGTGTGGGAGTGTGAGCAGATGAACAAGACGTAATCCAGCCTTGATGTGACTTTCGAGAGCTTTTCGGAAATCTACTTAGAGGACATGAAGAAGCGTTTGAAAGACAACACATGGCACACCAAGGAGCATATCCTACGCACAAAGCTGATCCCGTTCTTTGGAAAAAGAAAGATGTGCGACATTCAGCCCAAAGATGTGATAGCATGGCAGAACTAAATGCTCGAAGGCTCGACCAAGACAGGCAAATCTTATTCGCCTGTATATCTGAAAACGCTCCATAATCAGCTCAGTGCCGTGTTCAATTATGCTGTCAAATTTTACGTGCTTACGAGCAATCCCGCAGCCAACGCAGGCAATATGGGAAAGGCGAAGAATCGTGAGATGCTTTTTTGGACGCAGGAGGAATACAAGAAGTTTGCAGAGGTCATGATGGGCAAGCCCGTGTCATTCTATGCCTTTGAAATGTTGTACTGGTGCGGTATCCGTGAGGGTGAACTTCTCGCCCTCACCCTGCCGATTTCGACTTCAACAAGCGTACAATGCGTATAAATAAGTCGTATCAGCGTATAGAATCACAGGACTATGTGACCGACCCTAAACCAGAAAAAAGCAATCGTATTGTAAGCCTGCCGGAGTTTCTGTCCGATGAGGTGCAGGACTTATATCATCGCTGTATGGCATAAAGAAAAACGAGCGTATATTTCAGATCACAAAACACGCATTACATAAGGCTATTGAGGCGGGATGTGAGAAATCGGGTGTGAAAAAGATTCGTTTGCACGATACTCGTCATTCGGCTTGTGCTTATATGATAGAAATGGATTTTTCGCCTGTTGCCATTGCCGAAAGGCTGGGTCACGAATCTATCGAGATAACCTATAATTATGCACATTTATATCCGTCAAAACAGGCCGAAATAGCAGAAATAATAAATGATTTAGAGGAAAACGGCAATGAGTGAAAAGATGTGTGACCGCAAAAACCGCTGGCGTGCGATAACCGTTGCTTTTCGGGCATCACCCGAAGAAAATGAACTTTTAAACCGCAAAGTGTACATCTGCGGCATTACAAAACAGCGGTATATTATCGACAGGCTGCTTGAAGATAAAGTGAGTGTTGTGGTAAACAGGAAAGTTTTAAACAGGTTTTCGGAAAGGCTTGAGGTGTTTAATTCTACAATTCATATGGCACTGCAAGCAGGCACACTTGACGATGTAAGTGCGGATGAACTTAAATTCATACTGAATATTTTAAAAGAAATACAAAGTGAGGAAAGGCATAAATGGGGAGATACAGAGACCAAAGAATAACTGTCAGATTGACGGAAGAGGAAAAGGAGATTTTATATCGGCAGATGAAACGGGCGGGGAACAGAAACGTTTCGGATTTTATTATGACAGCAGCATGTACGCACCAATCGACCGTTATTGATACTTCGCCGATTTTCGAAATAAAGGGCGAGTTGAGCCGTATCGGCAACAACGTAAACCAGATAGCAAAGGTGGCGAACACTACGCACAGTATATTTGCGGAAGATGTGGAGAAGCTGAAAGGCGATTTGAACGAGGCACGCAAGGCGGAGATAAACAAGTGTTTCGGCTTGTTGAATAAAGACCCGAAAGACCAATTCAATAGGTATATTGCGGTGGAAAATATCAACACGCGGATAAAAATGATGAATTATATGAGCGAGCATAATATCAAAAGTCAAGAGGATCTTTTAAGCAAAATAGAAACCGCCGAAAGACACAAGGCTTCCATAGAAAAAGAAATGAATTGGCTTAATGCAAAGCTTGACAGGGAACAGTCGCTTGTTACCGCAAGATATTATTACAGAAAAAATAAAGACATCTACCGCCGCTATGAAGCCATAACCGACCCGAAACAAAAGGAAATTTTCAAAACAGAAAACAGCAGGGAAATAAACCGCTATATGTGTGCAATCGCCATAATGAACCACGAAAAAGAAAAACACGGAACTTTGCCGACAACGAAAGAGAGAAAAATGGATATAGAAAAAACAAAACAGCAGATCTCAAAATATAAAGAAATGCTGAAAGAAACCCAATCGGAACTCTCCCAACTTGAAATACTGTATGAAAATCTGTACGATATGGCACACCCGACAGAGTATGAATATGAGGAAGAAGTGGAGGAAGATTGGGAAGAGGAGTATAAGGGACCTGTGAGAGATAGAAACAGGGGGTGGGAAAGGTGAAAAGACTTGCCATTACACTAGACCGCAGATAAAAATGTCACTGTAAATTAAAAAAATGTCACTGTAAACTCAAAAAATGTCACCGTAAAAACAGATATGAAGATTTATATGCTTCTAAAAGAGGATTCGACTCAAACCAGAGATGATTTGGCAAAAAAATCGGTAAAACACAACGAACAGTCCAAAGAGCGCTTGATAAGCTGTCCGCCGAAGGCAAAATTCAAAGGATTGGATCTGCTAAAAAAAGGATATTGGGAAGTGTTTTAATAAATTACGGGTCGGCACGAAACGTATGCCGAATGCCGGGAATTACTGTGGAATTTTCGGAAAACATATTGACTTATATTTGAGGTGGTGTTATAACCAATCTGACAGGGGAATTGTAAATCAAACAGTTGCTATAAACTGATAGCAATTTGATAGAAAAATCTTATTGTAATTAAAATAAACCATACCGGCACATATAAAAATCTCTAAATTTAGAGGATACTCTATATTTAAGAGAGTTGGAATAATGCAAACGCTTACTGAAACAGCGTAATATCGTGTTTTTTGAGGCGTAGTCAAGCTGAATGGCAACGATTTGGTAACATTTCTCTATCATTGGCAACAGTTGTAAATATTCTGTCTGAAAAGATAAGAGCTATCTGATTCAAATATGGATCGGACAGCTCTTTTTGTATTTATTCGGAATCATTGTACTTGTTTAATACTTTGATAATATGGACAGTAGATAGAACTGCATTGTAACATAACTCGGCATCCATCGGTGTGGCTGTTCTGTTATGGGTTAACTCATTGGAAAAGTCTATCGATGCTCTAGCGAATTTAATTTCTCTTTCTTTACTTCTTTTTTTCAAGCAGTAGTTTATATATGCTTCAAGCATTCTTTTAGAATCAGCTTTCCCTATCTTCGTTCCATCAACAGAAGGATGTTTTTCTTTAATGAACACAGTCTGTGCTAATGTAATTAAGAGTTCACGACCATACATACCCACAGATTGATAATCTTCTGTAACATTTGCTTCAATTAAAACCTCCTTCATTCTCTCAACACTACTATCAACCTTATCCCACCCAGTTGACTCATAACTTATAAGGTTTGTTGTAGATTCTTCAGAGTTACTGATTATGGCTATCAAAGGTGCATATATATCTCGAATATAGTTTCTTCTACTTTGGTAAGTTGTCAGTTCTTTTTGCTTATAATCATTGTACCAATCCCACAAATCATTATATGTGTGTACGGGCTTTAATCCAAGTTGTTCTAATAATGCAGCTAATTGTTGATGTTTTGATTTATAATAGTTGTTTTCTTTTGCATCACGAATTTGAATTATTCCTGTTCCTGCTTTTATCAATATATCTTTTTCTTCATTTATTAAAGAAAGAACAGATTCTTTGCTCTCTTTAGGAGTTATAGCGGCCCAGTCAACGTACTGTTCAATTTTGGCAACAAAATCAACTCCTGTGATAACATATCTATCGTCTGAATATAGTTTTTTTTAAGAATCATCAACTATTTTTTCATATTGAGCTTTCTTATTTAATATTTTGGAAAAATCAGAATATTTGATATGAAATGTTAATCGATAATAGTCGATCCCACCATTCCAGTTATCATGTTCAAGAAAATCAAGTGAATATTCTGCCTTTTTGATTAAATCAACAATAAAGCCTTGATTATTACTTCTCAAATCTTGTACTATCATAGAAACAAGATTTTTTACTAAATCATCAATATTAATTCCCCTTAATACTCAACGTTCAAATTGAATTGTTATTTCGTTCAGCTTCATTCCGCTCCGCCTCTGACCTCGGATACCTGTATCTCCACTGGTCATACTCCTCACGGGTGATCTCCCCACCCCGGTACTTCTGAGCCATTTCCTCCCAGGGTTCGAGCAGACCTGTCATTTTGGAAAAGGTCGAGCCGTTCTGTCTGTGCTGCTGTATTTTACAAATCTATTATAACATATATGCTTAGTGTTTGCCAAGAGAGTAGGAATAAAAATGTTTAGTGATTTTATACTTGACATAACGAAATCTGGCCTGGTTTTTGGTTATGTTTGGGATTAAACCGAATAATCGGGGATAAAATATTATAGAAGGCAATGTGCCAAATTTGCGACAGTTGAGATAATTATTTTAAAGAATTAAAATAAAATTTAAAATGTGGTTCGAAATTTTAAAAACATTTTAAATTTTGAAAATATAATTTAAAATGTTTTGGTAAATATTTAAAATTGTGTTGACAGATTTAAAATTTTACAGTAAAATTTTAAATAAAGGCGGTGAGATTTAAAATGAATGAAACAGAATTAAAAAATATTGTAAAAAAGATTCAAAATGCTCAAGCGGAATTTCAAACTGTGGAAGTTAAACGAAGCAAAACCCAGGCCACCGAAAAGTTGTTTGATACCCTCTCTAGTTTTTCAAACCAGGATGAAGGCGGAGTTATCATATTTGGTTTATATGAAAGCGAAAATTTCGCTGTAACGGGTGTTGATAATGTACAGGAACTTCAAAAAAGTGTAATGAATCAGTGTGAGCAGATGGAGCCGCCTGTAAGAGCGGTATTTACCGTTGCCGAGATAGACGGCAAAAGTGTGGTATCTGCTGAGATACCGCCGATAGATATAACGGAGCGTCCTTGTTTTTACAAAGGCAAGGGACGGTTGAAAGGCTCGTATGTGCGTGTGGGCGAATCGGACCAGCACATGAGCGAATACGAAGTGTATAGCTTTGAAGCATATCGCAAAAAGTATCAGGACGATATTCGGACTGTTGATAGAGCGGCTGTGACATCGCTGAATGCCGATAAACTTAATGACTATTTAAAACGGCTGAAAACCGATAAGCTCAATTTGAGCAGCCTTGATGACAGTCAAATACTTGAACTTATGAGTATGATCCGTGAGGATAAGCCTACGCTTGCTGCCGAGTTTCTGTTCGGCTTGTATCCACAGGCTTTTTTTCCTCAGCTTGGTATAATTGCTGTATCGGTACCCGGTACTGAAATTGGTGATATCGACATAGATGGTTCAAGGTTTATAGATAATAGGCGTATCGAAGGTACTATTCCCGAAATGGTCGATGCGGCTTTGCAGTTTGTTCGCAAAAATACGCGGAAAAAGACAATAGTCGATCCCGATACGGGAAAACGCAAGGACAAGACGGATTATCCCGTCAATTCTGTGCGCGAGGCACTGCTTAATGCACTTGTTCATCGCGATTACAGCATCCATACCGAGGGTATGCCCGTGCAGTTAAGCATATTTACAGATCGCCTTGAAATAACAAATCCAGGCGGATTGTATGGCAGATTAACACTTGATACACTTGGTAAAGTGCAGCCTGATACAAGAAATCCGGTGCTTGCAACTGCTTTGGAGGTTTTGGATATGACAGAAAACCGTTACTCGGGGATACCCACTATACGTAGAGAACTTAAAGAACACGGTTTGCCCGACCCTGAATTCCGTAACGAGCGCGGCGAATTTACAGTTTGTTTCAGACTTGCGGAAGAAAAAAACGCACAAAACGGGGATATAGACATTGTAGAATTCTGCAAAACTCCGAGAACACGCAAAGAAATAGCCGAATATCTGGGTCTTAGTTCGGTGACTTATGCAATAAATAGGCATGTGAAGCCGCTTGTGGATAACGGACAAATAAAACTCTCCATACCCGACTCTCCTTCAAGCCCGAATCAAAGATATTATTCTTGATAAAAATGATTGTTATATGCGAAATATGACATAAAGCGGTATATATTGCTTTTTGTTATCCAATGCAACGAAATGACCTTCATTTGCGGAGGTCATTTTTAATATTATAGTTTCATTCAACTAAAACTTGTTTTTAATCCTATTTTAAGTATACTATTTTTGAAGATGAAATTATGGGTGTGGTAATTTACGAAAAAAGAGATTTCGCTTAGTTATATAGAATCAAGTATCTTATTGGCGGATGTGTAAAAGCAGATAAAATATAAATGTTTTTTCGGGATAATAACGGATAGGCGTAGCTAAAGAAAAGTTGCCGCCTGTGTTTTTACTTGGGAACATTTCAATATTGAACGAATAATGAGGGAAACTGGTTAATTATAGGTGATGTTTCCTGGAGTTTAATTGACTAAAATCGTTAACAGTTGTAGCAAATTAAAAATGGTTTGTTTTTGGAGAAGTATAAATGTTGTTAAATATTTATGCACTTTTTGTGTTGTGTTGACAAAACGCTTGTTTCGTGCTATAGTGATGGCATGTAAACGCTAATAAAAATTAAGGGAGATGTGAGCATGTTATTTTCCGATAATATCAAAATAATGAGACAAAAACTCTTTCTTTCTCAAGATGCTTTTGCAAAAGAGCTTGCTGTCTCTGTATCTACTGTAAATAGGTGGGAAATCGGTAAAAGCATTCCTAACCTATCCACAATGAAGAGAATCAAGGATTTTTGTGATGTGCATAATGTTGATTATGTTCCGATTGAAGAAAGTTGGTTGGCAGCTCGATAAATCAATGTATCCGTTCATAGGTGAGGCGATTGTATGGCAAAGCGTATTCCTTGGAGTAAACATGAGATAGCACTTCTCTTTATGGCTTATGAGAACGTTGTTAATGGTAGCAGCATGAAGGAACAAGCTTTTTGGCTCTCCGATAACCTTCGCCGGCTTGCATCTATAAACGGGATTGTTATAGATGGAACTTTTCGTAATATCAATGGCATGAATATGCAGTTAGAAAATGTACAGTTTCTATTTACAGGCGGAGAAAAAGGGCTATCTGGGGCATCAAGAGCAATTCGCAATATGTATGATATATTTGTGAATGATCATGATCAATTCGTTGCCATCCTAAGAGAAGCAACCACTATGTTGAATACTGAGGTCGAAAGTAACGCTCAATCCCCCAAAAATTCTGCCAATGATTCGGATACCACACACAAACCAATAATACGGATCTCGTGGGATAAGTATGAAACCGCTCTTCTTTTTAAGGCGTATGAAAGTATTACCCGTGGCGAGGATTATAAGTCAGAAGCGGTTAAACTATCAAATACACTTCGCCAGTATGCTATCAATCGTGGAATAAAGATCAATGAAACTTATCGAAATGTCAACGGAATGAAAATGCACTTGGCTCAGTTGCAATACCTTTTTACAGGTGGTAATAAAGGACTGCCATCATGTTCAAAGGCTATCAAAGAAATGTATGAGCTATACCAAAGTGATTATAATACTTACTTATCACTACTAAAGGAGGCGATTCGATTGAGCCAAGTACCTGAGTGTGTAAATGATAATTGTTCTAACAAAGTTTTGCATGAATACATCGAACGTGTTGAATCATATGTGCTTAAAGCGGATCTAAATGGGTGTACAGTCGATGAAACCGCTATGGCTCTGGAATTACCGGTACTGACAGTCAAGGAAGCTGTAGCTTCTTCAATAGATATTGTATCTATAAGCGATAGATTGATTCATAAAGAAGCGTTTGTTGATTGGGAAGTCGGAGCAGACTGTCTACAAGCAGTCTTAGAAAAACTGATGGAGAAAAACAACGGCTATGTTTCAGCAGCCCAGTTGTATGATTATGCCAAACTTGATATGGCAATGTTTATGAACGATAATGATATGGGCGATCAGCGAAAGATATTTGACATGGCAGAACATCTGTTTTCAAAAGAAAAATACCATGATGTACACTACTCATTTCAAGGTAAAGCGCATATTACAAGTTCTCAAGAAACCGTAACATCCAAACTTGATATAATAATGAAATATGCTCGTGATCAAGGCGGTTTCTTCAGTAAGAATGATTTGGAAGAGTATTTGCACCTGCTGGGCATAAACAATACACATTCTCGTCAGTATATGAAGTTATCTTCTGCACCGGATTTTCTATTTTACAAACCTGGATATATAATTACATCGGAAAGCATTGGTATCACACCTGAATGGTTGAATAAGGCAAGAAAAGCCGTCAAAACACTATTTAACGATGTCGGAGATCATATCGTTATCAGAGATATTCAACCTATGTGGTATGACCTTTTGCCTGATCTGCCGGGAGGAAGAGCATGGACACCACTATTGTTACAGAGTATCCTGCGCTTTTATTACAACGAAATCGGTGCGAAAACAATATGTGCTCTTAATACGCAGTCAATAGATACACTGCACGCAATGTTAGTGACGCTTGATAGTGAAATTCAAACATTCTCCGATGCAGTGTTATCACTGTTTGTTGAAAAGCAGATCACACTGCTTGATAACAGTACACAGACGTATAGCAGCGAGGAACTTCGTCAAATACTTGTCGAATACGGATTAATTGCTGGTAGAGAGCTCATCTACACAATTCCGGATGCATTGCCTAATGATGGTCGATTCATATGGGATTTAGACCGCAAGAGCGTTACTATAAAAATATAACTAAGGAATGATAAGCCATGTACGGCTATGAATGGACAAATGAATATGGAATATTCCGTTTGACTATAGATGCGAAATTGCAGAAAGAGATCCGCCCTGTATTTCGGGAGGAACTGGATTTCTTTGAAATGTATCGCTACTGGGACTACCCAAGGGATACAGACGCCCCATTGCTATGGGCAGAAGGAGTCAGACGATATGTGATGAACGGCACTTGTGTGGCTGAGGCGAAAGGCGGAGGATTCTATACCAAACCAACAGTAGAGTTAAAAACCAAAGAACGCTTACAGTTACAGCCGATAGATGTCGATCGCCTATATGAAGTAAATAAGATGCTGATGATTAGCTTAGAGCAAAAAGCAGTACACTTCATACAAGAACAGTATGAAAAATATAAGAAACAGGGTTATGCGTTTGTATGTGCATTTTCTGGTGGTAAAGACTCCATCGTTTTACTTGACCTGTGTGCAAAGGCGCTTGCACCGAGTGATTTCTATGTGGTGTTCAGCAATACTGGTATGGAGTTGTCTGATACTATCAGGGCTGTTGAAAAAGCAAAGGAACAATGGACTGAGTTGCACTTTGAAGAAGCAAAGTGTCACATGGATCCCAGTGAGTCTTGGGAAGAATTCGGGCCGCCGGCAAGCAAATTGCGATGGTGTTGTTCAGTTCACAAATCCGTTCCAACAATTCTATTATTACAGCAATTGACAGGGGAAAATGCCAGAGCTGTCGTATTTGATGGAGTTCGGGCTGAAGAAAGCGCAAGAAGAGCAAAATACACTGAGGTTGGTGAGGGCGTAAAAAATGCCCTGCAAATTAACTGTCATGCCATACTGAAATGGGATACTGCTGAAGTGTTTGTATATATTCTTCATAATAATTTAATGATAAATAATGCGTATAGGCATGGCATATACCGTGTAGGCTGTATGGTTTGCCCTATGTCCGCTAAATGGCAGGATTCATTAATCGCTCATAATTACCATGATGAAATGGTTACTTCATTATCTCTTATTGAAGATCTTACAATGTATGCCAAGGGTAAATTGGATAGAAAATACGTTGAAGACGGAGGCTGGCAAGTAAGGGCTGGCGGCAAAATATTAAAGCAAGGCGAAAACAGGATTGCCGAAACTATTGAAGACGGCAAGCTGATTATAGATATAAAAAATGCGCGTCAATCATGGAATGATGTTGTAGGAGTATTTGGTCATATAGTTGAAGAAAAGGATGATAAAAAGTATGTGTTGTCCAAACACGGAATATGTGAAATGACACTGACCGTCGATGAAGCAGGTCAGCACATCACCATTTATCCAATTACAAGACTTGACCGTTTTGACATTGCATCTTTGCGAGCTGTTGCGAATAAAACAGCATATTGTGTTGGCTGTAAAGCTTGTGTACCGCAATGCCCGACAAATGCGTTTCAAATCATTGACGGAAAAATACACATTAGAGAAAAAGCGTGTGTTCATTGTTATAACTGCTGTATGTATACCGATAAAGGATGCATGGTTGCAAAATCATTATATATAAGGAGTGATACTGTGAAGAATCCAGACCGCTACCGTAACTTTGGATTAAGGCAATCCTTCTATTCTCATTTGACAGACAATGGTTTAGATTGTTTCGGAATGACCGTTTTAGGAAAAGACCAATATAAATCGCTCAGATACTGGATGGGTGATGCAAATATATTTAAAAGAGAGGAAAAGAACAACAAAGAGCAAATACTTGTTGAACTGACACCTCTTGGAGAAAAACTGTTACCGATGGGTTCATATAACCCATTTGTGTGGGCGATCCTTTGGGCTAATCTTGCGTATGATTCTATTGTTGTAAGGTGTTTCTGCCTGAATATAGGTGCAGGAGAAATGTTCCAGAAGGATGACTTGATTGAGTGGTTAGATCGAGATATAAGTGAAAAGAGTCGTGGGCAAGCAGTTAACTCGCTGCTGTCAACTTTCCGTGACTCCCCAATCGGCTCTGCTCTTGGTCAGGGTATCGTTGTTGATAAATCCTACCTTCGTGCAGGATGGGACTATCCTGATCCGGTCGCACTTTTGTATTCTCTGTATCTGTATGCAGAGAGAACCGGTCATAAGAGTTTTACATTTAGTGAACTTGTGAATTCCCGCAATGTGGAAAATGCAAGCGGGGTGTCTCCGCATGACATTTATGGCATAGACGTACAAGCCTTCAAAGAACAGGTGCAGGGACTGGCAGTACAATACCCGAAGTATATCCGTGTTTCTTTTGTTGCAAATTTGGATAATATTGTCTTAGAGGATTTTGCTTCACAGGATATACTTGACCTTGCGGAAGACTGATGAAAGGAGCTTACTGAGATGAGTGTAAAATACAACAGTTTTCTGGAGATAAACCCTTCATTTGAATCTGTCGTTGATATAGATGCAGATAAGCGTAATGAGAATCTCTGGCGTGATTATATTGTCGGAGAAGATATGTGCAAGCTCATGGAGGTATTGTGCCAGTCTTTGAATAAAGAAGATACTGATTCCCGACGTTCATTTTGGATCAACGGTTCGTATGGTACTGGTAAAAGCTATGCAGCTATCTTAGTGAAACATCTTCTTGAAGAAAAGCCTGAAATCGTTGAGGACTTCATGGCTGGAAATCACCGCCTTGCTGAATATAAGAATCGTTTCAAAAAATGTCGCAAAAACGGAGATTATCTTGTGATTTGGAAGACGGGCTGCAGCGGTATTCGTACCGGCGATATGATGCTCATTGAAATGGAGCAGGCAATTCGTGAGGCACTTGTGGAGAAGTTTGGTGATTCAGCAGACCTTGGTAGCCATTCACTGTATGAGGTCGTTAGAGAGAAAATGAATGACCCAACTATCAATTGGGAATTCATGTTGTCTACAACCACTCTTGGCGATGATTATAGCTCTGTAAAGGAACTGCAAGATCTGGTAGAGGAAGGAAATCTTACTGCTATTCAGAATGTTGCAAGTGTACTGCGCAACAAGAAAATGTCACTTGTCATTAATCTGGATACTTTTAAGAAGTGGGTAGCTGAAGTTATTAAGTGCAATAATCTCAGCAAAAGCGGTATCTTCCTTATCTGGGATGAATTCACAGAATATGTTTCCAACTCAGATGACCATATTATTTTACAGCAGATCTCGGAATTTACAAAGGAAGAGCCTTTCTATGCCCTATTCATCGTACATAAATCAACAGATCTCGTGGCACGAGTAGGCGGTTCGGAACAATATGAGCAAATCTCTCATCGTTTCCATGAGGTCGAATTTCACTTGACGGCAGATGCATCACTTGATTTGATCGCAGGGTCAATCAATATTCGTAACGGCATGGAAAACCATTGGAATGAAGCCAGAAAGGCTGTTATTCAGAATATTCATTCAAGAATTGCTGATATGGAAGCTGGTCCTGATAGCAATATTTCGGGATTTATAAAAGCTCTTTGTCCTATGCACCCCATGACAGTTCGCCTGCTTGCTCGTGTAGCTGAGAACTATGCTGCCGCAGAGCGTACAATGTTCCGCTTCATGAAGGATCGCTCAAACGAGGATGTTGGTTTTGCTGGATATATCAGTAAATACGGTCCGGACGATCAGGCTTGCTGGCTGACTCCGGAATGGCTATGGGATTATTTCTTTACAAGAGACAGTGATTTCCTTGAAAAAGAGACTAAAGTTGCTGAGTATATCAGGCATTATGAGGACAATAAAAATCTGGTTGAGGCAGACGAAAATGCTCATCGCCTGTTCAAGATAGTCATGTTGCTGTTAGCGGTAATGTCTTCTGCAAAAGGTCTTTATAGTGGAAGACGCACACAAGGCGGAATAGCAGCTACTGTTGATTGCTTATCGCTGTGCCTTGCTGGTGTTATGAGTGAAGATCAGGTGAAAGATCTACTTGCAACACTTGAAGAGTGCAAGCTCGTTACCCTTGATACAGCAGCTAATGGAGTTGTTCGTCTACAACTGCCTTTCTCTACAGATGGTGGTTCATTCCAGTTGCATTATGATGCAAACGACAAAAAATACACACGCTATCAGATGTTTAGCAAGGATGGTATTTTTTCAAAACCATTTGAAGATAAGTGTTGGGACAGCAACGATGTATCGAGCAGACGTATGAAGATATGTGTCTGCTGTGCTGAAACCAACTCGATCAAATCCCGTTTAGACGAGATACTAAAAGATTTAGAAAAGTATCCTTACAAGCTTGGGCTGCTTGTTGTAATCGTCAAGGATGATAACCAGTATCTTTCTATTCAGGAAGATTTAAGAAATAGAGTATCTGACCTTGATGAGCCGAGACTTACTATCGCTCTTGTAAAAAAGCCGCTCACTGAGGAAATACGCAAGAAGTGGTTAAATGCTATTACAAAGCAGAACATGGCTACAGAAAGTGGACAGACAGGTGCCGCATCTCAGCAGAGCAATGAAGCTAATATTGTTATCAGCACATGGGTACAGCAAGTAAGTGCTTCCAGTCAAATTATCGCATGGAACGGTACACAAGTGTTTAATAACATTTACGGTATGGCACACTTGTCAAAGACAATTCGAGCAAGTGTTATTGATAAACTTTTCCCATATGCTCCCGAAAAAATCGTTATCACCAATACAGCGTATAAGAGCTGTTCCGATTCCGCTCCGCTAGCAGGCATTCAACGTGCAACGAATTCAAGCCAGCTTAAAAGCGTGCTTACAGGAATTGGACAGATTCTTGACATTACAGACATTAATGAAATGGCTGATATGACCGGTAATGATTCTGTTCAGGCAGTCAGTGAATTGGCAAAGGTTGTAAGAGACGAAATTCAGTCTGGAAAGAAAGTCGTCTTAAGTGACTTGTGGTCAAAGCTTATGAAGCCGCCTTTCGGCTATTATGATACAATTGCCTGTGGAATTTTGTTGGGTTATGTGTTTACCGGTTATAAAAACAGTGACTATACATGGACTGATAGTGCCGGCGCACCACAGATACTTGTAGGAAACAACTTGAAAACTATGGTATACAATCTTGTAAAAGGCAAGATGACCACAGATTATCTTTCGTCTGGAAGCGAAACGTTCCGCTTATTTAGAGATTACATTAAGGACATTATGGCTTTGTCTGATGTTAAAGTAGCGAATGAAACAGAATGCTGGCATAATATGCGTGTTGCTGTAACTAACAGTGGATCACCTTTCTGGACATTGAAGTATCTTCCGCAATCAGCATATAACAATGCTGAGAATCAAACCGTTGCCAAGGAAATCATCGATAATATTCAAAAGTTCATTGAGCAAAATAACAGCCATGAAGAAATCATGGGGAATGTAAATCAGGCTTTTAGCGGTCGAGGTAAGATACGTTCCATACTAAGAAAAGCTTTTCAGGATAAGAATGCATTGAACGAAGCATTTCGCTCGTTCTTGTTTGAGGCTTCATCAGAGTTAAAAGAAATCGTCGAAAGGCTTAAGATTAGCTCTGATGTACTCAGTGATAAGCTGCACATTGTTATGCAGGATTCTATTTATACATGGACTGAAGAACAGGTTCTTAATAAGATTCCGGATATCATCAGCGAATATCACTATCTTGAGACCTTAAATGATGCATTGGGAAAAACATACCACAGCATTGAAGAAGTGCGAAATGACTTGGCAAACCAGTTTAAGTTTGTCCGTATCCCGATCAGCGTCGTAGAAACTTTAGATAAACCGTGGTTTGGGGCTCTCAAAGCTATGGAGTGGATTGTATCAAACAATGCAGCACAAATGACAGATGAGCAGAGACAGGCTGATTCAGCAGAACTGAATTCCTATGGAAAATCAGCGATGGAATTCCTTCGTGATGGAAAAACTTTACTATCTGATCTGCTTGATCAACTTGGTTTGGGATGCACAGTCCAGGAGCTTGACACAATTTATTCTGGCTTAAAAGATATTCGGTTCAATACTCCAAAACAACAGTTTGATAAAGACCTGAATGGATTGGTGAGTAATATCAGTCAGGCAAGACACCGTATACGCTTGAAGGAACGTTGGTTATCAGTAGTAGGCTCGGAATGTGATTCTGTTAAAAAGTGGTGTTCTATTCATAATGCTCCTATCTATTGGATTGTCGCAAAAGAGCAGCGTGAAGCATTCACTACTTTAACAAAAGTTCAAAACGATCAAAGGACTATGGATACTGATGTTATGACTGCGATCAATATTTTGGATACGATGGATCATTCCATCCTGACAGATGACGCTATAATCTCAGAAGCACTGTTAAAAGTCCTGGGAGATGAATATGCTCAGATTTTTTCCGAAGATCGTATACAGATCATGGCAAAAGCAAAGATGAAGTTAGAAAATGATATGAGCAATTGGGATATTTCCGAATTGAATGATTTCCGTAATATATTGAAAAAAGAACAGCAGGAAAAGGCGAAGAAGGAAAAACTGAGTAGCACTAAAAACCATGTTAAAACAATGGATGAAGGCAAATTGCGTAACGCTGTACAAAGTTTTCTTGATGCACATCCTGAGTTTTGCGATGCATTTAACGAATAAGAGGTGATATAATTGACCATAGATCAGGTTTATGACAAGTTGAATACAGAACGAACAACTGCCGAACTAATCCCCTGTCGAATACCATTTCGTGTGATTATGGTTTCTAACATAAAGAAATATCGTGAGTTGGTAGACAAACTTCGTCAGATTCCTGATGTAAGTCTTATTTCAGCAGGCAAGCTGTTTTCTGCACCTGATATCATGCCACGATATGAAAACTTAAACGGTACTGACTATCATTCCAAATGGGTGATTTTGACTGGTGTCAGCGAATATTTAAGGCTATTCAGCCATAATGAAGTTGACACAGCAAGACTTAAAAAGCTGATTACTCATCAGGTTCCGGCAAGCAGTACCGGTCGTATAATCATTCCTTTATGGGGATGTGAGGCTCTTTGGCAGGATTCAACATTAAGGTTAATGGCAGACGAAAGAATGAAAGATTACTATTTCGATTGTACATCGGATAGTGATGAAGATCAAAAGTTAACAGTTACGGTTTACTCTGCGCAATTTCTGGAATTAAAAGATAAATTACAAAAGCCTAATATATTGTTGTTTAGCAATCTTCAGGAATGGTACGACTTTTGGGCAGATGGAAATACTGTGATAACCGAATATGCACTTATCACCGGTCGCTCTCATTTAATACAGCAAACCAACGGTACAATAACAATACACGTTGTAAAGGATAACCTGTCTTTCATTCAGGAAAACTTGAACGGCAGTGAAATGCTGAACACCGATAATTGCCCAATTGAAGTGCAGAAAGAATTGTTTGAGCAAGCACTACAGCATAAGACACTGGATGACGCAATCTTATCGTGCCTCAATGTAAGCAGCTTCAAAGCTCTTGATATTATGGGCAAATGGTCTATTCTTTCGACTAATAAAAAAGAACTGGTGCGATTATGGTATCGCTTGCATCCTGATAATTCCTATCTTTCATATTGTATTTTGAAGTGTGAGAAACTGGATGCGTTGGATGAAATCATTTTATATGACATTTTCTCAATTCCACAAGTCACATCAAAGTGGATTGCAGAAAGTCAACAGATCATCGCTGCCATGAAATTGAAAAGAGATAATGTGTATTTTGATTTCCTAAGCAAAATACCGAGTTATGAGGCACGATTGGATTATCTTTCTTGTGATACTTCTGATGAACGGATCTATCTACTGAAAATGGTAGGACAATGGCTGCGTGAAGATAAGAATGCTGTATACGGTTGCCAAAGATTAAAGACACTCTATCCTGAATTGTTTGAATATTTGGATGGCACAGATTATAGCGATGAAGAGCTTCGGCGTTATATGGAGTTATACAAAATATATAAGCTGTCAAACACACTTCCTGCCGATGAGCTGATGTATTTCGCCAGTATTCAAACCGACCAATTTGATTCTCGCTTTGCTGAACTTTCAGATTATGTTGATGATCAGACTGTCGTATTGTGGGTAGATGCGTTAGGTGCTGAATGGCTGCCGCTACTCTTAAAGGCACTTGCAAAACGAAAAGACGGCACTGTTGTATATCATTCATGTGGGCTTGCAAAGATTCCTACTGAAACAAAGTTTAATGATCAATGGAATCAGATGGATGTCCCCTATGAAAAGATCGACTATCTGGATAAGCTTGCACACAAGGGATTAAGCTATAAGGATATTGATGACTATTATCCCTGTATTGAAGAACAGTTTACCGTTGTTTCTGAAAAACATGGAACTGAAAAAATGGTGACGATCGGCAGTAAAATAAGCGAACTACTGAAAAAATATCGTAGGATCATCATAACAGGAGACCACGGTACCAGTAGGCTTGCCGCCAGATTTTTCCACACAAGACAGGGTATCCCCGCTCCAAAGGAAATCACTGTAGGTAGTCATGGGAGATTCGGTGTTTCTTCTAAAGCACCTGGAACAAAAATGGAAACCCAAATAGTCCGACATATTGGAGATGAAAGCTATATAGTTTTCACCAATTATGACCATTATATAATTTCTGGTCATGCCGCTAGTGCAGATGATGATGTGCCGACATATGGTGAGATTCATGGTGGAGCGACTCCGGAAGAACTGCTTGTGCCAATCATAGTATTTGATAGTAACAGTATCATTCCCCTACAAGCTGAATGGGAAAAGAATCCTGTGAAAATACAAAATAAGAAGGCAAATACGGTTATTAAATTCAATCAGTCAATAGCAAGTCTGCAAATCAATATTGGTAGTATTCCTGCGAATGTAACTGCAACCGATGACAAGAAAGTCTGGAAGATCGTTTTTGAAAACATCAAGCATGGAAAACATACGGTCTCTATAATTGCAAACGGTAAATCTGTACAGGCAGATGAACTGATTATAAACTCTGCTATTGGTAATAACGATGGGGACTTTGACCTATGAGAAAAAAGATATTATGCTGTGATTGCAAAGAACCATTAAAAAAGGACGAGATAGCCTTGTCGAAAAAACTAATTGATGTTGATACCGAGGATCTCTACTGCTTAAATTGTCTTTCGGAAGTAATAGGCTGTACTGTTGATGATCTAAAAGATAAGATACAAGAGTTTAAGGAACAAGGCTGTACTCTGTTTCTGTGATGAGGAGGGTTGGTATGCTGGAAGAAAAAATAAGGGAAGTATTTGCGGATATGGTGGTGTTAAAAGATCCGCAGCGAAGCGAATACTTTTCCAATTTGAGTATTCCCTCATATATGCGTGACTGGCTTGTCATGAAGTTTTCAGATGATGAGGGCGCTATTGATTACGATAGTGTTAGAAGATATATCAAACGATACATTCCAAGCCGTGATGACTTCGAGCAGTATAAGTTTCAGATGGTCAACGGAGAAACGGTTCAATTTTTGGCTCGTGTTCGAGTATCAGTTGATGTAAAAACCGGAAAGACAATGTTTGAATTGCCGGATTTTGGCGGTGCAAGAGGTGGCGCTTCCGGTGTTGTAGATTATGATGTCGCAGATAAATGGCAGGATACTCTTCTTAGAGAAAGCGAGAATTGGGGCATCATTACGCTGTCATGGGCAATGGAAGGAACGGCAAATAAGCCCAAGGGTATTATAACAATGAATGGGTACAAACCGTTCTGCCCCTATACTGTTGACCTTGATTTTTACCGTGAGGCAAGGAAAGAGTTTGATATTCACGAGTGGATCGATGTTATCATCAGTTCTATAGATTACAATCCCAATGGCTATGTAGATGAGAATGGAAATATAGATGAATCCTCGAAGCTTTATTTTCTGCGTCGTCTTCTTCCATTTGTAGAAAAGAGAGTTAATATGATAGAACTTGCACCCAAGGGAACCGGTAAGAGTTATATCTTTGAGAAAATAAGCAAACGTGGATGGCTGATAACTGGTGGAACTGTTTCAAGGGCTTCACTTATTTACGATAATGCAAAAAAGACAGGCGGATTGATCACGAGGTTTGATTATGTCGGTTTTGATGAAGTACAATCCATCGCTTTTGAACAACCTGGACAAATACAACAAGCTCTGAAGCACTATATGGAATTTGGTGAGATCAAAGGCTTTGATGCAGCACTTACTGCGGATGCAGGTGTTATCGTACTTGGTAACATTGACGCTGATAGATTTGACATAAATAAAAACATGGTAGAGCATATTAGTGAAGTGTTTGGTGAGTCTGCAACATTAGACCGTTTTCATGGATTTATTCCTGGCTGGAAGATACCGCCTATGAAAACAGGAATGATTGCAAATGGCTGGGCTATCAATACCGAGTATTTTGCAGAAGTAATGCACGCACTGCGTAATGATCTGAGTTATGCTTCCGTTGTGGATGAGCTGCTGAAAACTCCGCCCAAAGCATATACAAGACATATGACAGCAATAAAGCGCCTTTGTACCGCATTGCTTAAATTGTTGTTTCCTCATGTGCAAAAGCCGACTGATATTGATCCACAGGAATTTGAGGAGTATTGCCTGAAACCTGCAATTGATATGAGGAGTACGATTTACAAGCAGCTTTGCATCATTGATCCTAAAGAGTACATTACGGTAGATAAACAAATTCCAGATATTCAATTAAAGTGATTTCTAAATGAGGTATGAACATGAAGATCTACGCTGACAATGCAGCAACAACAAAACTGGATATAGATGCATTCGAGGCGATGAAACCATATCTCCTTGAAGATTATGCTAATCCCTCCGGTGCTTACAGTTTCTCAAAAATGGCAAAGCGAGCCTTGAAAGATGCTCGCCAAACGATCGCCGAATGTATCAACGCTGAACCTGAACACATCATCTTCACATCAGGTGGTACAGAAAGTAATAATCATGCCATCAAGCATTTTACTGTTTCAAGCGATATTTGTCATGTTGTGACCTCAGCTATTGAACATCATTCCGTTTTATATGCTTGTGAGAACAGTGGTTTTGAACGTTTTGTTGTTCCGGTCGATAAATATGGCGTTGTATCTGCCGAAGAGTTGGAAAAGGTGCTTGGAAGAGATAGACCTGTCATAGCATCTTGTGACAGTACACTCGTAACGATCATGACTGCGAATAACGAGATAGGAACAATTCAGCATATCAGAGAATTATCCGAAATTTCCCACCGCTATAGAGCAGTTTTTCATACAGATGCCGTGCAAGCAGTGGGGCATATACCAATAGATGTACAAGCCATGGGTATTGATATGCTTTCGGCATCGGCGCATAAATTTAACGGACCTAAAGGTGTTGGTTTTCTTTATAGCAGAAACGGATTGTTGCAAGCATTTCATCATGGTGGTGCGCAGGAATTTGGTATGAGAGCCGGAACGGAAAACGTGCCTGCCATTGTGGGAATGGCTGTTGCGCTAAAGAAGAGTACGAAAAAAATGAAGCATAACACTGAATATCTGCATAATCTGACGGAGATTGTATTAACGGCATTAAGAAATGCAAATGTTGATTTTATACTAAATGGGCATCCGATTGAGCGTTTGCCGGGCAATATCAACATTTCAATCAAAGGGAAATCCGGCGAGGGAATTATGCATATGCTTGATCTGAAAGGAATTTGTATTTCTACAGGATCAGCGTGTGATAGTGTAAATCAGCAAGTCTCTCATGTTATCAAGGCAATTGATGTTCCTGCTGATTATTGTGAAGGAACAATTCGAGTGACATTTGGTAAGGATAATTCGGAGCAAGATGCTGTTGACGTTGCGAATGCTTTAATAAAGTTAATAGGAATTTAATGATTCAACCTAAAATGGAGATATATTTATTTTTAATTTTACATGATTAAATCTTTGCTGTAAAATAAATATATTTGCATGTATTGCAAAGAGCGAGTTGCTGTTTTTGACAACTTGCCTTTTTGTTTGTTCATCGTATTTTTGTATAATACCTTAACTGCATATTCTTTTTGATAGAAATGGAGGAGAGTCAATAAGTTGACATATAAGGTGATTGACTCTCTCAATACCTTTCTTGTAAACGTTGTTTGTGATATTTGTATAGCGTGTAATTTGGTTAATGTTGTTAGCAACAGTATTAGTAGCGTTGTTGAGATTTTATTGTTTGTTTATGTTGTGGTGGACAATGTTCACATTGTGGATTGTGTTTCAAATGATGTGCATTAAGAATTGCTGTGCTCGTTAGTGTTTCAAGGGGTTTTGGGTTCGCCCAAAATAAAAAAAACGAAATGTTCAATTTCGTTCAAATGTAAGTGGCGTGCTGATTGGGGTCAAAATTTGCCAAAAACGATTTTCGTTGTTGAAAAATTCCAATAGGGCGTCCACTTGCAATGGTTCCTAAGGAAAAATATTAGACTTTAAAAGTGAAAATTTACAAAAAATAAGTGAACTGTTTGTTTGAAAGTTTTTTTGTTTCACGGTACGGTTTAAATGAAGGCAAAACAGCTATGTCTGAAATGATTTTTTGGTTATTTCGAATGAGAAATATGGATGATCTGTTATTATGACAAACAATGCAATATGGAGTTTGCTCCCGAATTGCCGGGACGTATTGTAAAACTTGGCATAAAGCTGTGCGTTTCTTGTCAGGGCTGATTAAGGAGAATGAGGTTATGATAGTATATTTTTCGGGAACGGGAAATTCAAAATATGTGGCGGGAAGGCTTGCGGCGGCGGTGAATGAGACTGCCGTTTCGATAGAGGGGTTGTCTGCCGATATTACATTGAACGACGGCGAAATATTCAGTCTTGTCACGCCGACATATTTTTGGGGACTGCCCGTCATTGTCAGAGAGTTTTTGAACAAGCTGACGATAAAAAATGCTGCGGAACATTACATCTTTTTTGCGGCGACCTACGGTTCGACATCAGGGTGTATAGGTGAGTATGCAAAGCGTGTATTTAAAAGCAGGGACATAGAAGTCAACAGCTTTTTCGGCGTAAAAATGCCCGATAACTGGACACCGATATTTGATTTGAGCGACCCCGAAAAGGTTGCCGGGCAAAACGCGGCGGCCGAGAATTATATTGACAAGGCAGCGGAGCTGATATTAAAACGTGAAAACGGATATTTTATGGCAAACAAGGCACCGTTTTTTATCAGCAAGATCACGGGTGCTATGTACGAAAAGGAAAGACGGGCAAGGAAATTTTATGTCGAGGACAGCTGTATAGGCTGTGGTTTGTGCGCGAATAAATGTCCGTCGCAGGCGATAGACATGAAAGAAAAAAAACCCGTCTGGGCAAGGGAATGTACCTTGTGTTTCAAGTGCCTGCAGTGCTGCCCGAAATTTGCCATACAGTACGGAAACGGCAAAACAAAACAGCACGGGCAATATACAAACCCGAATGTTAAAGTGTAAACGCTCGATATATAAGGCTGTCAAAGGAGGAAACGGTATGTCGGAACTGAATAGGTATTATGCGTATAAGGCCTCGACCTCGGGTTCGGGCGGTGGCGGTGACGGATGCTTGACGATTTTTGCTTTACAAACCGGTTGTGCAAGAGCTTGCCGAATATATAAACAAACCTGCCGAGAACAATTCGGCAGGCAAAACAATATCAGAAAAATATTGAAGAAATACTATAACGAAAGAGATGAAATACTTTCGTGGGTCACAGTTGGAAACAAATATACGGCAAATATCGGAATATCATAACGGAAAAGCGGGAAAAATGTATAAAAGATTTGAGAGGTTTTGAAGTTCACTCATACCCGTTGTAATCGGCTTAATTGTTGATTGTGGATGAGGTATACTGTGATTTAACGTATACCTTAGCGGCAGATAGTGGGAAGCACCTTGCTTGTTACCCAATGCTTAAATTTCTTTTCGGTCGGCAGCTTGCTTGAAAGAATAAGCGAATATGGATCTGATCCATTTATCAGTATAGTTTGTCGGATCCTTCCTATGCTGTCGATGAGTCCCTGTTTTAGGGAGTCATCCTCTTCGATGTGCATAGATACTGCGTTTAAAGGCTTTGCATATCCTGATATCCCGGCAGCTTTCTTACCAACAAACATCTACACAACTCTTACCTTACCAATGATGCCGGAAGATGTATATGCGGCGATATGTAATGGGGAGAAAAAGGTATAAAAAACAAGGCGCGGAGTCGGTTTGATATGTACCCTCTTTACTGGACACCCAGTAAGGAGGGTATTTTTTGTGCAAACGTAAAAAAATAAACCACCTGCTATGCAGGTGAGTTCCCAGATGCTTTAGCTTCAAGTTGAAAAGAAAAGCCTCCTATGCTAATATGATGATGGTTCGACAGCCACACCACGAAGAATAGGAGGTAAAACGATGAATAAATCATCAAATAGCAGTTTAGCACATACGAAGTGGGAATGCAAGTATCACATAGTATTTGCGCCAAAATATCGCAGACAAGTGATATATGGAAAAATAAAAGCAGATATAGGTAAAATACTAAGAGATTTGTGTGAAAGAAAGGGTATAGAAATAATAGAAGCCGAATGTTGTCCGGATCATATACACATGCTGGTAAGAATACCGCCAAAATATAGTGTATCAGAAATAATGGGATATTTAAAAGGCAAAAGTTCTTTGATGATATTCGACCGACACGCAAATTTAAAATACAAATATGGTAATAGAAACTTTTGGTGCAGAGGATATTATGTAGATACAGTAGGTAAAAATGCAAAGAAAATAAAAGAGTATATACAGAATCAGTTAGTGGAAGATAAAACGCACGATCAATTGACACTAAAAGAGTACTATGACCCGTTTACGGGTGAGCCGGCAGACAAGAACAAGTAATCAGAGCCGCTTTAGCGGCAGGTATGGTGAAGTGGAGTGAGTGTC
>DFJD01000010.1:0-8105 GCA_002372875.1 Clostridiales bacterium UBA3680
TTATTGTAATAATGTTCTCCTTCTTTGTAACGGATGCGAAAATAATCCTTCTCACCTTAGACAAAGCTGTTGAACCTGCCGCACAAAAAGACGAAAAGTCATACTCTCCGATCAAATAAGCTGCCGCCCTATCCATTTTGGAAACGTCAAGGTTTCTTCTTTCAAATGCGGTGTAATTTCTCAACATCGGATTCGGATATTCGTCATTTAATATTTTGTAGGTATATGTCTTATCGGTAACACTGTATTGAGGATGAAAGTTTTCCGATACCTCAACCGCATTATTAACAACTATATCATCGGGCAAAAATGTATTAAGTGCCCGCGGAAGAGCAGGCAAGGGAATTTTCAAATCCATTTCAAACAATGCCCTTTGAGCTTTTGCATGAACTCCTGTATCTGTACGGCTTGAACCTCTTACGGTAATGTTTTCTTTTAAAAGTTTTGAAAGAGCGTTTTCAAGCTCTCCTTGAACGGTTACCGCATTTTCTTGTTTTTGCCAGCCGTGATAATTCGTTCCGTCATAGGCAACAGTAAGCAATACTCTCATTTCATACTCCATACTAAGCTAACAACAACTACCACCGCAAGCAAAAAAAGAATAACACCGTATGCATAATAATCGTTTTTTGTATATTTTAATTCCCTCAGCTTTGTCCTTTTCATATCGGGTCTGTAACATCTTGACTCCATAGCCATAGCAAGCTCATCGGCTCTTCTGAAGGAGGATAAAAACAAGGGAACAAGCAAAGGTATCATATTCTTTGCTCTTTTTATAAGGCCGCCGTTTTCAAAATCGGCACCTCTTGCCTGCTGTGCCTTTTTGATCTTATCAAGCTCCTCGATGAGAGTAGGAATAAATCGAAGAGCGATACTCATTATCATTCCTATTTCCGATGAAGAAATTTTTGTGAAAGAACAAGGTTTTCTAAGCAACCTTTCAACTCCGTCGGCAAGGGAGATCGGAGTGGTGGTAAAAGTTAAAAAAGACGATGTGCAAACTATCAGCACAAGTCGTAAACAAAGGGATATGGTCGTAAACAGTCCATCATCGGTAATGTTTATAAGAGGGGTTTTTATAATGGTATTTCCTGTTTTTATAAAAAAGATGTTAAACAAAGCCGTGATTATTATTATAAACACCATGCCCTTTAACCCTCTTATTGCCATTAATACGGGAACATGAGAGACTTTTGCAAGATATACAAAAAGCAGAGTACATATTCCGTAGGATATAATATTATTTGAAAGGAATACCATGGCTATATAAAGCATTGTTCCTATGATTTTTGTTCTTGGATCCAGTTTGTGTATTATGGAATCGGATGGATAATATTGTCCGAGAGTAACATTCATTTTTATTCTCCATTTAAAAGTCTGCCAATAATATCAGCGGCATCTCTGACGCTATACACATCATCGGGAACATTTATCCCCTCCTGCCTGAGCTCATGCATAATAAGAGAGACTTCGGGAGCATCGAGCCCTATCTGCTTTAACCTGTTCACATTTTTAAAAACATTGTAAACCGTGTCAAGCATTTCCACCTTTCCCTCGTTCATAACAAGAATTCTGTCGCACACCTCCGATACATCTTCCATTGAGTGTGATACAAGGAGGATCGTTATTCCGAGCTCATCTCTCATTTTTCTTATGTTGGAAAGTATAGCCCTTCTTCCCATAGGGTCAAGTCCTGCCATAGGCTCGTCAAGAACGAGTATTTCAGGCTTCATTGCAAGCACGCTTGCAATGGCGACCCTTCTTTTTTGTCCTCCCGAAAGTGAAAACGGGGATTTTTTGCAATAGCTTTCATCAAGCTCTACCATTTTAAGCGACGAGGCAACTCTTTTTTTTATTTCTTCTTCGTCAATACCCATATTTTTGGGGCCGAATGCTATTTCATCATATACATTTTCTTCAAAGAGCTGATTTTCGGGATATTGAAAAACAAGACCTATCTTTTGTCTTATTTTTTTTATATTCTCTTTATCTTTCAGTATGTTTTCGCCTTTAAACAACACCTCACCCTTTTCGGAGGTAATAAGTGCATTTAAATGCTGTGTAAGAGTGGATTTGCCCGAGCCTGTGTGGCCTATAATGCCCACAAATTCACCCGAGTATATTTCTATATTTATATCTTTAAGTGCCACCCTTTCAAAAGCGGTCTTTTCTCCGTAGATATGTGTTAAACCCTTTACCTGTAATATGGGCTCATTATGAACAGACCGATGCTCTCTTTGTTCAAAGTTAACGTTTTTCGGTGGTTTTTGAGAAAGTATATATCTTACAAGAGCTTCACTTGTTACGATACCCGAGGGGATTTTTTTATTAAACGCAGTGTTAAGCTCATAAACTATTTCGGAGGCTATCGGCACATCAAGTCGGAGTCCTCTCATATACTCAACGTCCGAAAAAATTTCCGAGGGAGTACCGCTCTTTACTATAACGCCTTCATTCATAACAAAAATCTTATTTGCCTTTGCTGCCTCATCCATAAAATGAGTTATCATTATAACCGTCATTCCATGTTCTCTGTTTAGGTAAGATGCAACCTTTATTACATCCTTTCTTCCGATGGGATCAAGCATGGCAGTTGATTCGTCAAAGACTATACATTCAGGTTTCATAGCCAAAACCCCTGCAATAGCTATTCTCTGCTTTTGGCCACCTGAAAGATTTGAAGGAGTTGCATACCGATAGTCATTCATTCCCACGGCATCAAGAGCAAAAGAGATATTTTCTTTTATCTTTTCGGGCGAAAAACCCAAATTCTCAGGTCCAAAAGCCACATCTTCCTCAACGACCGAGGCAATTATTTGATTGTCGGGATTTTGAAAGACCATTCCGAGCTTGGTTCGAGCCGTCCAGATGCTTTTTTCGTCCTTAAGCATTTCTCCCGATACAACAACCGTCCCCTCTTTCGGCAGCAAAAGTCCGTTCAATATTTTTGCAAGAGTCGATTTCCCCGAACCGTTATGACCGAGAATAGCGATAAAATCCCCTTTTTCGACACTTAAGTCTACTCCGTTGAGTGCACAAACGGGAATGGAAATATCTTTCTCTTCGTCATATCTTGTATATTCAAATTTAATACTTTTTGCATCAATGAATTTCACGGTATTGCCTCTTAAATTTCTTCATTTTCAAACATATTTGGTTATTATACTACAAAATTTATCAACATTCAATAAATATCCTACTAAAAAAGGACTTTTTTACCTTTTATGGCTAAAAAGTCCTTTAAGGAAACACTAATTTTTACTCTTGTGCCGCAGTCTTTGCAAACTCTACCCAATCTTCTCCTGTTTTAAGGTAAAGCTTGTCTCCCTCCACGGTATACTCGTAAACAGTGTTATCATCCGTGCGAATCTCTATGCTTGTCCATATACCTTTTACCTCATCTTGAAATGAGAGCAGAGCCGTATGGTCTTTATTGAGATTTATGATATCGATTTGTCCGTCTCCCGTTTCCTCAACAGACACCTTTGTGTAAATACCGGGAACATGCTCAAACTGAGTTTGAGGTCTGTAATTTTCAAATTCTATGGAATCGATGACATTTGCAATGGTATCGCTTACAAGAGTATCTTCATCTTCGGTATTTTCCCCGACATGAGCTATTCTCTCAACAAGAAGTGTTCCGTCGTTATACTCTGCCGCGGTAAAACCTTGGTAGAGCCCCGAACCGCCTTCGGGTTCGATATCGGCTAAAAATGCCCAATTATCTCCGGCAAAATAACCTTCTTTGCGTATTGTCTTTTCGGCATTCCAATCGGCTGTAACCTCACCGAGAACTTCCTGAGGCATTTTATCTTTAATATAGCTTATCTTAAGCATATTGGTGCCCGCACTCTCCCCGATGTAGACAAAGCTCACACCTTCTTCATCTTCATTTACATTTATAAGGTCACTGTTATATTTTACGGACCAACCGTCATTACTCTTGTATGTTTCTTCCTTTTCTTCCGTTTTAACGGGTGTTTCGGTATTGATAACAACGGTTTTTGTTTCTGCATCCCAATCTACCTTACAGCCAAAGCTTTCGGAAATTGCTCTTAAAGGTACCATGGTTCTTTCGTTAACTATCTGCGCAGGTGAATCAAGCTCAATCTCGTTTTCATCGGCTTTCATATATTTATCACCAATGGTAAGTTTAAGTGTTTCGGCATCCTTTTTTACGGTTACGGTTTTGGTTTCTCCGTCCCAATCAACCTCCGCACCAAGCTGTTCGGAAATGACGCGAAGGGGAACTATCGTGCGGCCTTCGGCGGTTATCTGAGGCTCGGTATCGCTTGCAACGGTTTCTCCGTCTATAACTATGCTTAAATCAGAGGCATATACTCCAATGGACAAAGCTGCTGCCATTAGTGTGCTTGCTGCCAAAATAAGATTTTTCTTCATACTCTTTTCCTCCGTTTTTATATTTTATTTAAAAAAGGAGCTTTCTTTTTTGAAACGCTCCTTTTTTCTTTTTATATGTTCTTTGCCAAATCCATTGAATCCATCAAATCAACCGTACTTGAGCGGTCGTAGTCTGCATAATTTTGATCGGTATCTGAAAGCACGCTGTAACCTGTTATATGCTTAAGCATTTTTGCGATATCTTTTTTGTTGACCGAGCCGTCGTTGTTTACATCTCCAACGGTACGTGTGTTTTGACTCATATCATTACTAACGTGAACATTAGAATATGATGAAAAATATTGTTCCGCATAAGAACCCGAAGTTGTGTATACGTTATAACTCTTTCCTGTCGGAAACGCATATGAACCAATTTCTATTACGGATGCAGGTATTGTTATTGATGCTATGTTATTGCATAAGTAAAACGCAGAATCCTCTATTTTAGTGACACTTGAAGGAATAATTACAGAAGATATATAACTATTTCCGTAAAAAGCCCTTTTTCCAATTACCGTTACAGTGTTTAATATTTCCACACTGTCAAGCCCCGAGGGACAAAAAACCAAAGTTTTTCCATCCTTTGAATAAAGCACACCGTTTACCGCAGAATATGCGTTATTACCGGGATCGACCTTAAATTCTTTTAAGACAGTACATCCGTAAAAAGCCATTGAGTCTATGGATGTCGTTTTTAACGGAACGGTAAAGCTTTTTAATGATGAACAATTTGAAAAAGCCATCGACTCTATTGTCGTAATTCTGTCGGGCAAAGTTATTGTTTCAAATTGACAGTTTGCAAAACAACTACTTGGAATCGTAGTTATAGCACTGTCTTTATCCATCGTTACGGATTTCAATAGAGTACATTTTGAAAAAGCCGAAGCTCCGAGGGTTGTTATAGATTTAGGCAAAGTGAGTGAAGTTAACCCCGAGTTTGAAAAAGCAGATTTTCCTATTGAGGTCAGAGATTCCGGTAATGTTATTGTGCCGAGAGCACTACAACCATTAAATGCACTATCTCCAATTGTCCTTAAAGACGAGGGCAACACGGATATAGATGTCAGTGCATAATCGTTTGCAAAGGCACTATTTTCTATTGAAGTCATTACGCTGCCGCTTGGTATCGTTACGGTCTTTAAAGTGAATATACTCTTAAAACAATCTTTCGGAATTGCTGTCACGTTTGCATTCAGAGTAACATTTGTCAGCTTTGTCGATACAAAAGCTCCTTCTTCGTAGGTTTTAACATTTTCAAGATTTATATCGGTAAGAGATGTACATTCGCTGAAAGCACCTTTACCTATTTTGGTAACGGATGAAGGAAGAGTTACTTTTTTAAGTGTTGTGCAGCTTTGAAACGCTCCGTAATATGATCCTTCCGCATATTCTATTGCCGTGACCTTCTGCCCGTTTATAGTTGCGGGTACGGTCAACTCCGTTGCAGAGGTGATACAAGCTAATATGGAAACTCCCGAATTGGTATTTAAATAATAATAATCGGTTGAGTTTTCCGTATACTTTCCGCTGTAATTAAAACCCATACTGACACCTGAAGGATACGCATAGGCTACAGTTCCCATTATTCCCATAAGAATTGCCGCCGATGCCGCGGCTGTCAAAAATTTAAATAATTTCATATTTTCCTCTTTTCTATTTGGCATTTCCGTTATCATCAAAGGTTGCCGTAGCATGTTCGGAAAGATACTCTTCAAGGTATTGGGTAATCTTATCCGTGGACCTTTTTTCGGTAGGAGTAACAGTCTCTGCTCTTTCAAGAAAGAACATAAGGCAAATAACTCCCGCGGAAATCACCGATATAATTATCATTATTCTTTTTACGTCCATTATTTCGCCTCCGAAACAATGCCTTTTATTACAATACCGCCTTTATAGCATTCAGAAGATCGTCATAGCTTTCAAATGCGGGCAATTCGGGATAGTCATTTTTGATTTGGTCGGTAGTTCTGAAAAGGAATCCTGCCTTTCCCGCTTTGATCATATCAAGATCGTTATAGCTGTCTCCGCTTGCTATGGTATCGTAACCGATGGATTGAAGTGCCTTCACTGTGGTAAGCTTCGATTTTTCACACCTCATTTTATAGCCGGTTATTTCTCCGTTTGGTGCAACTTCAAGGCTGTTGCAAAAAATTGTGGGCCAACCGAGCTTTTCCATAAGAGGCTTTGCAAATTCGGTAAAGGTATCACTGATTATAATTACCTGTGTAAGCTCGCGAAGAGAGTCAAGAAAAGCCTTGGCTCCGTCTAAGGGCTCAATCTTGGCTATGGTGCTTTGAATTTCCTTAAGGCCTAAACCATGCTCCTTTAAAATACCTATTCTCCACTTCATAAGCTTATCGTAATCAGGCTCATCACGGGTAGTTCTCTTAAGTACATCTATCCCGCTTTCCTTTGAAAATGCGATCCATATTTCCGGAACAAGAACTCCTTCAAGATCTAAACAAACTACATTCATAAGATTTCCCCTTTCTTTTAAAAATTGTCTTTAATAAATTTTTCTATTCTGTTTACACCTTCCACAATGTTTGACATGGAAGTTGCAAATGAAATTCTAATATAATTTTCAATACCGAACACATGAGACGGAAGAACGGCAACCTTATATTTGTCAAGAAGTATCTTTGCCACATCGTCACTGTTTTGTATTTTGATATCGAATATTTCTTTACCTATAAGTCTGCTTACATCAACAAAAAGATAGAATGCGCCCTTAGGCAAAAGAGATGAAAGCATGGGAATGTCGGAGATCCTTTGAGCAATATAATCTCTTCTTCTTTCAAATTCGTGAAGCATGCCCTCTTCAAAACTCTTATCTCCGGTAAGAGCTTCAAGAGCCGCCATCTGAGCTATAGAGTTGACATTCGAGGTTGAATTTGACTGAATATTTCCTATCGCTTTTGCTATTTCGGAATTGCTTGCGGAATAACCCACTCTCCAGCCTGTCATGGAATAGCTTTTTGAAAAGCCGTCTATAACTATCGTGCGATCCTTTATTTCATCGGATAAAGAGGCTATTGATGTGTGCTTTAGCTTTCTTGAATATATAAGCTTTTTATATATTTCATCTGAAATAACATACAGATTGTTTTTCAGCACAAAGGCGGCAATTTCCTCAAGTTCTTCTCTTGAATAGACCATACCCGTGGGGTTGTTTGGTGTATTGAGTATTATTGCCTTTGTCTTTTCGGTTATAGCCTCGGCAAGAAGCCTTGATGTGACCTTAAAAGAGTCTTGCACGCGGGTGTTTACTATCTTGGGCACTCCGTGAACCATATATATCATGTCAAGATAACTGTTCCAGTAGGGAGCGGGAAGAATGATCTCATCCCCGGGATCTGTTATGGCGGTAAGAGCATTTTTGATGGCATGCTTTGAGCCGTTACTTACCACTATTTGCTCGGGAGAATACTCCAAGGAACATTTTTCCTTTAAATCATTTGCTATCGCTTCTCTAAGCTCGTAGATACCCTCGTAGTGAGTATACCTTGTAAAATTTTCGTTTATCGCTTCTATCGCCGCCTGTTTAATATTTTCGGGTGTATCGAAATCGGGCTCTCCGGCAGAAAAGTCTACAATATCGACTCCGTCTTTTATTAAATTGCGTACATTCGTCGAAAGAGACAACGTGGATGACGGTCTTATTTTCTTTGCAACCTCAGATATACTCATAACTGACTCCTTTC
>DFJD01000010.1:8175-40667 GCA_002372875.1 Clostridiales bacterium UBA3680
AAACATCTTTACAATTATACTACTTGATATAATATTTTTCAAGAAATTTTACATTAAAAAGCAAAAAAAATAATTTTTTACTTGACAAATACAAATTGTAATAGTATAATGTTTTCTGTTGTCAAGCTTTTAAGTTTGATTTATGGGAGCATAGCTCAGCTGGGAGAGCATCTGCCTTACAAGCAGAGGGTCATAGGTTCGAGCCCTATTGTTCCCATTTATGGCGAGATAGCTCAGTTGGCTAGAGCACGCGGTTCATACCCGCGGTGTCGAGGGTTCGAATCCCCCTCTCGCTATTAAAAAAGGAGCCGTAGGCTCCTTTTTTTGTATGGGAAACACCGAATGTTTCCTTTATAAAATTCCGTTTCTTGCAAAACTGTAGTTTTGCATATAATCACTGTTGCACACTATAATATGGTCAAGCAAACATACTCCGAGAGGACTCAAAAGATTCTTCACCTCGGTTGTAAGCTCTATATCCTCCTGTGACGGGTATTGTATCTCATCGGGATGATTATGCCCCAAAATCACAAAGCGTGCCTTGGAAATAAGCACATCATCCACAAGCTTTTTGGAAGAAAAGCTGACTGTTCTTTCATTCCCCTCCGCAATAGCCACACTTTTTATATAATTCTTCTTTAAATCGAGCAAAAGTGCATACATTTTCTCTCTTTCACATCCGTAAAGCAAATAAGAAAGATATTCGGAGGCTTTTGAAAACTTTGCAAGAGAAATTCCTTTTTTAATACGGGAAAGTGCAATTTTTCTGTTTATATGCGGTATTATCGATAAAAGCACCGCCACATTTTCGGTAACGGATGCCCTGCTCATTATCCCCTCGGGAGTGTCGTTAAGAAGTGCCTGAAGAGAACCGTATTTATCAAGTATCCTGTGGGCGATCTCATTTGTATCCTTCATAGGATATGCGTAAAAAAGCAAAAGCTCAAGTACCTCGTGCTCCTTGAAAGAATCAAGGGAGCCTTCGGTAATAAAGCGATTTCTTACATTTTTTCGATGCCCTTTGTGTAAATTCGTGTCACTCATTTTTTTCGCAGAAACTATCCAAATACTCCGTATATTTTTTAAATTTTCCGGAATAAATATCATTAAGCAGTGAATCGAGACTTCTCATTAAAACGGTAAGCATTTCTTTTGTAAGCATATTTTTTTCGGTAGCATCTGCTATTTCGTCAAGGTCTACGACCTTATATGTAAAATCGGGGTAGATTATCACATCTGCAAGAAGGTCTGTAAAGGTGTAGGTATTGCTTTCAGGCTCATAATCGGTTTTTATTATGTCGCAATACCAATACACCGTTGTTTCGTTCTTGTCGATAAACTTACTTACCTTTATGTTCTTATCTATGTAATAGCAGGAAAAGCCGTGGGTGAACGGATGTCTGTCTGTGAGCACATTCCATTTTGTAACTATCTTATTTCCCTCACATAAAAGCAATTCATCCTTGTCAAGCCTTATAAGCTCATCGGGAATAAGCCTTCTTCTGTATAAAACGGGATCACTTTTCATCTTTGTTCTCCTTGATATAGCCGTAGCCGCACTTGGGATTATTACATGCTATTCTCTTGACGGAAGTACCTTTTTGTACAAGTATATCTCCGCATTCGGGACATTTTTCACCGGTGGGAGGATACCATGAAATCATTTCACATTCTGGATAATTTTCACAGCCGTAGTATCTTCTTCCTTTTCGCGTTTTCTTTATCAAGACCTTTCCGCCGCAAATAGGACAGTTAACTCCCGCTTCTTCAAAGAGGGTCTTGGAATTAACACATTCGGGAAAACCGGGACATGCAAGGAATTTGCCGAAACGACCGTATTTGATGACCATATTTCTTCCGCATTTGTCACAGATGACATCGGTCACCTCGTCGGGTATTTCAATGTTTTCAACCTTGTTTTCAGCCTCTGTTATAAGCTGTGACAAAAGAGGATAAAAGCTTCTTAAAACCTGTTTCCATTCAAGCTTTCCTTCCTCGACCTCGTCAAGTGTCTTTTCCATATCGGCTGTAAATTCTTTGTTTATTACAGGTTCAAAATTATCCTTTATGATCTTGTTTACTATCTCGCCAAGCTCGGTGGTATAAAAAACTTTTTTCTCCTTTGTAACGTAATTTCTCTTTTGGATTACGCTCAACGTCGGAGCATAGGTAGAGGGTCTGCCGATACCTATTTCTTCGAGCGTCTTTATCAATGAAGCTTCCGTATATCTTGCGGGAGGTTGCGTAAAGTGCTGTTGGGGCTTAAGCTCGACAACTGTCAGTTCATCACCTTTTTCAAGCAAAGGAAGGTTCTTTTCTTTGTCTTTTTCCTCGTTTGCGCGATAAACTCTTAAATAACCGTCAAATGCAAGCTCCGAGCCCGATGCTCTGAATGTATACTTATCACAGCTAATATCGGCACTTATGGTGGTGTATTCGGCAGGAACCATTTGGCTGGCGATAAATCTTTCCCAAATAAGCTTATAAAGCTTGTACTGCTCCTTTGTAAGGGAAGTCATTATCTTTTCGGGACTTAAACGGGCATAAGTGGGTCTTATTGCCTCGTGGGCATCCTGTGCTCTTGAATCGGTCTTAAACTGCTTTCTTACGGCAAGATATTTTTCGGAATAGTTTTCGTTTATAAAAGATTTTGCCTGCTCATAGGCTTCATCGGATATTCTCACCGAGTCGGTCCTTATATAGGATACAAGACCTACAGTACCCTCTCCTTTTACCTCAACACCCTCATAGAGCTGCTGGGCTATCTGCATGGTTCTTTGCGATGTATACCCAAAAAGTTTTGACGCTTCCTGTTGAAGTGTACTTGTTGTAAAGGGAGCGGGAGCATTTTTCTTTCTGGAGCCTGTTTTTACGCTTTTTACAACAAACGGTTTATTCTCAATGTTTTTTAAGATCTCATCGGTTTGTGCTTTTGTATGAAGCTCCTTCTTCTTTCCCGAAACACCGTAAAAAGCCGCGGTAAATTTTCTTGTTCTTCCATGTCTTAAATCTACATCAATGGTATGATATTCCTCGGGAATGAAGTTTTCTATTTCCGCTTCTCTGTCACATATAAGCTCAAGAGCAACAGACTGCACTCTTCCCGCACTTAATCCTTTTTTTACCTTTCTCCACAGCAAAGGGCTTATTTTATATCCCACAACTCTGTCAAGGGCTCTTCTTGCCTGCTGAGCGTTGACAAGATCCATATCTATTTCTCTTGCTTCTTTTATGGAACGTGTAACTGCCGCCTTTGTTATTTCGTTAAAGGTTATTCTGTAGGTATTTTTGGGGTCGAGCTTAAGAGCATACATAAGATGCCAGCTTATAGCCTCTCCCTCACGGTCGGGGTCCGTTGCAAGATACACTTTTTTTGCCGCCTTGACCTGCTTTCTCAACCTTGCAAGAAGCTCTCCCTTTCCTCTTATGGTAATATATTTAGGCTCATAATCGTTTTCAAGGTCTATTCCGAGCTGACTTTTGGGTAAGTCCCTTACATGACCTACCGAAGCCTCAATTACATAATCCTTTCCCAAAAACTTTTTAAGTGTTTTAGCCTTTGCGGGCGACTCCACTATAACAAGATTTTTCTTACCGGTTGCCATCATATCCTCCTACAGGCATCTCATATATTTTTGTCCGCTTGCCTTTGTAATATATCCCTTAAGTTCAAGCATAGACAAAAGCCGTATAACATCGGTGATACTCAGCTTTGTCATATAAACAAGCTCATCCGTGCTCTTCGGCTCAGAATCCATACAATCATAAACCAATTTTTCATCATTTTCAAGAGGAATTTTATTGTTTTGTTCCTCCCGTACATCGTCACCATCTTGCCGCAAATAGATCTGCATCTGTTCAAGAACATCTATAGGTGCGGTAATTGGTATTGCTCCGTCTCTAATGAGCAAATTGGTACCATTGCTTAAGGCTGAGTTAATATTCCCCGGAAGTGCCATTATGGTCTTATCCTGGTCAAGAGCATGATTTGCCGTTATCATTGACCCGCTGCGGCGGTCTGCTTCAATTACCGCAACAACATCGGCCAAACCGCTTATTATCCTGTTTCTAAACGGAAAATTCCATTTTTCGGGTCTTGTACCTAAGGGATATTCACTTATAACGCAGCCGTTATATATTATGGATCTTTTTAAATTCAAATTCATGGAGGGATAACACATATCTATTCCCGTACCGAAAACAGCAACGGTTTTTCCTCCGGCATTTATTGCCGCTTTATGCGCATAGCTGTCTGTACCCTGCGCCATACCCGAAACTATGCAGATCCCCTTTTGCGAAAGTACAGAAGTGATTTTTTCGGTACATTCAACTCCGTAGCTCGTTACCTTTCGTGAACCTACAATTGCCACAGCAGGCATTTTTAAAACGGTTTCATCCCCTATGATATAAAAGCCCATAGGTGCATCCGGTATCTGTAAGAGTTTTTCGGGATAATCCACATCGTTTCTTGTTATAAAGCGGGCATTTAAGGCTTTCATTTTTTCTTCAAAGCCGTCAATGTCAAATGTTTTTTTTGCATTTTTTATTTTGTTTATTTTAGCCGCAGTTACGCCTTCAATATCCAAAAAAAGTTTTTCCGGCGCATTATATACGTCTTTGGCACTTCCGAAAACATCAAGCAATCTTTCTTCAAAATTCAAATCGTTTAATGAAGCAAGAAATGCCGTATAAATAGTATTTTCATCCATTTAACTAAGCTTTAATCTGTCTAAATTCCTTAATTGCAGTGCCTGAGCAATATGATTTACCGTTATATTCTCACTTGCGTCAAGGTCTGCAACCGTTCTTGCTATTTTAAGTATTTTATGGTAGGAACGGGCACTGAAATTCATTGTTTCAAAAGCCTTTTTCAAAAGCTCGTTCTCCGCCTTACCGAGATGACAATACTTTTCAACCTGTGCTGCTGAAAGCTGAGAGTTGAAGTATATCCCGTCATTTTTAAAACGTTTAAGTTGAATTTCATGAGCCCTCATTACATTTTCTCTTATCTGTGCCGATGTCTTACCCGAGGGCGCATTTTCAAGCTCGTCGTAATTTACGGCAGATGCTTCGACCTGAATATCTATTCTGTCAAGAAGAGGTCCGCTTATCCTGCTCATATATTTTGAAATTTGGTTTGCCGAACAGGTACATTTGTCGGAATAGCCGTAATAACCGCAAGGGCAGGGGTTCATGGAAGCTATCATTGTAAAATCAGCCGGATATGTCATAGAGCCGTTCACTCTTGAAATTGAAACAGTTCTGTCTTCTAAAGGCTGTCTTAGTTCCTCAAGAACATTCCTTTGAAACTCCGGAAGTTCATCAAGAAAAAGAACACCCTTTCCCGCAAGAGAAACCTCACCGGGACGCGGTATTCTTCCTCCTCCTACCATGGCAGAACCCGAAATTGTATGATGCGGCGCACGAAAAGGCCTTTTTGTGATAAGAGCTTCTTTATTTTTAAGAAGACCCGATACCGAGTATATTTTTGTGATTTCAATGCTTTCTTTAAAGGAAAGAGGCGGAAGGATCGAGGGAAACCTTTTAGCCATCATGGTCTTGCCCGACCCCGGAGGTCCTATCATAAGCACATTATGCATTCCCGCCGCAGCAATTTCGAGAGCTCTTTTGACTGTTTCCTGTCCTTTGACATCCTTAAAATCCGCCAAATCGTTATCACTGACAGCAAAGAGCGCATCAATATCAACAAATGTTTTTTCCCTGATGACTCTTCCGTTTAAAATCGAAACAATATCGGCGATGTTGTCAACGGCATACACATCTATATCGGCTACCAAAGCCGCTTCTGTTGCATTGGCAGAGGGCAGGAAACATTTTTTGAAACCTTTTTGAGCTGCCGACATTACCATCGGCAAAACACCGTTTACTGGTTTCAGTCTTCCGTCTAAAGAAAGCTCGCCGAGAAAAACGGCTCCTTCTGTTTTTTCTTGCGCTATAAATCCGATACAGCACAGTATTCCCACTGCAATGGGGAAATCATATACCGAGCCCTCTTTTTTTGTATCGGCAGGTGCAAGATTGACCGTTATTTTTTTTACGGGAAAATCTATTCCGGAATTTTTTATTGCCGTTCTTACTCTTTCTTTTGACTCCTTTACGGCATTATCCGGCAAGCCGACTATTTCAAAGCCCGGAAAGCCTTTGCTTATGTCGGTTTCCACTTCAACAATGAAGCCGTCTATTCCGTAAAGACCACAGGAATTTATCTCCGAGATCATAATATCACCCCATCAATTATCGGATGAGAAAAGTGCCGCCGAAAAATCGGCACTGTTAAAGGTTTGAAGGTCTTCTATTCCCTCTCCGACACCAATATATTTTACGGGAATATTCATTTCATGCTTTATTGCAATAACTATACCGCCTTTTGCCGTTCCGTCAAGCTTTGTAAGGACAAGACCCGTCAGTTCGGCAACCTCACCAAATAGCTTAGCCTGCTGAAGAGCATTCTGTCCTGTTGTGGCATCAAGCACAAGATATGTTTCAATGTTTGCCTCGGAATACTCTTTTGATATGATTTTTGATATCTTTCTAAGCTCATCCATAAGATTTTTCTTATTATGAAGTCTTCCTGCGGTATCACATATAAGTATATCCGTATTTCTCGATTTGGCGGCTTTTACGGCATCGAAAACGACCGCACCGGGGTCTGAGTTTTCCTGATGCTTTATAAGCTGAACTTTGTTTCTGTCTGCCCATACTTGCAGCTGATCGATCGCGGCAGCTCTAAAAGTATCTGCTGCGGCAAGCATAACAGACTTGCCTTCGCTTTGATATCTTGCCGTAAGCTTTCCTATGGTGGTAGTCTTGCCTACTCCGTTTACACCTATAACAAGGATAACCGTAGGGGTAGGAAGCTCGGCGGCTTCATTTTCGTCTGTAAGTATTTCTTCGATAACTTTTATAAGCTCTTTTCTTACTTCTTCAAGGTCATGAAGCTTTTTGCTTTTTACTCTTTCTTTTAGCTCTTCTATTATGTAGGATGAGGTTACGGTACCTACATCAGCCATAATAAGTACTTCCTCAAGTTCTTCATAAAACTCATCGTCTATTTTGGTGAAGGATTTGAATACTCCTTCTATACCCGACATAATATTGCTTCTTGTTTTTTGAAGCCCCGCTTTTATTTTTTCAAAAAAAGACAACTTTTTTTCTTCGGCAGGTTCCGTTTCCGTTTCGACAGCTGCCTCTTCTTCGGCATTATCTAAATCTTCATGCGAAGGTACATCCTCTTGTACTTCTTCTTCGACGATTTCCGTCGTTTCTTCCTCAGCCGACTCAAGCTCTTGTGAGATTTCCTCTTGTTGCGTCTCCTCGGATGAATACTGCTCCGTTTCCGTCTCTAAAGGCTCCTCTTGTTCGGTTTCGTCTTCATTCTGCAAATCCGTTACATTTTCAAGATTAGCATCTGTTTCCTCCGGAACATCTTTTTTATTCTTCTTGGTAAACCAATCAAATAACGCCATTATATCACCTCTTTTTATCTTCTATATTTACGGATACAAGCTTGGTTACGCCTTGCTCCTGCATTGTAACGCCGTACAAAATGTCAGCTGCTTCCATTGTTCCGTTTCTGTGTGTAACTATTATAAATTGAGTATCTTTAACAAAATTTTTGAGATATTCCGCATATTTCACAACATTTGAAGGATCAAGTGCCGCCTCAACCTCGTCAAGTACACAAAAAGGTGAAGGCTTCATTTTAAGTATCGCAAACAGAAGTGCTATTGCCACAAATGCCCTTTCTCCGCCCGATAAAAGCATCATATTTTGAAGAGCCTTGCCGGGTGGCTGAACAATAATGTCAATTCCCGAACCTAAAACATCACCTTCATCGGAAAGCTTTAAATCGCCCTTTCCGCCACCGAACATTTCGGAAAATGTTTTTGAGAAGTTTTTCCTAATAACATCAAATTGCTCGGAAAACTGTTTTTCCATAAGCTCCTTAAGCTCCGATATTATTTTTATGAGTTTGTTTTCGGTCTCAATTATATCGTCCCTGTTTTTAACAAGGAATTCATATCTTTCACCCGTGCTTGCATACTCCTCTATTGAAGCATAATTTATATCGCCTAAAGCTTTAAGACTTGATGAAAGTTGTTTTTGCTGTTTAGCAAGTTCTTCATCGGGGATATCGAGTCTTTCATACTCCTTTGCCATTACATAGGTTATTTCGTACTCATCCCACATTTTATTATAAAGGTCGGTACATCTCGTTTCTGCCTTTTCCTTGTCAAACTCATAGCCTGTAAGCTTCTTTTCAAGGGCAGTCACATTTTTATTTACGTTAGTAAGAGTATCTTCCTTTTCGGACATTTCTTTACTTATATCCTTTTTGTATGCGGAAAGATTATCCTTTTCCTTTATTATTTTTTCGTTTTCTTCTGTCAATGCCGTAAGCCTTGATTTTAGCCTGTTAACGGCATTTGTATAAGCCGTAACGGCGGATTCATTCTTACTTAGCTCATCTTGACAGCCTTTTATAAGCTTTTCAAGTTCCCCGTTTCTTTTTGCAAGTCTGTCGGCAGACTCATCAAAACCCGTAATACGGTCGCGAGCCCTGCTTATTTCAAGCTGCAGTGAGGAAATAGCCTCAAGGCTTTCGTTACGCACGGCTTTATCGGATTCAAGCTTTTCGTTATACTCGCTCAAATTTGTTTTTGCCACTTCGATCTCATCTTCGTATTTTTGGAGATCTATCTTGTTTTGTTCGATTTTTTCGAGAATGGGAGAAATGTCGTTTTTATATTTTTCCATTTCATTGTTAAATTCCCCTATTCTCTTGTCGATATCGTTTATAAATTCCTCGGAGCTTTTTATAAATGAATTTAAAGAAACTTCCTTCAAATCGTTTTCTTTGAGCTTTTGCTCTGTTTCCGCGTTTTCTTTTGCTATTGAATCGGACTTACGTCTGAGAGCCATAGAAGCCGAAAGTAACTCGTTTTGATTGCTTTGGAGCTGTTCTGCCTTTTCGGAAAGTTCTCTGAGCTCTCTTGTTCTTGAGAAAAGACCTCCCGATTTTTTGCTTACCGAACCGCCCGTTACGGAGCCGCCCACATTAAAAAGCTCTCCTTCAAGTGTGACGATTTTATAGGAGTGGTTCGTCTTTTTTGCCAGCATTGTTGCATTATCGATATTATCGACAATTATTACCCTTCCAAGTAAGCTTAGCACGATATCCCGATACTTTTTGTCACATTTTACAACATCGGCGGCAACCGAAATAACGCCCTTTTCATTAAGTATATAGGCTGCATTATCGGGAAGATATTTTCCTTTAACGGATGTAATGGGAAGGAATGTGGCTCTTCCTTTGTTTGTTCTTTTCAAAAATGCGATGGCATTTTTTACGGTTTGGTCATTATCCGCAACGATATTTTGAACCGCACCTCCAAGTGCTATTTCTATGGCGGTTTCATAGCTTTTATCCATAGAAATAAGTTCACCGAGAGCCCCGTTTATTCCCTGTAAACGATTGCTGTCTCTTTCTGTGAGCACAGCCTTTACCCCGCCGTAATAACCCTCATGATTTTTTTCAAGTTCAATTAAAGCGGAATATCTCGCCTTTGTGGTTTTTATTTGTTCATCCGTTTCAGAAAGCCTTTTATTTAAGGCATCGGTCTCCTCTTTTATTTTAAGAAGTCTATCCTTGTTTTCCGAAAGCCTTTTTCTATGTCTTTGAGAACTGTCCGAAAGAAGAGAAAGAGTTTCTTTTGTGCTTTTTAGCTGACTTGCTCTTTCCTCTCTTTGCTCATTCAGTTCTTTGAAGGATTGTTCCGAGGATTCGCGCCTTTGTTCATACTGTTCGGCAATGGCTGTCGCTCTTCCTATTTCGCTTTGCAAGCTGTTTGCCTTGGACATGGTATCAATGATGACCTTGTTAAAGCTTGCGACCTTACCCTCGGTATCTGACATTGAGGCTGTAATGCCCGTAAATTCCGAATTTTTGCGGTCATATTCCTTTTCCTTTTGCAAAACGGAACTTTCAAGGCTCTTTCTTTCATTTCCGATATTTTCAATTTCCGTATTGTTATCGGTTATTTCTTTTGAATACCTTTCTTTGTCGGCATTTATTTTATCGCTGTTGCCCCTTGTGTTGGCAATATTATTTTCGTTTATCGTTATACCCGCTCTTGTCTGCTCGGTTTGAGTATTATTGTCGATGAGCAGGTTATTATTCTCTCTTTCTCTTTCTTCTATATCCGAAAGAGTTGCTTTCAGGTCGTTTAATCTGCCTTCTATTGCCTCTGCCCTTTTTCTTTCGGATGAGGCATCACAAGAAGTAATTGATATGATCTCGTCAAGCTTCTTTTTTTCGGCTTCGTACTTATCAACCTCTGTTACAAATCGGTTAATATCAATAATTTTAAGCTTTTCGGATATTTGTCTTGCCTTTTTTGCCTTTTCGGATTGTTCCTTTAAAGGTCCGAGTCTTTCTTCAAGATAGGCTATATCTTCCCTGACCCTTTCAAGATTTTCTCTTTCCTTTTCAAGCTTTGCAGCCGCCTCATCACATCTGGCTCTGTATTTTATAATACCTGCTGCTTCTTCAAAAATCAGTCTTCTGTCTTCGGATTTTGTGGAGAGAATTTCCGCAATTCTACCCTGCCCTATTATAGAATACCCTTCTTTTCCTATACCGGTATCCATAAATAGTTCAAGAATATCCTTAGCACGGCATTTTGATCCGTTTATATAATACTCACCTTCACCTGTACGATAAATTCGTCTGGTGACGGTAACTTCATTGTAATCAAGCTTCAGTGCATTATCGGAATTATCAAGGGTCATTGAGACCTCGGCAAAACTCATAGGTTTTCTGTTGGCTGTTCCGTTGAAGATAACATCCTCCATTTTGGCTCCTCTGAGGCTTTTTGCGCTCTTTTCGCCAAGAACCCATCTCAAAGCATCGGAAATATTGCTCTTTCCGCTTCCGTTTGGACCTACTACAGCCGTTATTCCTTTATTAAATTCAAGCCTTGTTTTATCGGGAAAGGACTTAAAGCCCTGCAATTCCATTCTTTTAAGATACATCAAAAATCTCCGTGCCGTGTTTTCATACAAACACCGCCCATTATATCGTGACTGTAAAAATAAATAATAGGGTCACGATACAACAAGCGGTGTTTGAATATAAATTACAGTTTTATATCTATACTGTCAAGCTTCCATATTTCCTCGGCGTATTGTTTTATTGTTCTGTCCGATGAGAATTTTCCGCTGCACGCTGTATTCATTACAGCCATCTTTGCCCATCTTCTCTTATCCTTGTATGCCTTTTCAATTTCTTCTTGTGCCTTTGCGTATGCATCAAAGTCTTTAAGAACATAATACATATCCGCTCTTGCCCCGTCTGTTCCGTTTAAAAGGGAATCGTAAAGAGGTCTGAAAAGTTCGCTGTTTTCGTCAAGTGTTCCGTTTATGAGCATATTCATAACCGCTCTTACATCGGAATTGAGGTTATATATATCCCAAGGGTTATAGTTATTTTCCTGCTGCAGTCTTATAACCTCATCGGCATGCATTCCGAAGATGAAAATATTATCATCTCCGACTTCCTCACGCATTTCAACATTTGCTCCGTCTAGAGTTCCTATTGTTACGGCGCCGTTTAACATAAACTTCATATTTCCGGTACCCGAAGCCTCTTTACTTGCCGTTGATATCTGCTCGGAAACATCCGCTGCGGGAATAAGCATTTCCGCAAGAGATACTCTGTAGTTTTCGGCAAAAATAACCTTAAGCTTTCCTTCAATGGTCTCATCGTTGTTTACAACATCAGCCACTGAATTTATAAGCTTAATTATGAGCTTAGCTTTCTTGTAAGCCGCTGCGGCTTTTGCACCGAAAATAAATGTTCTCGGAACCATATCAAGGCCGGGATTTACACGAAGCTTATTGTAAAGACTCATAACATGAAGAATGTTGAGCAGCTGTCTTTTATATTCATGAAGTCTTTTTACCTGTATATCGTAAATAGAGTCGGGATTTATATCTACACCCTTTGTGGCCTTAAAAAACTCGGCAAGTTTTACTTTATTCTCACGCTTGATCTCCATAAATTTTTTACAGAAATCTTCATCATCGGCATATTTAACAAGCCCCTTAAGTTCATCAAGGTTCTTATACCAACCGTTACCTATTGTATCTGTTATAAGAGAAGAAAGCGCGGTATTTGCATGTCCTAACCATCTTCTTTGTGTTATGCCGTTTGTTTTGTTGTTGAAACGTTCGGGGAAAATATCATAAAAATCTTTAAGCTCCTGATTTTTGAGTATTTCCGTATGAAGTGCGGCAACACCGTTTACAGAGTGTGAACCGACTATGGCAAGAAATGCCATTCTTATCTGTCCGTCCGCAACTATTGCCATTCTTCTTATTTTGTTGGCATCATTGCCGTATTTATCGATAAGGAAAGCACAAAATCTCTTGTTTATCTCCTCAACTATCATATATATTCTCGGTAAAAGTCTTGAGAATAATTCTATAGGCCACTTTTCAAGTGCCTCACTCATTATTGTGTGGTTTGTATAGGCACAGGTCTTTTTTGTAACCTCCCATGCCGTATCCCAATCCATATTGTTTTCATCTATAAAAATACGCATAAGCTCGGCTACCGCTACACTCGGATGTGTATCGTTAAGCTGGAGAGCATATTTTTCATGGAATTTTGTAAGGTCATTCCCGAATTTTTTCTTATACTTGGAAACAATTCTTTGCAAGGTAGCCGAAACGAAGAAATATTGCTGTCTAAGTCTCAATTCCTTGCCTGCATAGTGCTCATCGGCAGGATAAAGCACCTCGGTAAGAGTTTTTGCAACATTCTGCCTTTCAACCGCCTTTGAATAATCACCTGCGTTAAACGATTGAAGGTCAAACTCCTCCTTTGCCTCCGCATCCCAAAGTCTCAATGTGTTTACCGTATTGTTGTCGTAACCCACAACAGGGTAATCGTAGGGGATCGCCATTATTGATTCGCAGTTTTCCTGAACGAATTTATACTCTCCGTTATCCTGTTTCACTGCTTTTACGGTACCGCCGAATCTGACCTCCTGAGCGTATTCCTGACGCTTAACTCCCCATATATCTCCGTTTTCGAGCCAATTATCGGGAACTTCGACTTGGTAGCCGTTTTCGATCTTCTGCTCAAATATACCGTAATGATATCTTATACCGCAGCCGTATGCGGGATAACCCAAAGTAGAAAGAGAGTCAAGGAAACATGCCGCAAGTCTGCCCAAGCCTCCATTACCCAAACCGGGGTCTCTTTCGACATTTTCAAGGGTGTTATAATCTATGTCAAGTTCCTTTAAAACCTCTTTGACCTCATCAAGCATAGTCATGTTTAATATGGCATTACCCATAAATCTTCCCATAAGAAACTCCATGGAAAGATAACAGACTATTTTAACGCCTTCTTTGTCGTAGGTCTCATGTGTTTTAAGCCATTTGTCGGTGATATAATCTCTTATGGTAAATACCAGCGCCTCATAGAGCTGTTCTTTTGTGGCTGTTTCGATGGTTTTTCTCGAAAGCGTTCTGACATTGGTTATCAGCTGATTTTTAAATTGTTCTCTGTCAAAATTCATAGCATATCTCCTTTATTGTTTAACTTTTCCGCAGTTGCCGTTGTTATAAGTGCATCCGTTATTTCATCAAGATCTCCGTTTATTATGGAATCAAGCTTGTGAAGTGTTAGACCTATCCTGTGGTCGGTTACTCTTCCTTGGGGATAGTTATAAGTTCTTATTCTTTCGTTTCTGTTACCTCTGCCAACTTGACTTTTTCTTTCGGATGCCATTTCGTCATGTTGTCTTTGCGCTTCCATATCGTATAGCTTTGACAAAAGTATTTTCATCGCTTTTTCCTTGTTTCTGAGCTGACTTTTCTCATCTTGACAAGAAATAACTATACCTGTGGGATAGTGAGTAAGTCTTACCGCTGAATCTGTGGTGTTTACACACTGTCCTCCGTTACCCGATGCTCTGAAAACATCAAAGCGATAGTCTTTGGGGTCAATTTTTACCTCTCTTTCCTCTACCTCGGGCAAAACAGCAACAGTGACCGTGGATGTATGTATTCTGCCGCCCGATTCGGTGACCGGTATCCTTTGAACTCTGTGCACTCCGCTTTCAAATTTAAGTCGGGAATAAACATCTTTTCCGCTTATAAGAAAACTTATTTCTTTATAGCCGCCGGAATCTCCCACACTTTGCGACATCATTTCCACCTTCCAATTTCTTGTCTCGGCGTATTTGATGTACATTCTGGTCAAATCTCCGGCAAAAATATTTGCCTCATCTCCTCCTGCTCCTCCTCGTATTTCCATGATAACATTTTTCTCGTCATCGGGATCTTTCGGTATAAGCAAAATTTTTATTTCGTTTTTAAGTTCTTCAAGTCTTTTTTCGTTTTCGTCTATTTCTTCCTTTGCAAGTGCACGAAGCTCCTCATCGTGCTCCTGTTCATAGAGCTGATAAGCCTGCTCGGTCTGCTGCGAAAGCTTTGTATATTCGTCATATTTTTCGGCAATAGGACTTAATTCGCTGTGTTCTTTCATAAGCTCTTGCCATTTTTTATTGTCGGCAATGACCTCGGGATCGCTCACACTTTCGGAAAGCTCGTCATATCTTCTTTTTAAAGCTTCAAGTTTTTCAAGCATTACATCACCTTATATCCGTAAATTCCTCTGTCAAGTCCTGCCAGATCTTTAAAAACAGTTATATCCGTATAACCGTTTTCTTTCATTATTTCAAATACCCCATCTGCTTCATCGTAGCCTATCTCAAAGATAAGACAACCGTCTTTGTTTAAAAAAGCACCTGCACTTTTTGAAATTGCTCTGTAAAAGACAAGTCCGTCCTCCCCGCCGTCAAGGGCAAGTATGGGCTCATAATCTTTTACTTGCGGAGAAAGGGTAGGTATGGTTTTGGTTTTTATATAGGGCGGATTTGCAAAAATAATATCATAACTTCCGCTTATTTCTTTAAACAGATCGGAAAGAACAAATGATATTTCCGTTTTATTTGTTCTTGCGTTTTCTCTTGCAATATCAAGCGCTTTTTCCGAAATATCGGAAGCCGTAACGGAGATTTCCGTATATTTTTTTACCGATACGGCTACAGCCCCGCTCCCCGTGCAAAGCTCAAGACATGAAGAATAATGTTTGTTATTAATGATCTCTATCGCCTTTTCCGTAACCGTTTCGGTATCGGCTCTGGGGATCAGGGTGTCATTTGTCACCTTGAAATCAAGTCCCATAAATTCGGCTTTTCCCATAATATACTGCATAGGCTCGCTTGCAAGCCTTCTTTTAAGAAGTGCTTCAAACTCTTCTTCCTGTTTCGGTGTAAGTATATTATTTTCTTTCGTTATCAATTTCAACTTATCAAAACCGGTAACAAAGCACACAAGCAACGCCGCATCCAAATTGTATGTATCGGTCTTTGCGTTTTTAAGCTCGTTTGCTGCCTTTTTGACAGCTTCGCCTACCGTCAAGCCTTTTTCTCCTCGGGTTCTTCTTCCAAAACCGCTTTTAAAGAGGCAATGGCAACCTCTATCATACTTTCATCTGGCTCTTTTGTCGTTATAAGCTGCATGCATATACCGGGGGCGCTTATTATATCAACAAGCTTATTTTCGTGGCTTCCCGCCCATTTTATAAGCTCGTATGATATACCCGATATAACGGGCAAAAGTAACACCCTCGAAAGAACTCTGAGCCATATTATCTTTGTTCTTACAAAGAAAAACACCACCATGCTCACTATCATAACAAGCATAAGAAAGCTCGTTCCGCATCTTTTATGGAAACGGCTCTGTTTTTTTACGTTTTCTACCGTAAGCTCCTTATCGTTTTCAAAGCAATTTATGGTTTTATGCTCCGCTCCATGGTACATAAATGTTCTTTTGATATCCTTCATTTGAGCTATTATGAGAAGATAACATATAAAAATGATTATTCTTACTATTCCTTCGGTTATGCTTCTTAAAACAGCCCCGCCTCCGAAAGGCTTTACTATAAAGTCGGATATAAATGTGGGAAGAACGGAAAATATGCCGATACAAAGCGCAAGAGATAAAACAAGACTGAAAATCATAATGTAGTCTGTCAGCTTATCTCCAAAGTGTTTTTCAAGCCACATTTCAAACTTGCTGTTTTGATCGTATTCCACATCGTCAAGGCCTGCCATTTCGGCCGATCTCTGTGTCACCTTTATTCCTATGACAAGTGAACTTATAAAGGCAACAACTCCTCTTATAAGCGGAAGCTTCAAAAAAGGATATTTAGCCGTTGTACTTCCTATGGGTGTTTTCTCTATCTGTATTTTTTTCTGAGGATCTCTAACGGCAAGAGAGTACATTTTCTTGCCCCTCATCATAACACCCTCAATAACCGCCTGTCCTCCTATTCCTTTTCCCGAGGAGGCGGGTTTTTCATAATTACTCATTTTTAATTCCTCTTACTTTCAAAGTGAAACATTGATTATGTTAATCAATATTTTCCAAGCATCTCGTTTAATTTTTCAAGTTCGTTTTTGGTGTCGTTGTTGTCGTTAAAGAGCACTATCAGCCTGTTTATTATCTCTTCAAGATGTATAACGGCTTCAAGGCCTTCTTTTGGCTCGGTTTTGTCAGGATAATCAGCAGAAAGCTTTTCAAGCCCGTTCCTTGCCGATTTCAGTGCTTCGGAGCAACTTAAAAGAGAGCTTTGTATTTCCGGCAGCATTTGTTCAATATTATCTTCACTCAATCCGTTAATTTTTGCAGCAGTTTCGTCTATTATATTCAGCCCGTTTATAACTGACAAATAGCTTTTTATAAAATCATCGTTTCCTTCGGAAATGTAAACATTTCCGTTTTGAGCATCCCAATCTACGGTATAGCCTCCCACCTCGAGCACAGCTCTGAGAGGAAGAAATATTCTTGAAGATACTATCTGAGGCGGCACATCCGAAAAAAATGTATATCCGTCTCGGTATATTATATTGTTGCCTACATAGAGAATATAGCTTTTGCCGCTTTTATAAAGTGTTGCTTTCTTGTTTTCGGCATCCCATTGAACCTCATAGCCAACCTTTTCGAAAAACTCTCTTACCGGGACCATTACTCTTGATTGTACGATCATAGGCTGTACATGAGTAAACTCTATCAATTCATTGTTCAGATAAATATCACCCGCACAAACAGGCTTGGCAAAAAAAAGACTTACTGTAAGTATTATCGGTATTATCTTTAAATTTATTTTCATTACATTTGCATTTTGGAAAATGTATATCCGTTCAGGTTTATATAGTTCAGTATTGAAGACAAAATTGCCTTATTTGAAAAATTCCACTTTCTTACACCATTTTCCGAATGTGCAAAAACATAGTTAACATCGACCGCGGGGTGATAAAAAAGACTAAGTGTGTAATTTTTCTGTATGGTGGAGGTTATTCTTTTAAGTATTCCGTTTCCGTCTTGCATATTATGCACATAGTCGGCGGGAGTGGGCATAAAATAAACTCTTCTGCCGGTGACAGAGGAATAGGTAAAGAAATTGTACAGCTTTGTATCTTTATTGTAGGATTGATATATCACATTATAATAATTGCTTGCCATATCGATCTGTTCATCTGTTGCCCCGTAATGAGGAAATTCAAAAAACTCCGCCTTATAACCCAATCTTTCAACGGATTGTCTTGCCTTTATCATTCTTTGCTGTTGCTCGGTGTAGGAGTAGGGAGTGTTTTCTCCCCATTCGTAGCCCTCTCCGGATATATCCGTTCCGTACTGATGCGAATAGCCGTGAGCGCCTATATGTCCGTTATGGTCGGCAATGTAGTCAAGCACATACAAAAAATATGAATTGTAAAGATTGAAATCCTTTGTAACATCATTTGTATAGCCTGTTTTTCCGTTTACATAAAGGGGAATGAAGGCAACATAGTATTGCTGTCCCTTAGAATAGAGATACTGTGCCGTATAGCGAAGCTTTTCAACATTTTCAAGAGAATAAAGAGGCCTTAAAGAGGTGTCATTACCGTCGGCAGCTATATCTTCAAGGCGTATATATGCTTTTTTGCTTCCTTTTAAAGGTGCAAACTCCGCTTCGGTATTTGTACAAAAGTTTCTTTCTATGCTGATTTTTTTATTTGCCGTATCACAAACAGGAACAAAGCCGAATTGTTCGATAAGCTCATAAAGATAAATATAACCTGTATTGTTATAATAGTACATCTTTATTCTGTTATTTGTTAATACGGCTTTGGGAACGGTCACGGAATACTTTCCGTAATTTATTATATAGCTTTCGGCGGTATCATCGCAGGTCATTCCCATACATTCAACCGTGCGATAGAAAGGAACACAAAGCCTGCCGTTGGCATAGATGATCTGAGTAGCCTCGGAAAGCCCCGAAGGATAAGTTATTGTAACATTGTCCGTTGCGACCAATGTTTCATTCGAGGGTGCGCTGTAGGGTATATATTCCTTGGCATATACGGGAAATGCGAGCAAGGCTGTAAATAAAATGATCAAAGAAAATATGTTTTTCATGTACTGTTTCTTCCTTTTTAAAAATTGCAAACATTTACATAATAACAAAGATTTAAATTATTTTCAATGCTTTTTTTGATTTTTGTATTTTTTGTATTTTGTTGAAAATTGCAAAATGGAGCTATTTTTTTGTACAAAGGATTGAAAATCGAACAAGTATTACAAATAGGATATATTATACATACAGTAGGTGATAACAAACGATTTTTTCTTAGGACTAAATGTGATATGATTTACAACATTTCCTAAACATCTAGGCGTAGTTGCTATTATACGAGGGTACACAGCTATGTTAAAAACACCTGAATTGGCAATGCCAAAAGCGAACACAGTCACTACCGTCTACAATGGCAAGCGCAAGGTCTGGACGGACAATGAGGAAGCTAAGGCATATTTTCTTGAAATGATGATGTCAACGGACGGCGAGGAACATGACCGTGCAGAATGCGTTTACATTCAGCTTCTGCACGGGCTGGACGAGTGCAGCGACGAGGATGAATAAGTAAACTGAGGGGAGCGTTACAATGATTGTAATGTTCCCCTCAGTCATATAAACAAGTCTTTAAAAGCCAAACAGCGTATTTGAATTAGAGTCATCTTTTGGTATTTCTTTGAGTATGGACGGCGCTTCTGATGGTAATGAATCAATTTTATCAATTACTTTTTTTACCCATTCAGGTACCTGCTCCTTTGTTTTTATAGATGATCTTACACGCTTATAGAGTTTTAATGCCTTAGCATTACCGACGTCTCCGATGCCCAAGTTTTCTTCCAACCTATACTTGAAACCAAGAAATCTGTCATGTACATTATCATCTGGAAAGTCATCTGTAATTCCAAACAAACCCAGTATTCCTTTATTCTTGTCAATGGTTGACTTCTCATCGCCACCACCGAGATTTTGATAATCACCATCAAATACTATAAAACAAGGAATTCCAAATTCACTATATAGACGATAAAAGCGATCTATCTCACTTTTTCCGCCACACCTTACAATTGTAACGCCTTTTCTGATATAATTATATCCTAATAAATCAAAGAAATACGGTAATATCAATACCTCGCTTTCTCCCTCAACTAAAATTGCTTTTCTTGCAAACATAGCTTCACTTGCTCTCTGCGAATCACCCGTACCTTCATATGCATTAAGATATTCTAACATTAAGTCTGAAGTACTAGTTTTTACTTGTGGATGTCTCTGCTTTAAGTCTTCGAGAAAACGTTGCGGATCTGCATTTCTAATATAGGTTCCTTTTTCTTTGTTTTTTCGTACAACGAATATTTCATCAAATCTTGCAAGAGAAATAAACTCAGACGAATGAGTCGTAAGTATAACTTGTGTTCCCGAATCAGCAAGTTCCGTTATGATTTTATAAAAGTTTCGTCGTCCTTGTGGATGAAGAAATAGCTCAGGCTCATCAATTATTATGGGAGTATTATTGTTGAGCTTTAATTTGGAGTACGCTTTTAATATAGCTATCGTTATACTGGCTTGTACACCCATACCTAATTCAGAAGCTCTGAATGTTAAGCCCGTATCCTCTTCGTTAACCATTATCTGTAATGTGCGAAAAAGATTCCATGGATCATACATATTAAGGTCTACATTAAAATCAGAAGGTTCACGTCCCAATTGTGAAGCAGTCTCCGTCCTAAGAATATTAACAAATTGTTCCATCATATTATTTCCATCATCATCTTCAACTGAAAATAATACATTATCACGCATTGTTTCCATATTGCGTTTAAAATAATCTGATTTGCTTAACTGTTCTCCAGTAATCGGATCGATTATTGTTTCGGTGGAAAAACGCTCATTAATATCTCTTAGTAACCTTCCAAGTAAAGTCCATCTATTAGAGGCTGGGTTATCATTCACTTTTCTATCAGCACCTATGAAAGCAGATGTATATCTTTGCCTAACGTCATCCGATATGTACTTATTTCCATTAAAGTTCAACCCTGATTTTTCTTTATTATAATAATACCATTTATTTGTGAGCTGCAGATAATTCCCGTCATCAAAATGAACTTCGATATTAACCCGTAATGAAGTATCACCTTTATAATAATCTTCCATCGAAAAATTATTAAACGAAGGGTAAACCAATCCGAGCATCCATTCGATAGCAGAGAGAATATTACTCTTTCCAACACTATTTTCGCCTATAAAAGCATTTACCTTTGATGAAAAGTTTATATCAATATGTTTTATGCTCTTATAGTTTTCGATAACTATTCTTGTTATCTTCATGTTTATAGTCCCCTATGTATAATTGGCACTCTTCAGATGTTATCTCTTTCAACGACTTATCTTTATGTTTCCAAACATCTAAGCCATTAAGATTATAACCAGCAACTGCATTTGCAGCATATGATGCACTTGAAAACTCAATGTCTTCCGTCACTATTAACAAATCATCGCTATGTTGGACTATATATCCACTATCAATAAGTTGCTGTCGCATTTTTTTAATACTATCTTTTGCACGTGTCCCATATTTTTTCTGAAGAGTCGAGCCTTTTAAAAGAATATATTTTCCGTTTTTTACAACCATTTTTCCAAATGCTTCTTTTACTCTTAATTCATATATAATATCTGTAGTAGATATTGTTACAACAGTACTTAATGGTTCAAAGAATGAAAAACGCAGTGCAGTAAGCATATCCAATATTAGATTTAAAAACAACTCTACTTCACTCAATCCACTTTCAGATAAAGAGGGGATAGCAGGTCTTTGTGTATTATCAAGTTTAATACGTTTTGCGGTATCAGCTTTTTCAATTAACTTTGCTTCGAGGAACTGAATCTGCGTTTTAGTTAAGTTTTCATCTTTTGATGTGAATACTATTGCATGAGTCCAAAAATCCTTTTTGGCATTGTGATCTAAGAGTCGTGGTATTACAGGGTCACCCTCACCTATATATAATAAGCCGTCATCATTATTATCATTAAATATCAAATAAACACCTGGCTTATTACTTTCCGTTCTCGCTTTAAAATCAGCCAAATCTGCTCTTGGAAACATAATACCCTGAACCGTATAATTTGAAAATTCAAAAGTCGATAAGCTAGTTGTATCATCTTTAGTAAAGAACATTCTTAATAATCTACCCGCCAAATAAATCTCTCCTCTTTATATTTTTGGTATCATTGTTGACATCTCAGGTGATGAAGTGCTTAGATTCCATATAGCAACCTTCATCTTTTTTATTCTTTTTCCATCACCAAAATCAAGCAAATCCTCTCGCTTAAAGGTATTCAGCAGTTTATTCAGGCTGCCGAGATCAGCTGAGGTAAGTAAGAAGGCTTCATCTGGATCAATAAGTCTACAATATGCCCATAATTGACCTAAATCACGCAGCGTAAGACTTGTTTTTTTTGCTTCAATAAAAAACAGTTTAACTGCACTGTTTTTCTTGTTCCTAACGATGCCGAGCACATCAATCTGGATGTCTACACCTGTTGCGGTATCATTGACAATACCATATTTATTGAGTACCTTGTCGAGCCTTTCACTATGGGCATCTACTGTTATTATCTCTGAGGTTTTATATTTGCTTGTGAGATATTCGTGTAACCATAATCTCATAGGCTTATATAATTCCTCTTCTTTTTTTACATTGTGATTATTTACCATAACCTAAATCTCTTGCGATCTCCTTCCACGAATCGTAATGATTTCCTCTTATTTCGGCAGGAATGAATGTATCATTTTCACATGGATGTGGTGGCTTGATTTTTCTCTTACCATCAAATTCCCAATAGAAACGATGTGTAATATCAGATGCATCAACACCATTTTTCTTAAACCCATCTACTAATTCATTTGCAAAATCGGTAAGAGCTTTATTCTTATGGATTACTCCGAATCCGATAGGAAGAAACTCATTAGCAAAGATTTTGATTTGATGCTCTTTCTTCCAAAACATCGGTTTACCTTCATTATGTTTTTTGAGATTTACGTCTCGCATATTTGGGTGACCCCAGTCAATATTCTGAACAGGAATATCAATAGATTTGAGCAGATTACATATATCGACCACCATGAACCAATTCTGTGGGATTTCGATATATACTCTATGTTTATAGTTGTCTATAAAATAATTGCTACGACGTATATAACCAGTAACATCACAGAAACCTCTTAGGAACTGCTTTTTTTCACTTGCTGAAAAAGAAAACACATCTTCATGTATTCTCATATTTTCATGAGATACAGCCGAACCAGTGAATCGCAGGATTTCACGAATAAGGTAATCCGAATTGGGCTTGGAGAAAGATAGTACGGTTACAGTTTTGTTCTGGATAAAGGAAATTCCGGAACTGATTAGCGGCTCAAGAACTCCTCTTATATCCGTCAAACTTGCTTTTACATATATTGTAACGTCATTCATATCCTCGGTCTGTAATTTCTTATGGGGAATTTCAATAGAAACTGTTGTTTCACTTGCTCCTCTTTGTATCTGACCATTTCCGCAGATCATACCGAGCATATATGCCATTTCACTATTCATTTCATACCTCTTTCTATAAACTTAGACCTAATCCCAGAGCTCGATTTTCTAATTGGTTATTTACTATACTCTGAATATTCATTAGTATGTTTTTTGAATCCTGATAGCTTCCGGCAACAAATCCGAGATAATAACAGGCTTCTATAAAACGGCTTCCGGTTATTCTCTTGTTATTGTCATGCTGTAATCTGCTACCTAATTCAGGGGGCATATTGTTTAACGTATCAAAATAAATTCTATATTGATTAGCTTGCTTCATGGTGTGCCCGCCAGATGTTAATCCATTGGCAATAGGGTATGATCCGTATGTTTGGGTTCTTTCTTCTGGAATTTCAAACTCAAATCTTCTACAATGGTTTACAATAAAACCAAGACAGTAAAAAATTCTTTCAGGATTATCAAAATCAATATCTTCTGCTCTATGACCAAATATAGAGTTGTATCTAATTCCACGGATATTCATTAATTCGCCAAGCGTCATATAAGCTTACTCCTTTCCTAATTTGTTAGCCATTTTGTCCTATCCTATAACCGCATTTGAACAATTGTTTGATTGCAGTATTATTATTCATACGAAAAGAATACTCAGGTCTATATGCACGATTACCACAAAAACCATACTGAGTCTTAATAGTATTCGGACAGTTATTTACATATAATCTCAATTCAACTGCCCATTTGTCGGCGTCTGGCTGGAGTACAATGAGTCCATTGGATTGCAGAGTTAACGATTCACCATATGCACTATTATACTCGTTTAAAAATCTAATCATTTTATCAGGTCGAGCTTCTGCTTCAATAAAGCATCTTTCCGTAGCAAGAAAAGCCAACAAATCATTGTACATAACCATACTCCTTTCAAACACCGTACCATTTAGCGGCACTAATTTTTTTCATTTCCTTTTCGATATAGCTAATACTATGCTGATCTAAGCTATATATTTTATATACAAGTTCATTGAGTTGCTCATTAAGAGAGAACCATACACTTGACATATACGGTGTGTTTTCAATCTTAACTACCAAATCAATAACCTGATTATACATACTTGAATGATCAACGACAATAGGTATCTTATTAAGATATTTTGCATCAGTATGTATTGTTAAGCGTGAGTTATTAAATCCGAATCTGATCAAGAAATAGTTGCATAAACGAGAATGAAGCAAACCAAGAACGTATTTACACATTTTTTCATCATCAAGCTTAACGACAGTAATAGTTTCAGAAGGCTTAAGATCACCTGCATAGCTTGCAGTGATACCAGCCTCAGCACTAAAAATGTTCTGAATGAAAATCTGAGTGCCTACATGTGGTAACGCTCTATCCTTAAACCCAAATTTCCTAATCTGTTTACCTCTCAGTGCTTCGCTGGAGGTATCGTGTCCACGCCTTATAGTATCAGAGCATACTGACTGTAATGTGCCATACTGCTCACGGAGCATATCATAAATCGGCACTTCATCATTACCTGTAAATACTATTATCTCATCTTTATAATAACTCTGAGCAACTTCACTCAGGAACTCAATTTCGCCCTTGTTATATGTGTAAAATTTAATCTTATTGCCTTTTTTATAGCTGTTCTGTAAAGTGAGAATAACTTGCTCACCTCTAACGGTTTTGAAGTGAATGCCTAACTCGACAATGGATACAATACGCTTTTCTTTTAGAAGGGTATGTCTTATCTCCTTGTACGAGGATATATGCAACAAGTTTTTGGGGATAATAAAGGAAATATAGCCCTTATCTTTACAAAGCTCAAAAGAGCGATATAAAGCAGCTATAAAAAGATTACTTCCCGAAGCATTTACTTTATTTACAAAATCACTGTTTCCGTTTAAGGTGACATTCTTTCCAATAGGAGCATATGGGGGATTACCTATCACATAGTCAAAAGGCTCAGAGCCAATGATTGAAAGTGTTTCTTGCCCTGTTTTACCAAGTGTATCTGCCTGATAGATTTTACTTGCTCCTGTAAGTCTTTTACAAGTCTGAACAGTATCATAATCAAAATCGCATCCGACTACATTATCACAGCCATTTTGAAAAAGTGTATGTATAAAACTGCCAGTACCACAACATGGATCAATAAGGCGGGATTTCTTTGGTATCCTTAAGAATTTCACCATTGAATCCGCTAATTCCAAGTCTGTATAGAATATACCATGATCTTTTTTGAAACCTTCGTCAAGAGAAGATTCATAACTATTGCTTGACTCGGAAAAAACAATATCAAATAAACTGTTATTCATTATAAGACTCCCAAATTGCATTTGCAATAGCCTCTGCCATCAATGGCGGAACAGCATTGCCGATTTGAATACGAATATAAAACTTACTTCCATAGAAAATAAAGCGATCATCAAAGCTTTGCAATCTTGCAGCTTCACGAGGAGTGATGGCTCTATGTAAAACGGGGTGAGAATTAGTACCATTTGACGGCGTATCGAACCTTGTATCAATAGTAGGCGAAACCGTATCCCAAGTCAACCTTCCCCAAGTAGTATTAAACTTCTGATTGCCGAGCAATTCATCAGGTAAGTATTCCTTGCCTTTCTCTGGCGGTATCATTTTTAACTTGCTGATAGCAACCTCAGAATGATTTGATGCCTTATGGTTATACAGTTTTGAACTGCCTTTTCGCATTTCACGCTGATAATCTGTTTCAGCTTTAGTGGTGTATTCCAACTCAAAAGCTCCTTCTCCTGAGTTGAGGTATGCTAAATCTGAGATAGCGTCTCTTACAGTTACAATATTATCGTTTCCTACCGGCAGACAAACGCCTTTTTTCTTAGAGCAGATGAAAATGGCACGTTCTCTGCCTTGTGGAACGCCGAAGTTCTTGGCATTTAATATGCCATAATCGACCTCGTATCCAAGTTTTTTTACATAAGATAAGATTTCGTCTTTAAACCAACCACCAGCAGTTGAAAGCAGGCTTTTAACATTCTCAATAATAAATACTTCGGGAGAGATAGCTTCTACGATACGCAGATACTCCATAAATAGATAATTACGAGGATCGTTTAAGCCTAATTTCTTCCCCTTCATTGAGAACCCCTGACAAGGCGGACCGCCGATTATCATATTTACTTTATTATCAATAGACTTCTGAATAATCATCTTCTTAACATCAGCGTCAGTAATATCACCTGTAATAACATCGGCATCGGGCATATTCATTTTGAATGTATTTGCCGCCTTATCATTAAAGTCTAACGCTACAACAGTCTTAAAATGGGGATTACGATGCATTCCATAAGAAAAACCACCAGCTCCACAAAACAAGTCAAGGATCCGGAACTCTGTAATAATTGACATAAATTGACCTCATTCCTCAGAAAGATTTGTGAACTCAACAATATCACCTATTTCACAGTTGAGTGCCGCACATATTTTGGAAAGCGTTTCCAATGAAACAGACTCATTTCTTCCTAATTTGGCAATAGCATTTGTACTCACTTTAGCTGTTTCATGAAGTTGTGTTTTGTTAATATTCTTATCTATTAAGAGCTTCCAAAGCTTATTATAACTTACTTGCATCTAAATACTCCTTCCACATTCTTATATATACCCAATATAATTATATATCATAAAGAGCGAAATATCAAGCTTTTCTTGAAATATATCAAGAATTTTTGTATTTTGTATATTTATCGTTATTTTGTCGTTCATCATAACAGTGTTATATTTTTCTTTTCGACCGAAATTATTCTGTCTTGCGACATTTTCTTTATCTCCCTCATAACGGAGGCTCTGTCCGTTCCCAAATATTCGGCAATATCGGTGTATGATATATCAACGGTAAACTTTTCACCCTTAACAGGAGAGTAATAGCTATTAAAATAGAATAACAATTTTTCTCTTATATTTTTACAGTGAACAAGCTTGCAATTTTTTATGTAATGTTGTATAATTGTTTCCGATGTGCGCATAAACATTTTTCTGTCGTTAGTCACATCCATCAAGCTGAAAGAAAGGAATGTGCAATCGGTTTTTGCCCTAAAATAGCCGTTTTCAAGTATGTTACTTTCAGGCAATATGTTCGATATGCAATCTCCTTTAGTGTATATGTCCGCTATATAAGGTTGTTCATCGGTTTGGTCGTAAAGATAAAAATATAATATTCCGCTTTCTATAATATTTACTCTATACATCGATTCTTTCACTATTTCAAGCCTGTCGTTCTTTGGCAGCAATCTTTTGGATGCCTTCTCCATGGGGTATATATAGTTGTTTTTCAAAACGAACCCTCCTATATTTAGTTATTCTCTTTTCTTATTCACTATATTTTGTAAATTATATCATCAAAATGTTGCAAATGCAACAGACAAATCATTTAAAATGCGTTATACTGTATTTGTTGAAAATACGGTTTTTAAAAAGCAGCCACAGGTGTGGTTTGATCGGTTTACTTGCACCTAAAAAGCGTAAAACAGTCTATCTTGCGTTGTTGACATAACGGTGTTTGACAGCAATCAGCCGTATTGCGGTCAAATCGGGGTCCATCATTTGAACAAGGGAAACACCGATATGTTCCGACGAAAAACTCTTTTACAGGTGCTTTAAAAAATGAGAGGGTGAAAAAATGAAAATCATCAAAAGAAACGGTTCCGAGGCAACATTTGATTCTTCAAAAATAGTAAATGCAGTTACAAAGGCAAACGATTCGGTGGAGCAGCCTACCTTGACTCAACCGCAAATAAACGAAATTGCCGACTACATTGAATACAAGTGTACAAAACTAAATCGCTCCGTATCGGTGGAAGAGGTTCAGGATATGGTCGAGGATCAGATCATGGCAAAGGGAGCATTTGAGGTTGCCAAAAGCTATGTCAGATACAGATATTCCCGTTCGCTTGTAAGAAAGTCCAACACAACGGATGACAGGATACTTTCTCTTATAGAATGTAACAACGAAGAGGTAATGCAGGAAAACTCCAACAAAAACCCCATTGTTAACAGCGTTCAAAGAGACTATATGGCAGGTGAGGTAAGCAAGGATATTTCAAAAAGATTGCTCCTTCCTCCCGAAGTGGTTCAAGCGGACAAAGAAGGTATCATACACTTCCACGATTCCGATTATTTTGCACAGCACATGCACAACTGCGACCTTGTAAATCTTGACGATATGCTTCAAAACGGAACGGTCATAAGTGAAACTCTTATAGAAAAGCCCCATTCCTTTTCCACGGCATGCAACATCGCAACACAGATCATCGCTCAGGTAGCAAGCAATCAATACGGAGGACAGAGTATCTCCCTGACCCATCTTGCTCCCTTTGTGCAGGTGTCAAGAGAAAAAATATACAACGAGGTATGCCTTGAGGCGGAGGAGCTCGGAAACACCGACCCCGTAAAAATAAAGGATATAACCGAAAAGCGTCTCAGAAAAGAAATTGAAAAAGGTGTGCAAACGATACAGTATCAGGTCATAACGCTTATGACAACCAACGGTCAGGCGCCCTTCCTTACCGTGTTTATGTATCTTAACGAGGCCAAAGACGAAAGGGAGAAAGCCGACCTCGCTCTTATAATAGAAGAAATGCTTCTTCAAAGATATAAGGGTGTAAAAAATGAAGCCGGAGCCGTAATTACTCCCGCTTTTCCGAAGCTTATATATGTACTTGAAGAAGATAACATAACAGAGGGTTCAAAGTATTTCTACTTGACCGAGCTTGCCGCAAAATGTACGGCAAAAAGAATGGTTCCCGATTATATTTCCGAAAAGAAGATGTATGAGTTGAAAGAGGGCAACTGCTTCCCCGTTATGGGTTGCAGAAGCTGTTTAAACCCTTGGAAAGACGAAAACGGCAACTATAAATTCTACGGCAGATTCAATCAGGGCGTGGTAACGATAAACCTTGTTGACGTTGCGCTTTCCTCCGAGGGAGATTACGACAAATTCTGGAAGATATTTGACGAGAGACTTGAGCTTTGTCATAAAGCCCTCATGTGCCGCCATGAAAGATTAAAAGGCACCCTTTCCGACTCTGCTCCCATATTGTGGCAATTCGGAGCTATATCGAGGCTGAAAAAAGGCGAAACCATAGATAAGCTTCTTTACGGGGGCTATTCCACAATATCATTAGGCTATGCCGGCCTTTGCGAATGTGTAAGATATATGACGGGTTATTCCCACACAAACAGCAAGGCGACTCCTTTTGCGTTAAGAGTTATGGAGTATATGAACGAGGCATGCAAAAAGTGGACCGCCGAGTCAAATATTTTCTTCAGCATATACGGTTCACCCATAGAAAGTACCACATATAAATTTGCAAAATGCCTTCAAAGAAGATTCGGTATTATAGAGGGTGTTACAGACAAAAAATATATAACCAACAGCTATCATGTTCATGTAACCGAACAGATAGATGCATTTGACAAGCTGAAATTCGAGTCTATGTTCCAGCAGCTCTCCACGGGAGGTGCGGTAAGCTATGTTGAAGTGCCCAATATGGAGAACAATATCCCCGCAGTAATATCGGTAATGCAATACATTTACGACAATATAATGTATGCCGAGCTTAACACAAAAAGCGATTACTGTCAGGAATGCGGATATAACGGAGAAATATCTATAGTTCAAGATGACGGGAAGCTTGTTTGGGAATGTCCTCAATGTCACAACAGAGACCAGGAGACACTTAATGTTGCAAGAAGAACATGCGGATATATAGGTACGCAATTTTGGAATCAGGGCAGAACAGAAGAGATAAAAGAAAGAGTTCTGCACCTTTAACAACTAAGGAACTACTAATTAATCAGTGGTTCCCTTAACCGTCCTACAAACGCCCGGGAAAACCGGGCGTTTGTTTTAAAGCTTCAAATGATACAACAATTTTCGGAGGAAAAAATGTATTACGGAACAATAAAAAAATATGACATTGCCGACGGACTCGGAGTAAGGGTTTCCCTTTTTGTATCGGGATGCAGAAACTGCTGTGAGGGTTGTTTTCAACCCGAAACATGGTCCTTTACATACGGAACACCCTTTACGGATGAAACATTAAAAGAAATAACTGATGCCCTCGCTCCGAAATATATACAAGGCTTGACAATTCTCGGCGGAGAACCCTTTGAGCCCGAAAACCAGGAAACCGTGGCAAAGATAGTAAAAACAGTAAGAAATGAGTTTCCTCATAAGGATATATGGATGTACACAGGCTACACATTCGAAACTGACCTTTTTAAAGGCGGTATAAGATTCACTCCCTTTACAAACGACATACTCTCAAACATAGATGTACTTGTAGACGGAAGATTTGAAATAGACAAAAAAAACATTATGCTGAAATTTCGAGGCTCGGAAAACCAAAGGATAATCGATGTAAAAAAAAGTCTTAAAGAAGGACAGGTCTTTTTATACATGGACTAACCGACACCGTCGAAAACTCTAAGGAAACACCCTGTAAAAAATACACAACAATAAATAATATATCTTGTACTTATTGTTGAATATTATTAAAACTAAAGAAATGTATCAAAGGGATAGTGTATAATTGGCAAAAAAAATTAGACATATGTCAAAAAAATTACATAATTTTTGCCCTTTAAAAACATTGACTTTTTATAAACAAAACATTATACTATCTTACTGTAAGGACAAAACATTTTAGGTTTTGGAATTGTTAATATTATATCAAGGCACATTTTTTTATTATCGAAAGTGCCTTTAGAATTTAATGGAGGTTTATTTAAATGAAAACACAGTGGCAAGGCTTTAAAACAGGACTTTGGGCTGACGAAGTAAACGTAAGAGACTTTATCCAGCGTAACTACACACAGTACGATGGTGATGAAAGTTTCTTAAGCGGTCCTACCGAGGCTACAGACAAGCTTTGGGGAGCTTTAACTAAACTTCAGAAGGAAGAAAGAGCAAAGGGCGGCGTTCTTGAGTGCGAAACAAAGGTAGTTTCCGACATTGATGCTTACGGCCCCGGTTACATTGACGAGAGCCTTAAAGACCTTGAGCAGATCGTAGGTCTTCAGACAGATAAGCCCCTTAAAAGAGCATTTATGCCCTACGGTGGTATAAAGATGGCTGAGCAGGCTGCAGCTATGTACGGCTATGAGGCAGACCCCGAGCTTCACAAAATATTTACAGACTACCACAAAACACATAACCAGGCAGTATTTGACGCATATACTCCCGAGATGAAGGCAGTTCGTCACAACAAGATCTTAACAGGTCTTCCCGATACATACGGAAGAGGAAGAATCGTAGGTGACTACAGAAGAGTTGCTCTTTACGGTATCGACTATCTTATCGAGCAGAAGCAGGACGACTTTGCAAACTGCGGTTGCGGAGTTATGACAGACGATGTTATTCGTCAAAGAGAAGAGCTTTCCGAGCAGATCAAGGCTCTTAAGAAGATGAAAAAGCTTGGTGAGATCTACGGCTTCGACATTTCTCAGCCCGCAGCTAACGCAAAAGAGGCAGTTCAATGGCTTTACTTCGGCTACCTTGCAGCCATAAAGACACAGAACGGCGCTGCAATGAGTGTTGGTCGTGTTTCAACATTCCTTGATATATACATTCAAAGAGATCTCGAAAACGGTACTCTTACAGAGCAGCAGGCTCAGGAGCTTATCGACCATTTCGTAATGAAGCTCAGAATGGTTAAGTTTGCAAGAATCAAATCTTACAACGAACTTTTCAGCGGCGACCCCGTATGGGCTACTCTTGAGGTTGCAGGTATGGGTCAGGACGGCAGAAGCATGGTTACAAAGAACGACTACCGTTTCCTTAACACCCTTATAAACATGGGACCTTCTCCCGAGCCTAACCTTACAGTTCTTTACTGCTCAAGACTTCCCAAGAACTTCAAGGAATATGCTGCAAAGATAAGCGTTAAGACAAGCTCCATTCAGTATGAGAACGATGATGTAATGCGTCCTGTATGGGGTGACGATTATTCGATCTGCTGCTGTGTATCCGCTACACAGACAGGTAAGGAAATGCAGTTCTTCGGTGCAAGAGCAAACCTTGCAAAATGTCTACTTTACGCTATGAACGGCGGTGTAGACGTTAAAACTCACGAGCAGTGCGGTCCCAACTATGCACCCATCACAAGCGAATATCTTGACTATGATGAGGTTATCGCAAAGTTTGACAAGATGATGGATTGGCTTGTAGGCGTATATGTAAACACTCTCAACCTTATTCAGTACATGCATGACAAGTACTATTATGAGGCTGCCGAGATGGCACTTATCGACACAGATGTAAGAAGAACATTCGCAACAGGTATTGCAGGTTTCTCACATGTTGTTGACTCACTTTCGGCAATAAAGTATGCAAAGGTAAGAGTTATCCGTGACGAATTCGGTCTTACAAAGGATTTCGAGACAACAGGCGAGTTCCCTCGTTACGGCAACGATGATGACAGAGCAGACGAGATCG
>DFJD01000058.1 GCA_002372875.1 Clostridiales bacterium UBA3680
TAACAAATGCTTGCGGTCTTTCCGTGTACTACCCCTCGGGTAAGTCAAATAAACTTGTAAAAGCGGCAAAAGCTGTATATAAGTCAATAGGCTTTTCGGATGAATATTCAAGATGCATCTCCGATGCCGCCACAATGACAGGAGCAGGTCAGAGTGTTTCGGGATATGAAACACCCCTTGGTTCCCTTATCGGACAAAGTTCATCCTCATCAACACAGCAGATAATGTCACAGGTCATCGGTAGTTTCCTAAGCGGTGCGGTATCCTCGCAATCCGGACTTACAAGCAGTGATTTAAGCTTTTTAAGCGACAGAAACATTTCCGATAGTACCGTAAGTGAATACGTTTCCACTCACAGCATTGATTCTTCCATGCTTGTATGGCAAAACGGAAAACTAACTCTCCCCGAACAAATGTGGGAAAGTGTTCAATACATAGACAGAAACCTCTTTGTGCAAGATAATGATGGATTTCTTGACTTGGGTCTTGACAATGTTTACACATTCGATCAAACCGGCAACCTTGTTCCCGATACGGAAAAAACATGTATCGGTGTAAACAACCACATTGCCGCATATTACCACACCGAAACCGTAGATGACGAAAACGGTGAAGATTATGTTATAAAAGGATATATCCCCGCACTTTTAAACGGTGACAAAGTCAAGCTTCTTGTGGTATTTGACAGCAAAAAAGGTGACAATGGATACATCGCAGGTGCGGAATATGATTATGATGAACTTATAACCGAAACTCAATCGAAAAACATCACCGAAATAAAGAACGGTGATAAAATAACCTTCCTTTGCAAGCATTTCAACCTCGATGGCACTTATGACGACACCTATACTCTGGAAGATCCCATAACGGTAAACGGTGAACTGAAAGTCAGCGATGTCACATTAGGTGATAGGAATGTAAAAATCAACTATCTTTTTACGGATATATACGAAGGAAAGTACTGGACAAGTACAATTGAGTAATGAGTTCTTTCAAGAAATATTAAGGAAACACTGATTAATTACGCAAAAAAGCCCCGAAAGGGGCTTTTTTGATTTACATCCAAAATGTAATCAGCGTTGATATGGAATAATAAAAATTAGGATTTGTAGATTCAAGCGAGAAATCTGCCGTATTAAAAAGCAGGCACACACACATAAACAGAGTCAAAAGAGAGGCTATGTTTACATACACATTACCTTTTTCCGATAGTGCAAAACCCATTATAACAGATGGAATAAGAATAAGCAGAGAAAAATCGCTCATATATCTGTAAAGTATACCTGCCATCTGTGTATCGGCAACAGCTATAACGACGGCAAAGCATATACTGCACACACAAAACGGGAGAAGTCCTTTAATTTTCTCTCTTATGTTTTTCTCGGACAATTTCAACAAAAGCCAACTTATCGGAAATATTCCGAAAACTCCGCCATACATTGTTTCGGAAATGGTCATTCCCATATAGTTGCTCCACAGCTCCGTTCCGTTTATAAAGGGGAACTTAAGCATTGTTTTGGGTGGCTGAAGCAGATATGCCCCAATACCCATTGGTATTCTTCCCAAATCAAACCCCCTTCTGGTCATATCGTTTGTTGTAAGGTTATAATTTGCACCGAAATCAAATACGGAGCCAAAACGTATAAAATTATACCTCATAACCAAAACAGCCACAATAACATAAGGCACGGTAACAAGCACGGAATCAAGAATGTACTTTTTTGAAAAGAGCTTTCTTTCCTTTAAGGTCTTGTTCCAAAAAAGAGGTATGGCAAGAAAAGATGCCATAAGCAACTGTGGTCTTGATGCGGAAACAAGCGCCATTAAAAGGGAGCCTAAGCAAAGCTTTCCCTTTGTTATATAGTCATACTTTGTATCGTAGGCGGATATCCACATATAAAGTCCCGCTACAGTCAAGGCAACTCCCATTGATATGGGCACATTATACAAATCGGGTCTATGCATCATAAATATTATTCCGCTTGCAGAAAGCATAGTCTGTGTTAGCAGAAGATAAACCGAAAAGGGAGTATCCGGAAATTTTTGTTTTAATATCGACAAAGAAAGTAAAAATGTAAAAACTATTATAATATAACAATTTATCAACACCGGAACATGATTAGACAGATCCTTGTTGTTATGATTATCTTTGTATGGCATATAATACAGCAGTGCCGGCAACGCTCCAAAGTACACATAATACTTTCCGTTATAGTATGCTGTATCCCATTTATAACCCTCTCCCGTTTTCTCGGTCATGGCATCTCTTGCTTTTTTGTCATAAGGATTTTCCATTTCCTTTAAAGAATCGGGAACGGTATAATCAAGATAGCTTTGACCTTTAATAAATGCCTCGGCAAGCTTGTTATACTGGTTGTGATGGTCCCACCCGGGGCTTATAAATTGATTGTTATTAAGCACGGCTACACTTGTTATTGCGATATTTACCGCCATAAAGGCTGCAATAGTCGCATTTTGCCATGCCTTACCCTTGTATTTTATTGCATATACGGATGAGCCGGGTCTTAAGCAGTAAAGTGAAAACAATGCAAAAAATGTAAATATCAGCCTTAAAAAAGAAAACTTAAACGGAACCTTTGCATTAAGCGTAATATTTCTTATTTTCAGCTTATCTCCCACCGCTTTTTGCAACTCAATTCTTAATTTTTCCGTTTTACCCGCTGTATGAAGTTTAATGTATTTTGTTCTTTCCACTCCTTCAATAATTCTGTAATCGGGTGTATCAAAATATTCACTGTTCGCCTCATCGGTAAGCTTAAGAATGATTTTTAAATTTTGTCTTTCAAATGAGCTTCCCTTTTTACCCTCATTTTCGTTTGCTCTTGTATCGGAAATATCAAGATAGATATTGTGAACCTTTTCATTTATATCGTTAATTTCTATATATTTATCCGTATCAGAAATCACTTCCGCCTCGTCGCCCGATATTCTGAGACCTCTTCCTGCGGAAACATCAGAAGGTGTTACAGGCTTATATCCCGACGTAACAAGGCTTCTGTAATTGAACACCAATATTTCCAATACAAGCACAACCGCAAATATAATTCCAAGCCTTATAAGTCTTGAACTACTTCTTTTTGACATTGTTGCCTCCATATTTCTTCATAAAATCCGCATCCGTCATAGACAGATAATATACTCCCTCTATAATCCCGAAAATAAAGCTCAAGCCGGTTGTACACATAATAATATATATAAAGCCTATAAACGGACGCTTCAAATAGAACTTGTGCACACCAAGCCAGCCTAAAGTTATGGCAAGAATACCTGCCGTAATTCTGTCGGGGTATGTTCGTGTCAGCTTTGCAAGCTCATCTCTGCTATAAAATTGCTTTGTTTTAATGCTTTTACCCGTAGATACAGGAAGTCTTGAAAAAACATTGCTATCAGCCGCAGTCTTAAGAGCCTCTGTCTGCTTCACGGCATCTATAAACCTTGTTACTCTTGTATCCGGGTCTTCGGGATTTGTACTTCCAGAGTAAGACTCTTTTTTGAGCATATTATAGATAGTATCCGCTTTCACCTTTGTGCCGCAGAAATTACAGTCTTTTCCTCCCGGTTCAATTATAGCGTTGCACTTTGGACATCTGACAAAATCCATATTTTTCCCCCTTAAATATCCTTAAAATTGAATTTTTTTATTCCTTTCGCATAATCCCCCACTATATTGCCGTTACCGTATATCTTATACTTATAGGTAACAAGGCCTTCAAGGCCTACAGGACCTCTTGCATGAAGCTTTCCCGTACTTATGCCAACCTCGGCACCGAAGCCGTATCTAAATCCATCGGAAAAGCGTGTAGAGCAGTTAAAGTATACATCGGCGGAATCTACTCCATTTAAAAATTCCTCTGCCGTTTCAATATTCTCGGTTATTATGGCATCTGTATGGTGAGAGCCGTTTTTGTTTATATACTCTATGGCTGTTTTTACATTATCGGTAAGCTTTACTGTTATGGCTAAGTCAAGATATTCTTTATTGAATCCATCTTCAACGACTTCATCCACTTGGCATATATCGGCAACCTCTCTTGTGGCGTTAACCGTAACTCCTGCTTTTTTCAATGCCGAAATAAGCTCCGGCAAAAGCTTGTGAGCCTCCTGTCTGTTTACCAACAGGGTTTCCACAGCATTACATGCGGCACAGTACTGTATCTTTGCATCGGTAACTATTGAGCATGCCTTTTTTAAATCAGCCTCTTTATCCACATATATATGACAGATACCATCGGAATGTCCCATTACCGGGATTTGCGTATTTTCCATTATATACTTTACAAATCCGTTTGAGCCTCTGGGAATGAGTAAATCCACATAACCGCCGCAATCAAGCAACTCATCTATTTCGGAATGAGTAGATGCCTGTAAAAGACAGTGTTCGGGTAATCCCGACGATATTGCCGCATTATATATAATATCAAAAAGAATTTTATTTGTGCATGCGGTTTCCTTTCCACCCTTTAAAACGGCACAATTTCCACTCTTTAAACAAAGAGTAGCTATTTGTACAAGAGCATCGGGTCTTGCCTCGAATATTACCCCTATAACACCAATGGGGCAAGTCACTCTGTAGAGCTTAAGGTCTGAGTCAAGTTCTCTTGAAAGTGTTATCTTTCCAATGGGATCTTCAAGGTTTATAAGCTGATATATGCCGTCTGTTACGCTTTTGAGCTTATCCTCATTAAAACTCAGTCTTTTTTTTACAGCCTCACCAATGCCGAGTTTTTCGGCATTTTCAAGGTCTTTGGCATTTTGCTTGAATATTTCTTCTTTGTTCTCCTCAAGTGCCTTTGCCACAGACTCAAGAGCGGCATTTCTTATTTCACACGACACAGTGCTTAATACCGTTGCCGCCGCTTTTACTTTTAAAATATCGCTTTTTATACTCATCACATTTCCTCCGGAGCACCTACGCCTATTGTTTCAAGGCCTTTTTTTATGGCTTCTTTTACACAATATGTAAGAGCAAGTCTTGCATTTTTAGTATTTTCCTCGCTGCCCAATATATTGTTTTCATTATAGAATTTGTTAAATGCCTGGCAAATAGCAATAATCTGTCTTGTTACTATGTAAGGCTCATTTTTAGCCGCTGCCTCGGAAAATTTAGAGGGAAGCTCCGATAACGCCTTGCACACCTTTATTGTTGCCTCATCGGTAAGTGCCGAAAAATCCACATTTTTGAAAGATGCATCAACATTTGCTCTTCTCAAAACGGAGCATGCTCTTGCGTGTGTATACTGAGCGTAGGGCCCCGTTTCTCCGTCGAAGCTGAGCATTTTTTCATAGTCAAACTCTATATTTTTAATCCTTGAATTATAAAGATCTTCAAATATTACGGCACCGACTCCAACCATTTCGGATATTTCATTCTTTCCGGAAAGATCGGGGTTTTTTTCTTCTATTATTGCCTTTGCCTTTTCAACGGCAGTATTTAAAATATCTTCCATCAAAATTACATTACCGTGTCTTGTACTCAGCTTTCCGAGCTTGCCTAAGTTAACAAGACCAAAGGGCACATGTACAAGTTCTTTTGCCCAATCATAGCCCATAAGCTCTATTACTTTGAACCACTGTGCAAAGTGCAAATTCTGATCAAGTGCCGTTATGTATATGCATTTATCAAAATCGTAGGTGTTCTTTCTGTATATTGCCGCCGAAATATCTCTCGTTGGATAAAGAGTTCCTCCATCGGATCTGAGTATAAGACAAGGTGGCATATTATATTCTTCAAGATCCACGATTTGCGCACCGTTACTTTCTTTAAGCAGTCCCTTTTGGCGTATCTGTTCAACCACAGCCTGCATCTTGTCGTTATAAAAGCTTTCTCCCGCGTAGCTGTCAAATGACACCCCAAGTCTGTTGTAAATTCTGTTGAATTCAAGCATGGAAATATCACAGAACCACTTCCAAAGAGAAAGTGCCTCTTCATCTCCCTGTTGCATCTTAACAAGCCATGCTCTTGCCTCATCTTCAAGTGTGGGATCTTTTTCCGCTTCCTCGTGGAATTTTACGTATATTCTGCTTAATTCTTTTATATCATCTTTCTCAACGGCTTCCTTTGTTCCCCATTTTTTATAGGCAACAATAAGCTTTCCAAACTGCGTGCCCCAGTCTCCAAGGTGATTTATACCCACACATTTATAGCCCAAAGCGGAGTATATTTTATAAAGAGCATTTCCTATGGCTGTAGAACGAAGATGTCCTATATGAAAGGGTTTTGCGATATTCGGAGAAGAATAGTCAAACACAACTGTTTTTCCTTTTCCTTCTTCCGAAAGAACGTAATCGCCTCCGTTTTCAATTATGTTCTTAAGTACATTTTCCGCATAAAAGGCCTTATCGGTAAAAAAATTTATATAAGCTCCCACAACCTTTATTTCCGAAATAAAGTCGGGTCTTTTTATTTTTTCCGAAATCTCTGCCGCGATAACAGGCGGAGCCTTTCTTAACTCTTTGGCAAGTTTAAAACAGGGAAAAGCATAGTCTCCGTTGGCGCTGTCAGCAGGTATTTCAATAAAGCCTTTAAGCAAGTCAGTCGTTAAACCGGTCGCTTCCGAAAGAACCAGAGCAATTTCGTTTATAATGTTCATTTATAAAACCTCCTAATCGTTAAATGGATTGTCTTCATTATTCTTAATGTTTATTTCCTGATAAATATTGTAAATGTCGTTACCGGGTATACATTCTTTTTTGCATATTGCGGAAAACGGGCAATTATATGCACTTCCGTAAGCAGACGGCTCGCATGCGGTCGTTTTTTCGTCTTTGTAAGGCTTTAAGGAAAACTTTCCCTTTTTCATTTCGGTTATTATTTCCTTAGCCTTTTTTTCGGAAAAATCGAGCATACTACGGAAATCTTCCTCTTTTATTTTGACGGAACTGCGAACAGCTCTGTTTGTGGAAAGCTTTATATCACCTTTTTTTGTCCTTTGCGTATCCTCGTCAAGAGCAAATATTACATCTTCATTTGCGCTAAGCAACCCGTTTTGTCCGTAACCCGACAAAACATTTTCCCCATCGGGGATCTTATCTTCAAAGCTTCTTCTTGAAAGATTAAAATACATTATACATCCCGGAACAAGAGCTTTGTTTTTAAAAGCGTCAAGCCTTCCTCCCCCTTCAAGGAGAGCCTTCATATAAAGCATCATCTGAAGCTGTGTACCGTAATACAGCTTTGTGGCGCTAAATTCTCTGTTTGAAGATTTATAGTCGGTTATTTTCAGATATACCTTTTCACCGTTTTCATCGTAAAAAGCATCAAGTCTGTCTATTTTTCCGATAAGAGAATAGTTGCCGAATTCTGTTTTAAGTGACAAAGGTGCCACATCCTCATTTTTCCCTCCAAATGAAAGCTCATAGCTTACGGGTTTGAATTTTCCCACCGTATTTTGAAGCTTTATGGCATAAATATCACACACCAATGTGGATTTTATTCTGTCAAGATATTCCTTATATCTTTTTGTGGCAAAAAGCACGGGCTTATTGAGCCTTTCTTTCACACTTTCCGTTGCTGCCTCCACAAGAGACGGTATCTCGTCGGTGGGAAGAGACTCCCAAATATTATTATAACTTTTTTTGACCTCATTTGATACATTTTCAAGTACATAGTGCATCAAAGAGCCCGAATCGGCATTACTAAGCTTATAAGTTTCCTCTTGTTTGAGATGAAGAATATATTTCGAAAGATAAGAAAAGGGACACCTTGCATATTCTTCAAGCCTTGAGATACTTGTTTGGGCATTGTTCGGAAAAAGTATGTCGGTATTGGCCTTTGAAATATCTCCGCTTAAGGAAATCCCCTTGAGCCTTTTTTCAAGCTCACTGCCAAATTCCTCTATTTTTTCGGTGCTTTCGATACATGCGTTATACAAAGCATTTTCCATACCTTCATGCTTTGCTTTTATGACATCGTCATAAAGTTGATTTACAGAAACTATATCTTTTACATCTTTAATTATATTTGCACATTTTTCTATGGGTGCATCGGGAAAAAGAGTTTGTATCCTGTACAGTGCATTTGACGGCAAAGCTTTTTCATTTCTCATTCCCCCCGTGGAGCAACTTAAATAAAGTCTTTTTGCCGAAGAGCAAAGTATTCTGTAAACGGAATAATTGTTTTGCACCGCAAGGGTGTTGTTATCGGAGCCAAGCTCAATACCTCCGGAAACAAGTTCTGCCCTATCCGAATCTGTAATTATACCTTCATCGGAAACAAGAGGAGGTATCTTACCCTCATTCATTCCTGTCACAAAAACAGCCTTTATCTCGCTAAGTCTTGTTCTTCGTATGTCTCCTATGTTCACACAATCACCATGAGGAGGTATAAGACCTGCAGATGAAGAATTTATGCCCGTTTTAAGCATTCTATACATTTCTTTTTTGTTTAACGGTTCTTCTCCCATTATTTCATATATTTTTTCATATATATTTATAACACATCTCTGAGCTTGTTTTATAAGCTCTGATGAATAATAGTCGCCGTTTTTCTCATACAACTCGGCTGTCAAATTCAGCCTTTCATCAATCTTAAGATCGTCACAAATTCCGTAAAATACCTCGGCTGTTTTTATTACGCTCTGCTTTCCTTCTTTGAAGAGTGTATAAAGCGGCTCTATATCTTTATACAGCTTTAGGCGTAAACTGTCAAGATAATCTCCCTTTTCGGGGTCTCTTTCGTCCTTTATTCCCGTTTTTGTCCAAAAATCCTCTCCGCTTAACCCCGTAGCTTTCAAAAATTTTTCAAGCCTGAAGCCATCATCGGGTGCTACACTTGTAAGACCCGTTTTTATAATTTCCATTACATCCTCGCTTTGCCAGCCATCGGAAATTATTTTAAAACAGTAAAGCACAAAAATACAGTAAAGATGGGAACCCAAATTTCTTCTCTTATCGGAAAAGTACGGAATGTCATATTTTTCAAAAAGAGAGGCGGCAATATCGTTATACTCATCATCGGGTACTATAAGAGAAATGTCTCCATAAGAAAACCCATCGTCTATAACAGCCTTTTTTATTTTTATACAAACATCGTTCAATTCCTCACAAGGGTCAGCGGCATAGGTGATTTTAATGTCCTCTGTTTTAGAGGTATCACTTTTATAAGAGAGATAATTTCTTGTTAAAAATGCAAGTCCGCTGTTTTTCTCATGGCGATGATCCTCCTTGAGAAAAACGTTTTCTTCGAACGTAAATCCCTTTTCGCACGCAGCCTTATACAGCTTTGTTATTGAAGTCTTTACATCGGAATAAGGATCGAGAAAATTTGTTTTTTTATATTCTCTCCTGTTTTCATTAATGTTGAATGTTACGGTAATGTCGGCAGTTTTATCCATAAGCTTACTTATCACATTTATCTCCTGTGGAGTAAAGCTTATAAAACCGTCGATATATATTTTGGCCTTTTTAAAAACATCAGCTTCCGCAATTAGCTCTGCAAGAATATCAAGTACATCATCAGCCGAAATATAGTTTTTATGCAAAATGTCGTAATATTCCGAATACAAAAGAGCTATATCTTTAGCTTTAGCCTTAGTGATACTGCTTGTTGAATTGTTTGCGGCTTCCAAAAACGCCTCTTTCGTTATTCTGTAGTGCATAAGTTCTGTAAAAACACCGCTTAGTTTTTCGGAAAAACCTTGCTTTTCAACAACCGATGAATAAAAACTCAGCTTTTTTTTATTGTCAAAGGAAATTTTCCTTATGAGCATAAGCTTGCCTATATCATCAAGTCTTTTTCTTCCCGATGCCCCCACCTTTTCAATAATGTCATATGCCAAACTTGTAAAGCTGTGAACATATGTATGTAAAACAGCACCGCCATCCCTTTTTTCAAGGAGCTTTCTTTGAGTGCTGTAAGAAAACTGTTCGGGGGTTATTAAAAAAGAGGGCAAGAGTTTCTTGTCCCTCTCCGATATTTCATTTATACACAATGTCGATTTTCCGCTTCCCGTAGGGCCAAATATAAATCTCATGGGAACTCCTTAATCGTATGAAGAATATCTTGATATTTTTTTCTTTCTCTTGTTTTTTCTTCTTTTTTTGCTTCTGTGTACTACGCGTATTACCTTTATTGCCAAAACAAGCAAAAGCAGAATAACAAAAACAGCTATAAGAGGCTTGAATTTGATCTCCTTTATTGCCTGTTTATACTTTTCTATCCTTATTTCGGATGTACTGAGCTCCTTGACCTCATTTGCCGCAGTTATATCAGCTGTTGCAACAAGTGCGCCGTTACAGGTTATATCAAGCTTTCCTATCTTGTCTCCGACAGATACGGGAGCCTTTATTGTGGCGGGAATATCTGCATTTACACTGATGTTTTCACCCTTAACAAACTCCGGAAGAGTTACATCAACAGAATTCGGTGCGGATACATTGAGCGTACCTATGGTAAAGTCCTTATTGTCGTAGCTTTGTGTAACATCTAACTGAGCTGCATACTTTCCATCGTATACATTAGTTTTTTTGTAGTGTAAAAACCCGTAATCAAGAAGTTTTTTTGAATCATTATAGGCTCTGTCTACTCCGCCATCCTTCATTATGACGGCAATAAGACGGTTCCCGTCCTTTTCTCCGTAGGTAACAAGGGTATTCCACGCCATATCATGAAAACCCGTCTTTGCACCCTTTGCGTTAGGGTCATAATACATGGAATCTTTTCTGAGATTCATTACATGAGTCGATAACGTGACCGCCGGAGATTTGTTTGTGGCAGGCATATCATAATATACACAGCCCCATATTTTATTAAAATATTCATTTTGAACCGCATGATATGTGATCGTAGCCATATCCCTTGCGGTAGTGTAATGATTGTCGTCGTGATATCCGTGAGGATTTGTAAACTGAGTGCCGGTACAACCCCATTGTTTGAGCTGATCGTTCACCCTGTTCATAAATGTCTGAACATTTCCGTCGATATGTTCGGCCACTGCCATACATACCTCATTTGCAGAGAACATCATGATGGCATGTAATGCCGCATCCATAGTGCAAGTTTCTCCAACCTGCATACCATAAAGCGAGCTGTCCCACGGCACACCGTGTATGGCATTTTCAGAGTGGGTAACAAGCTCATCGGACTTACTGTTCACACAGGCAAGGTAAGTAGTCATTATTTTTGTAATGCTTGCCGGATAAAGTCTTTCATCGGGATTTTTCTCGTAAAGTATGAGACCGGTCTTAGCATCCATAAGCACACATGCTTCAGCCTGCACAATATTTACCGAACCTCCGTCTACATAATTTACGATATTATCTTGCGCATTTACATCAAACATAAGAAACGAAGTAAGCATTATAATGCAAAGAAATGCCGATATTGTTTTTTTATTACACATTTTTAACCTCTGTAAAATAACGAATTATATTATAATATAATCCAAAACTTAATTCAAGGGTATCGTTCGGATAAATAAAAAAGTGCTTTTTCACGGACAGTTTTCTTCAAAAACCTATCACACAGCCTGCAACCGCCGCTATCGCTATGTAAAGCACGGGGTGTTTTTTTGTTTTTCTCATAAGCACAAACAATATTACTCCGAACAAAACAGAAAGCCACTTAACGGAAAATCCATTCTCCGTGGCCAAAAAAGCATTTTTCATAACTGTAAGTCCCGCCGATGCAATAAGCGCCATAGATGCGGGCCTGATACAAAAGAAAACATTTTGAACATTTTTGTTTTCCTTCACGGCATTCAACACTTTTGCAACAGCCAATACAATTACAACAGATGGCAGTACAAGTCCAAATGTGCCGATCACAGCTCCTAAAACGCCTGCCGTTTCATAGCCGACATATGTAGACATATTGACCCCTATAGCACCGGGAGTGGATTCCGAAACGGCAAGCATATCCATTATTTGAGATGCATCAAGCCAATCGGGATGGTCTTCTGCCATTTTGTATAAAAAAGGAAGAGTTGCAAGCCCTCCTCCCACGGCAAAAAGTCCCGTTTGAAAGAATTCGAGAAAAAGAAAGAACAAAGTCATTTGATATACCCGACCTTTCCGGCTGCAAAACCCACAATGCCTGCAAACAATATATAAAAAACCGGGCTTATTTTCACAAAACACGCAGTTACTATCGTCAAAATAAATATAACAAGCCCCAACCTGTCTTTTACGGCATTCTTCCACAACTTTAGCGTGGCATCGATTATAAGCACACACACACATATCCTTATGCCCGAAAATGCTCTTTGAACCATTTCAATGTGTGCAAAATTGCTTAAAAGTGCGGCAATCAGCGTAATAACCGCAATAGATGGTGTTATAAAGCCAAGTGTCCCTATAATACCGCCCCAAACTCCCGCAACTTCATTTCCAACAAATGTAGAGGTATTCACGGCAATTACTCCCGGAGTGCACTGACCGAGGGCATAATAATCTATAATATTTTCCTTCGTTGTCCATCCTCTTTTTATTACAAGTTCTCTTTCGATCAGAGGGAGCATGGCATAGCCACCTCCGAAACAAACAGCCCCCATTCTAAAGAAAACCGTATATATTTCAAGTAGATTTTTATATTTTTTTTCGGTATTCATGACTTACAAAAAGGCAGTTGACCTGCCTTTATTTCATTCCTTTACATACACAGGTGTACTGTTTTCAACCGCAACGGAAGCAAATTTATCGTATGCTGGCATCATTCCTATGGTTTCTCCTTGCTTGAGAGCTTTTTTTATTGCCGCAGCAAGTCCGTCAAAGAGGGTCTTCGTGTGTGTTTTATCATCAAAGTCCAGTATGTATACGGGTGTAGGCTTATCTTCACCCTGTCTTACGGTCTGAAGAATGTAAGCTTTTTTTATTTCATCGTTTGCTTTGCAATAATCGATAACGGCTGCTTTTACCTCCTGTGAAACCTCTGTAGCTTCCTTTAAAGGAGTAGCGGACTGCGTGTTAAGCTTTTCAGCCTTTACGGACATATCGGGGTGAACGGTTTTTTCCACACCATCCACAAATTCCGTTGAAGCCGAAAAAGCCTCACCCTTACAATCTATAAGTATTCCGTCATATACATCGGGATTAGCTTTTAACATATTTCTGAGAGTATCAAAATTCAATGCCATGAGCATTCTTTTTTCGTCATCCTGCTCATCCCACTTTTTCATTTCCTCCGCAGAAGTAAAAGCAAGTAGATATTGCTTTCCGTTTTCCGCCTTGAAGCGGTGATATGTTATTTTTACATTCTCATCCACCACTCCGTCTACGGGAGCGGGATCCATAATTATCGGATAAAGAAACCTTGCGTTTACAAAAGCAAAAATAAATGAGCGTCTTGTTGCATCGGTGTTGTTCTTCCTCAAATTTTCAAAAGCCTTTAAAAATGGAGTATTATCCACCGGTGGAGTATTCTCGCTGTATTGCGCTCTTTCAATTCCGTCTATTTTAAGCTTTATCTGCTTTTCTGCCATAAAAATTATTCTCCTTCTCTTCCCGTGAGCTCGTCTATTACCTGCTTGACGGTGGTTATTTTATCTATTTGTGCCACCTTGGCACCGCAAAACACAAGAGCATTGTCGATATTCCCGTTTGCCCCGTTAAAAAGTGCCTGCGAAATACAATAGGGAATAGTTCTCGGATCGCAGTGAACAAGACAATTAAAGCATCTTTTCACCTTAACGCCGTTTGGAACAACATTTGCTATAAAATTGTTGTTTAAGGCTCTTCCGGGCATTCCCACCGGACTTTTAACTATAACCACATCTCCCTGTTTAGCGTTCACATACGCCTGTTTAAAGCGTATATCCGCATCACATTCCTCTGTGGCTACAAATCTTGTGGCAACCTGCACTCCGTCAAGTCCCAATTCCATACAATGAAGAAAATCTTCGTGTGTAAAAACTCCGCCGCCAAATACAACGGGAATTGTTTTGTCGTTATTTTTGCCCAGTTCCTTTACATATTCGATAATTTTGATTATTTCGTCATCAAAATTATCGATATATTCTTCTATTTCCTCAGGCTTAAAACCAAGATGTCCTCCTGCCTGAGGGCCTTCTATAACAATAAGATCCGGCAGTCGATTATTCCTTTTAAGCCATCTTGATGTAAGCACCTTACAAGCTTTAAGTGACGAGACAATAGGTGCCAACTTTATCGAAGAACCTTCTGCATATTTGGGCAGATCCATCGGAAGACCCGCTCCCGAAAAAATGATATCGGCACCGTTTTCAATACAGCAGTTGACAAAACCCTCGTAATTTGTTACGGCAACCATGATGTTTACACCCACGATTCCACCGTTGGAAATTTCTTTTGCTTTTTTTATTTCACGCGCAAGGGCACGCATATTTGCCTGTTTTGTATTTGTAAAAAAATCCTCTTCTCTGAATCCCGGCTGAGCGGCGGAAATAACCCCTATACCTCCCTGAGCGGCTACCGCCCCGGCAAGGCCTCCCATGCTCACACCTACACCCATCCCCCCTTGAATGATGGGTACATCGGCACAGAGATTACCTATAATAAGCTTTTTCATTATTAATACCTCTTTCCTATTCATCAAACGAATAGTAGCATTCAGAGTCATTATAACATATAATAATTAAAATGTCTATAAAACATAATCATAACACATATAATCAATATTTGATAACACACATGAAAAATATCCGCAATATTTATCTTTACATTCAAAAATTTAAATGATATAATCTCGTTGGAATACAGCGGATGATATTCTCTACGAAATCGTACCGATTTTTCCGAAGTGAGCACAACATTACCGGTTTTGAGTTGTACCCTTACAGGACAGCAGCAATATGGAGGTGATGGCTGTGAAAATAGGCTTTATAGGTGCCGGAAAGGTAGGCTGTTGCTTAGGTAAACTTTTTTGTGAAAAGGGACTTGAGGTAACGGGGTTTTACAACAGGCACAAAGAAGGAGCAATTTTTGCTTCCGAATTTACAAATACAGCTGTTTTTGAAAATGCATCCGATGTGGTTTTGTCATCCGATGCAATATTTATTACCGTAAATGACGGTAATATATCCGGTGTTTTTAATGATATCAAACACTGCTCACTTAAAGGAAAATATATTTGTCATTGCAGCGGAGCATTAACTGCCGCACAAGCCTTTGACAAAATAAACGAAACAGGTGCCACCGGCTATTCGATACATCCGTTATTTCCCGTCAGTGATAAGCTGACCTCATATGGGAAATTGAAGGATGCTTTTTTTTGTATTGAAGGAACTTCCGAAAAGGGAGTAGAACTGTGGCGCGATATTTTCGAAAAAGCGAATTTGAAGGTAAAGCATTTGCAAACAGACAGAAAAACAACATATCATACTGCCTGTGTTTTTGCCTCAAATCTCGTTGTAGGCATTATCGAAAAAAGTCTTTCATTTTTTGAAGAATGTTCATTCACAAAAGAAGAAGCAATATCGGCACTGTCTCCTCTTATAACGGCCAATATTAACGCAATACTCGAAAAAGGCCCGACTGCGGCTCTTACAGGACCTATCGAAAGAGGAGATAAAATGACAGTACAACATCATCTTGAATGCTTAAACAATGCTGAGGATATAACCCTTTACAAGGTTCTTTCAAAAGAGATTCTGAAAATAGCAATGAAAAAAAATCCGCAAAAAGACTATACTGATATAGCAAAAATATTAGAGGTATAAAATTATGGCAAAAAATACTGTTCTTACACTACTTGAAATGAAGGAAAAGAAAGAAAAAATATCTCAGGTGACCTGTTATGACTATACCACTGCACAAATAGCCGAAAAAGCAGGAATAAACACCGTGCTTGTGGGTGACAGTTTGGGAATGACCATGCAGGGCTACGAGACCACACTGCCTGTAAGCATGGATGAAATGGTAATATACGGCAGAAGCGTAAAAAGAGGCTTAAAAGATGCATTTTTAATTGTGGATATGCCCTTTATGAGCTATCAAAGTTCCACAAAAAAGGCTGTAGAATCCGCCGGCAGACTTATAAAGGAAACAGGAGCAAATGCCGTAAAACTTGAAGGCGGAGCAATCGTTTCAGCAAAAATAAAGGCTATCACCGATGCAGGTATACCTGTATGTGCTCATATAGGTATGACTCCCCAGTCTGTCAATGCCTTCGGAGGATTTAAAGTTCAGGGAAAAGGAGAAGAAAACGCCAAAAGACTTTTAAAAGATGCCCTTGAGGTAGAAAAAGCAGGCGCTTTTATGTGTGTGCTTGAATGTGTTCCCCCTAAGCTTGCCTCGGTTATAACTCAAAAAGTAAAAATGGTTACAATAGGTATAGGCGCAGGTAGCGGATGTGACGGACAAGTTCTTGTTATACAAGACCTTTTGGGTATATCGGATCAAACTCCCAAGTTCGTAAAAAAATATGCAAACCTTTCCGAAATAATGACAAATGCACTGATTCAATATGATAAAGATGTAAAAAGCGGAGATTTTCCGAACATGGAACAAACCTATTCAAAAAGCGATTGTTCCGATGATTTTCTAAAAAAACTCGAACTGCTTTAAGGAGGTATACAAAATGATTAAGGCAAACACGGTATCACAGGTCAGAGAGCAAGTAAAAAAATGGAAAAAAGAAGGTCTTAGCGTGGGACTCGTTCCTACTATGGGCTATCTACACAAGGGGCATGCAAGCCTTGTGGACGAGGCCGTAAGGCAATGTGACAAAGTAGTGGTATCTGATTTTGTAAATCCTACACAATTTGGTCCCGGAGAGGATCTTGAAACCTACCCCAGAGATTTTGAGCATGATTGTGCCCTTCTTGAAGCACATGGGTGTCATATGGTATTTCATCCGGATGTTTCGGAAATGTATACGGAAGAAATTGCGACCTATGTTGAAAACATTTCGGATATGCCCAAAACACTTTGCGGAAAAACAAGACCTATACACTTTAGAGGCGTTTGCACAGTGGTATCCAAGCTTTTTAATATTGTAACACCCGATAAGGCATTTTTCGGAATGAAGGATGCCCAGCAGCTTGCAATAATAAGAAAAATGGTTACGGATTTGAGCTTTGGCATTGAAATAGTGGGCTGTCCCATTGTCAGAGAGGATGACGGACTGGCAATGTCTTCAAGAAACACATATCTTTCCGCGGAGGAACGCAAGCAGGCCCTTGTACTCTCTCGTGCCGTAAAGCTCGGACAGGAGCTTATTGCAAAAGGCGAGCACGATGCCGACAAAATAACCTCGGAAATGAAAGCTCTCATAACCGAAATGCCTCTTGCAAAAATAGATTATGTGTCAGCTGTTGACGGCACAAGCCTTAAAGACACTAAAACACTTAAAAACGGCGATCTTGTTGCCATGGCTGTATACATAGGAAAAACAAGACTTATAGACAACTTTACCGTGAATTGTGATAAAGGATGATAATATGACTTTAAAAATGTTAAAGGGTAAAATACACAGAGCCACCGTTACGCAGGCTCAACTTGATTATGTGGGTTCAATAACAATAGATGCAGACTTAATGGAGGCTGCAGGAATACTTGAGTATGAAAATGTTCAGATAGTTGATGTGGATAACGGAAATCGCTTTGAAACTTACACCATAGAAGGTGAAAGAGGCTCGGGTATGATTTGTCTTAACGGCGCCGCCGCTCGCTGTGTAAGCGTTGGAGATAAGGTCATAATTATGTGCTATGCACAATATGAGCCCGAAGAAGCAAAAGAAAACAAACCCGATGTGGTTTTTGTTGATGAAAAAAACAGGATAGTTAGAAAGACAAATTACGAAAAGCACGGGTTGCTTAAGGATATGTAATTGAGTTTCAGGCTGCGTGGCGGTTCAACACAACACCCCCACACAGCCTTTTTTATACTGATTATCCGTTGAAACATGGGGTAGTTATTGTCAGATTTTTTCGTCAATACAATGAAAAGACTCGATGCCAATGCTTTAGTGCATTGGTGAGAGGCTTTGAAACAGTAGTGGCGGAAAAAGCGGCAATAAATGCCATGATTTCAATGGAGAATTAGTATTAACCACAGATTAGTTAATCAGTGCTTCCTTTGCAAAATTATAGCTTTTTTATTTTGTAAAGAAATACCAAAAAAGGGACCTCGGTTTGAGATCCCTTAATATTTAATGATTGTTAAAAACTATCAGCTCTTAAAAGAACAACCGGAGCAGTTAGCGTTCTTGATAACGTCTGCACTTGATCCGCCTGTGGATGTACAATTCTTGAATGTATGAGGTCCGCAGGAATGATTCTTAGGTGTGTTGAAGTAGAAGTTTACTTTATTCTTGATACCCTTGCAGTTTACAAGAGTAATCTTACCTGTGTTGTTGTTCTGATCGTAACCTCTAAGCTTGTTACCTGTTGCTGAGCATCCTTCAAGATAATGATTGTCTGCTGAATAGTCGCCGCCTACCTTGAAGCCGTTACCGTTACCATTGTTAACACCTGAGTAGTTACCTTCACAGTTGATAAACTTGATAGCATTGCCTGCTCTGTAGCAGTCATAAGCGTCATCCGAGTTGTAGTTAGCATAGCACTTTTCAAGCTTGTTGCCTGAACCTACATCAAGCTTAACTGCGAAACCGTCTGCGTTCTCGCCGCCTGTCTTGTTGTCATAGTTGTAGTCGGATGTAACATTATAGATGTAGCTGTTGGAACCACCGTTGGAGATCTGAAGACCTGTGTCGTTACACTTTGTGATCTTAACATTCTTAACAGTTGTGCCGTTACCGCTGATGTAAATACCGTTATCTCCTGCCTCTGTTAATGAAAGGTCGGAAATTGTAACTCCGCTTCCTGAAATTTGGATACCTCTGTTAGCATCGCCCTTGCTCATCTTAGAATAGTTGAGAGTAGTTTTGCCCTGTCCTGCACCCTTAATGGTAACCTTTTTGGAGATCTTTGTAGTAGCTGTCTCATAGAAAGTACCCGAACCTAAGGATATTGTAGAACCGTTGCCTGCCTTAGCGTATGCTGCGGAAAGTGTGGTATAGCTTCCGGAACCGTCTACGGTAATCTTGCCGGATGCAGCCGTAGATGAGCTTGAGCTGCTTGATGAGCTGCTGCTTGAACTACTTGAAGAACTGCTGCTTGAGCTGCTTGAGCTGCTTGAACTACTTGAAGAACTGCTGCTTGATGAGCTGCTGCTTGAAGAAGAACCGGAGCTGTCTACCTGTATTTTATAGATATTTATGTTACTGTTTGTTGAGTAAAGGTAAACCTGAGAGTTATTACCTGTGTAGGTATATGTCTGTGTGCTTACACTTGTACCTGCATTAATTGTTGTGAATACTCCACCGTTAGAATTGGCAATAGCCAATGCTCTTGAAGAAGAACCTGTGGACTTCATTGTAATCTTGATAACATTTGTTCCGTTCTTTGTTACGGGAACTTTGATACAACGATATCTGTTGGAGCTTGCTGATGAACCGGAGCCACCTAAAGACAATGCATAAGGATAGTTCGAATCAGAACTGTCGGATACTATAGACATCGTTTTTGCACTTGTGCCGTATAATGACAAAGAATCAACAGTCTTTGTTGAGCTGATCGTTCCTAAGCTCTTAAAAGACGAATCTTTGAAATTCCAGCTTTTTGATGTTGCCGCAAAAGCTGTCGTAGCTACCATAGAACCCATAATTGCAACGGATAAAACCCCTGCTGTTACCTTGCGAAGTAAACTCATTTTAAATAACCTCCTACTTTTTTGATGATACTTCGTTCACGTTCATATTCTTTGGGTCGATTTATTCCCCAATGTTCATTAACCCGACCCGCGAATTGATAGCATTCTATACCAAATCAAATTAAAAGAAAATATTAAAAACTCATTAAAAAATCATTAGAAATTTGTGCAAAGTTTATAATAACTTTTTAATTATTAGAAATCTTAAACATAATATTATTCGTTATAAGCTAAAAAACCTAATTAAACTATACATTTTATATAATGTTAAATAATTGTTAATGTTTTTTCGTCTAATTTGTAGTTTTTCCTACAATCATTTTTAATTTTTAAGGACAAATAGCACAAAAAGACCGCGAAAGATATATCTTTCACGGTCTTTAGAAGGGATTTTTGGGTTTTATGAAGAAAAAGTTATCAGTTATCTTACGTTATCAAATAAGGTACAGTTCTTACTTTATCAGATAAAAGTACAGCCTGTACAATTTGCATTCTTAACTACATCGCTCTTTGTTCCGTTAGAGGATACACAATTCTTAAGAGTATGTGTTCCGCAGGAATAGCTGCTTGATATTGTAATATAGAAGTTGATGTAGTTGCTTGTACCTGTACAGCTTACAAGTGTTAATGCACCTGTATTGTTGTTCTGGTCGTAACCTCTGAGCTTGTTGCCCTTAGCTGAGCAGCTCTCAAGATAATGGTTATCTGCAGAATAATCTCCGCCAATCTTGAAACCGTTTCCGTTACCCTCATCAACACCTGCGTAGTTAGCCTGGCAGTTATAGAGCTTAACGGGATAGCCTGCTCTGTAGAAATCAAAACCGTCATCGGAGTTATAGTTAGCGTAGCAGTATTTAAGAACATTGCCCGAACCTACATCAAGCTTAACTGCGAAGCCGTCTGCATTTTCACCGCTTGTCTTATCATCATAGTTATAGTTTGATGTTACATTGTAAATATAGCTGTTGGAACCGCCGTTTGAGATCTGAAGACCGGTATCCTGGCACTTTGTAATGGTAACATTCTGTACGGTTGTGGAGTCACCGCTGATATAGATACCGTTATCTCCTGCCTGTGTTACAGCAAGATCCGAAATAGTAACTCCGCTTCCCGAGATCTGAATACCTCTGTTAGAATCGGAGGTTCCCATTTTTGAGTAGTTCAAAACAGTACTGGACTGTCCTGCACCTTTTATTGTAACCTTCTTTGTTATCTTGGTTGTAGCTGTCTCATAGAAAGTACCCGAACCAAGTACGATGGTTGAACCGCTTGATGCTTTTGCATAAGCAGCGGAAAGAGTTGTGTAGCTTCCCGAACCGTCAACCGTGATCGTTCCTGCCGCTGCGGAGCTTGATGAGCTTGAGCTTGATGAACTTGAGCTTGATGAACTGCTTGAAC
>DFJD01000098.1 GCA_002372875.1 Clostridiales bacterium UBA3680
GTCCAGGATTCTGGGTACATATCACCTTCGGGTCCCTTTTTTTGCACAAAAAAAAGGCCGACATATGCCGACCTTAAAAGGGGTTATATTACTTAAGAGTAACCTTAGCGCCAACTTCCTCAAGCTTAGCCTTAGCAGCATCAGCATCTTCCTTGGAAGCCTGCTCCTTAAGAACCTTGGGAGCGTTGTCAACAAGCTCTTTAGCTTCCTTAAGACCAAGACCGGTGATCTCTCTTACAACCTTGATAACCTTGATCTTCTCGGAACCTACTTCTGTTAACTCGATGTCAAATTCTGTCTTCTCTTCTGCTGCTGCGCCTGCACCTGCGGGACCTGCAACTACTGCAACACCTGCTGCTGCGGATACGCCGAATTCTTCCTCTGCAGCCTTAACAAGGTCGTTAAGCTCAAGAACGGTAAGTTCTTTAACAGCTGCGATAATTTCTTCAATAGATAATTTAGCCATTTTTATTTATCCTCCATATAATGATATTGATCTTTGTTTGTTTTTGCCCCGATTAAGCCTCAGCAGGCTTTTCGTCTGCAATAGCCTGAATAACTCTTGCAAAGCTTGACATAGGGGACTTGAAGCTTCCGAGAAGCTTTGAAAGAAGAACCTCTCTTGAAGGGATGTCTGCAACGATCGCCATGCCTGCTGCATCATATGCAACGCCGTCTACAACACCGCCCTTGAACTCAAGAGTTTTTGCATTCTTTTTGAACTTGTTGATTATGCTTGCACCTACAGTGGGATCCTCATAGCAGATAGCTATGGCACTGGGTCCTTCGAAATAGTCCTTAAGAGACTCAAACTGAGTACCTTCAACAGCAAAGTTCATCATGGTGTTCTTGTAAACTTTGTAGTCAACACCGGCATCTCTGAGCTGCTTACGAAGGTCTGTATCCTGAGAAACCGTAAGTCCTCTTGCATCCACAAGTACGGCTGAAGTAGCTTTTTCAAGCTTAGCCTTAATTTCGTCAACAATAACCTGCTTTTGTTCTAACTTAGCCAAAATTACACCTCCTGTCAGATTTATCCCGATATTCGGGTTGTCCTTACGGACGTGTGCGCATAAAAAAACTCTCCGCCGTCGGCAGAGAGGTAAAATACTAAATGAAAGTATCCTCGGCAGGTTGTTCTACGTTACGGCTTTTCGCCACCTGCTGTCTACGGCACGAAAAGCATAATAACACAGATGAGGAGTACTTGTCAAGTGTTTTTTATAATTTTCCCAATAAAAACGGAATAAAGTAACTTACAAGGCTCATAATTGCTGCGGCAAGGCAGATCCCGAGCAGTATGGCGGGAATACTTTTTTTCAGCCTTATTCCGAGCAAAGCGGCAATAAGGGAACCTGTCCACGCTCCCGTGCCGGGAAGTGGGATGCCCACAAAAAGCAGCAGCCCCATAAATTCGTATTTTTCTATATTGTCCTTTTTGCTTAAAGCTTTGCTTTCGAGCTTTTGCACCATGGGCTTGAAAAGCTTTGTTTTTTTGAGTGTATCGAAAATATCGGTTATAAAAAACAGTATGAGCGGAATGGGAAGAATGTTTCCCAAAACGCATATAAGCAATGCCTTAAGGTAGGGTATTTTAAGCACGCTTGCGGCGATAAGTCCGCCTCTTAGCTCAAGCAGGGGAAGCATGGAAATAATAAACGCCACCATATCCCTGTTTAAGCCGCTGAGGGCATTTATTATGTGATTTACAAGACCTTCCATGATTACTCCTTTATGGAAATGAAGTGCCTTGTGAGGTCTTCAAAGGTATCACGTTCTCTTACAAGTACAGCTTCACCGTTTTCTCTTATAAGCACTTCTGCGGGACGAAGTCGGTTGTTGTAGTTAGAGCACATGGAATAGCCGTATGCTCCCGCATCGAGCACACCTATAATGTCGCCTTCAACGGCTTTGGGAATAACTCTGTCCTTTGCAAGGATATCTCCGCTTTCACAGATGTTTCCGACCACGGTGACCTTTTCATCTTCCTTACTGTCGTTGTATACCTCTATATCATGATGAGAATCGTACATAACGGGACGTTGAAGAACGTTAAAACCGATATCCGTACCGATGTATTTATCTTCGCCGTTTGTCTTTACGGCTGTAACCGTGCCCAAAAGAACGGAGGACTCGGCGGAAATGTATCTTCCGGGCTCTATTTTGAATGTTATCTCTTTTCCGTACTCTTTTACGAATTTATTAAGAAGCTTATCAAACTCTTCTCCGAGTTTTTTAAGGTCAAGACGGGGCTGGTCATTCAGTTTTTGGTAGGGGATACCGAAGCCGCCGCCAAAATCGATAAATTCAAGTTCTTTAAATTGCTTTGACACTTCCAAAGTTGTGGCAACCGACTGCAAAAAAGCATCGGGCTCCATATAAAGAGAGCCTATATGCTGATTGATACCGATCAGCTTAAGGTCGTATTTTTTGATGGTCTCCTCAATTTGGGGAATAAGGTCCAGAGTGAAGCCGAATTTTGTCTTTTTGCCTCCGGTAACGACTTTTGCACTGTGTCCCGCACCTACGCCGGGGTTAAGCCTTACGGCCACTTTTCCGCCTTTGTTTACCTTTCCATAGGTTTCAAGCTGAGAAAGAGAGTCAACACTTACCGTTACTCCCTTTTCAACGGCAAATTTCATCTCATCGGCGCTTACATTGTTGCTGACATAGAAAATCTGCTCGGGTTTAAAGCCTGCCATAAGTTCAACATGTATTTCCCCGGGGCTCATAGCATCGGCGTTAAGTCCTTCGCTTTGAACTATTTCCAAAAAAGCAAGGTTGCTGTTTGCTTTTGCTGAATAGTTGGGGATAAATTTGGGATATTTAACAAGGTTTTTCAGCTCTCTGCATCTTTGTCTTATAATGCTTTCGCTTATAACATAAAGAGGAGAACCGTATTTTTTTACAAGTTCCTTTGGATCGTTTCCGTTAAAAAAGTTGAAAGAATCTGTTACCTTAGTATTGTTTGACATAGTTTACTCCTTGTGAAAAGTGCCCTTTACGGGACTTTTTAGTTAACAAATATGAGTATATCTTTTTTCCGTATAAATTGCAAGAAAAATCAACGGCGTGATGCACAAAAAAATATGATACTATTTTATCAATCGGCTCGCATTAAAGCTCCTTTGTGTACATCTCGTCGGTAAGTATACAGCCTTTTGCTCCGGTAAGATTGTTTTTTAGCAGTATCCCCACTCGAAAACTGCCCTTTGGCAAGTCGGCATGGTTTATGCGTGCATCTATTCCTCTGAAAGCTTTGGCTTTCGGCAGATCCTGGTTGTAAATACAGTCACAGCCGTAAAGATAGCACTCTTTTTGATTAAAGAGCACAACAAAGGCATCAACGTCTCCGTTCATGGCTGCATTTGTAAACTCCGCCATGCCCTTAAGTGCTATTCCGCAGGCGGTATTATAGCTGTCAAAGTGGGCGTTCACTTTGCCGTTCAGCTTGAAGATCTCGTCTCTGTCGGCTTTTTGAAGATAGTCGTTAAAGCTGTCGTTAAGGCGACAATCGGCTCTTCTTTGCGACAGGTTGGGATTATAGAACGGATCTTTTGCAAAAAGGTCGGGGTGGAAAAAGTAAAGACGGCTTCTTTCCTTTGCAAGCCTTTCAAGTTTAACTTTGCTTATCATGTCGTTTCCGCGGCTTGCCGATTCATGGTGCCATAAAAAGGCATCGTTTCTGACAACATTGTAATAACCTGCTTCATGCAGCTTAAAGCAAAGGTCTATATCGTTGTAACTTACGGGAAGTCTTTCATCAAAGCCTCTTACGGCATAAAATTTATCCTTGCTTATCATAAGGCAGGCTCCTGTCACGGCAAGGCAGTTGTATACTCTTTTCGCCCTGAAAGATTTTATTACCGCCTCGTCAGCTCCCATAAACGTAAGAACGGGGCCGTTTTTTATGTTTATTATGCCGCAATGCTGTATCCTTTTGGAGGCGGGATAATAAAGCTTTGCACTTACCGCACCCGTATTTTTTTGTCTTGCCTGACCAAGCATTCTCTTAAGCCAGGAAACCTCTCTTATTTCAATATCGTCATTTAGAAAAAGCAGATATTTTCCGCTTGCGGCCGCCGCTCCGATGTTACACATAGAGGAGAAGTTGAATGCCATGTCTTTATATATGTATTTGGCATTGTCCATAAAAGAGAGAATGCTTGAATACAGTGCTCTGTTGTCGTTGGTGCTTCCGTTATCGACAACTATTATTTCGATGTTGGAATAGTCGGTTTTTTCGAGAAGCCCGTTTATACAGCTTTCAAGCATTTTGGGGTTGTCTTTTGAGGGTATTATGATACTTACAAGCTCGTTGTTGTTATCGTAAACGATGCTGTTTGTTTTTCTGTCCACCCTTGCGGCCATTTTAAGACGATCTATGTGCATTTGCTTGACCATGCGCATTTCTTCATCGTTTGGAACATGATCGGCGTTATTTGCACCTATGTGATAAAGGGGAAGGGGGACATGCTCTATTTTGTCGGTAAGCTCGGTAAATCTTAAAAGAGTGTCATAATAGGTAGCTTTTCCCAAAACAGTGCTTATTATGCCTATTTTTGAAAGAAGATGTCTGTTGAATATGCAGCCTCTTCCTATGTACATATACGAAAGTAGGGTGTCAGGAGACCAATCGGGCTTGAAATCGGGGTTTGTTCTCTGACCCTCGGCAGAGAGTCGGTCCTCGTCGGAATAGACCATGTCCGCGCTAATGGAGTTGAGTCTTTCGGCAAAGTAATACAAAGCATCTTTTGAAATGGTGTCTCCGGCCAAAATTATCATAACATAATCACCCTTTGCACTCATAAGGGCATCGTTGTAGATGTTTTCCGTTTTGGGATGAAATGTTTTTACTCTTTTGTCGGGGCATGAATACTTTTCCGAATCGGGAAGCATCAGAAGCAGTTCAAAGTTTTTATAGCTTTGCTCAAGCACCGAAGAAACAGAAACGTCTACGCTTTCCTTATCGTATTTAAGCGGAAATATTGCCAACGAAATAAGGGGATTGTATTTAAGTTTTCTTATATCGGCAGGTCTTTCGTTTTTTATGTATTTTTCGTAAATATGTTCCTGAGAGCGATAAAGCATTGCCTTATGCACCAGAAATGATACTCCTCTTTTTTTAATAACCTCACTAAGGTTCATATTTACATCACCTTATCTTCAAGAAGGGTCGACAGTTCTTCGTATCTGCCGTAGAGCTCCATCAGATCCTCCTCCTGCTTCTCCTTTTGTTCGTATATTTCCTTTGCTTTTGCGGCATCGGTATAAACATCCTCTGTGGCAAGCAGGTCCGTAAGCTCCTTTATTGAATCTTCCAGATCGCCTATTTCTATTTCGACTTTCTTCAGCTCGTTTTCGGTCTTTCTTATTGCTGCCTGTTTTTCCTTCTGCTTTTTCCAGTCTTCCTTTGTTTCACTGACTATCTCGGCAGATTCGGTTTCGTATTCCGCCGATCTCACCTTTTCGCAATAGTAGTCGTAATTGCCGAGATAATTGTTTATCCCGTCTTTTTTCAGCTCTATTATTCTTTTTGCGGTGGAATTTATGAAATATCTGTCATGGGAAATATACAGAACCGTTCCCGTATAGTTGTTCAAAACACCTTCAAGTATTTCCTTTGATTCAAGGTCGAGATGGTTTGTAGGCTCGTCAAGAATAAGGAAATTTGCATTTGAGAGCATTATTTTCGCAAGCGCCACTCTGCCTTTTTCGCCGCCTGAAAGAGATGAGATGGTCTTAAATACATCATCGCCCTTGAATACAAAGGCTGCAAGCACATTTCTTATTTTTGTGGCGGTAAGGTCGGGGTAGGTGTCGGATATCTCGTCGAAAATGGTTTTATCAAGGTGCAGATCCGACTGTTCCTGGTCGTAATAACCTATCTTGACCTTTGCGCCTGTAGTCACCGAACCGAAAGTGGGAGTGAGTCGACCTAAAATAATTCTTATAAGGGTGGTTTTACCCACGCCGTTAGGCCCTATAAGAGCCACTTTTTCGCCTTTTTTTATTTCAAAGGAGCAATCCGAAAAAAGCGGTTCGAAGGAATATGCCATTGACACGCCTTCAACTCTGAGCACATCATTTCCGCTTTCATACATAGGCTCAACGGTAAAGTGCATTTTGTCGGGGGCAGGTTCGGGTCTGTCGAGCCTTTGCGTTTTCTGAAGAGCCTTTTCACGGCTTTCAGCTCTTTTTATAGACTTTTCGCGATTAAATTCGCGAAGCTTTTTTATTACCTGTTCCTGATGCTTTATTTCCTTTTGCTGATTTTCATAGGCTCTCATCTCCGAGGCTCTGTCAAGCCTTTTTTTCTCGGCATAATGGGTATAGTTGCCAAAGTAGACCTTGCTTTTTCCTCTTTCTATTTCAATGACTTTTGTTACTGTTTTGTCAAGGAAATATCTGTCATGTGATATGATCAAAACGGTGCCTACATAGCTTTTCAAGTAATCCTCAAG
>DFJD01000104.1:0-9747 GCA_002372875.1 Clostridiales bacterium UBA3680
CCGCATACTGTGTCAAAGCCCCTCAACATAGCTATGGCTATGCCCTCGGGTCTTTTCCTTGTCTGCGAAAACATTATCTCAAATCTGCTTCAAGTGAATTAATCAGTGTTTCCTTAAGGAAAATCGCCGGATTATCGATAGACCATAATTATTGTTATCGACGGAATTTTGTCGAACGACTCGACAAAATTCCGTCGAATAGCTTGACAAAATATCGAGGAAGTTATATACTGATATAAAGAAACCTTTTATATTGGGAGGGAGAAATATGGCTATACCGATAAATATTGATGATTTGATAAACAAGCAAATAGTGGAGTCAACGAGGATAGAATTCAAAAGTGATTTTAACCCGACAGCTGTGATACATTCTATCTGCGCTTTTGCAAACGATATTGATAATCTTGGCGGCGGGTATATCGTGCTTGGTGTCGAGGAAAAAGACGGTTCGCCCGTTTTTCCTATAAAGGGTATCGAGCAGGAGCGTATAGACGGCATTTTAAAGGAACTTGTGGGATATTGCCGATGTATTGAACCACTGTACGATCCCGTTGTTGAGCCGATCATATACAACGATGTTTATGTGATCGTTATTTGGGTGTCGGGCGGTTACGGCCGCCCATACAAGGCATCGCTTGATGTTTTGGGCAAAGAGGCAAAAAAGTCGACCAAGTATTATTATATCCGCAAATTCAGCAGCACGATAGTGGCATCTCCCGATGAAGAAAAAGAGCTGTTCTATATTTCATCTGATATTCCGTTTGATGACAGGCCAAATTTGTTGGCGGAGATCTCCGACCTTGACATCGGACTTTTGCGTTCGCATTTGAAAGAAATAGACAGTTCGCTTTATGAACATTCGCTTAATATGGATGTGCTTGAAATAGCAAAGGATATGCAGCTTGTATCCGGTCCGACGGAGCGTTTGAAGCCGCTTAATGTCGGCATACTTATGTTTAGCGAACGCCCCGAAAAGTATTTTCGCTATGCTCGTATCGAGGTGGTCGACATTCCCGACACTACCGGTACAAATATGACGGAAAAGGTCTTTACGGGGCCTATACAGCGGCAGCTTAAGGATGCACTTGCATATATAAAGAATTATACGCTCAAAGAGGTCACTATAAAGGAAAAAAATAGGGCGGAGGCAGTGAAAATTTATAATTATCCTTATGCCGCCGTTGAAGAAATTTTGTCAAATGCGGTCTATCATCGCTCTTATCAGATAAATGAGCCAATAACGGTAAGAATCACGCCGCAGTCTATCGAAATAACAAGCTTTCCGGGCTTTGACAGAAGTATTACAGATGAGGATATAGCAAAATATCAGATAAGGGCAAGGGTATACAGAAACCGCAGAATAGGCGATTTTTTGAAAGAATTAAAACTTATCGAGGGTAGAAATACGGGCTTTCCCAATGCAATTAAGGCATTGACGGAAAACGGCTCTGACTTGCCGAAATTTGATATGAGTCCGCAGAGAGATTATCTTTCGGTCACAATACCTATACACAGCTATTTTGTGCCTAAAGTGAACGAGAAGACCAAGGCGTATGAGGATAAAATAATAACCGCACTTAAAGACAAACCGATGAACCTTACCGAACTTGCCGCGGCTATGGGGAATAAGAGTATTTCAAAAAAGTTGAGCAAAACCGTAAAAGAACTTATAGCATCGGGTGCGATAGTAAGAATTGTTGCAGAAGGAAATGTGACAAAATTAATCAGTGGTTCCTTAAAAACGAATGGGTAGGGTTATCCGAAATAAACCTGCGCATTGTCGGATTTTTGAGAGCTTATAAACCTGCGTATTGTAAAGGAACCACCAATCAATCGGTGGTTCCTTTAACGCATAGGATTTTTTCGTCTTTAACAATAAGTGCTTTGGGAAATTTTTCCCAATTAAGAGCATCTACTCCTTTTATTTCATTGTGATACAATTTCATTGCATTACCGTCGGCAAATTTACACAAGAAACATTGCAAAATTTCCGAAATGTCACTATCAAGCACATTTCCATACAGTTGCAATTCCTTATTGTTTCCGAGAAAAGATGCTGCCGCATCAACAGAACCCGAGCCGAGCTCTTCAATAAGAGGCTTTTCATCCCAGTAGATCAGATACACGTTGTTTCCGCCTTCATACAGCATTTTAGCAACGTGATAAATAGACATAATATTCCATTTGTCAATAAGCATTTCTTTTTCCGGTAGATGCTGTTCGGAAATCTCGTCTTTACTCAATGATATTTGTTCCGATTCACTTGAAAAAGCTTCTATCGTTCTTTTATATTCTTCCATGGTCAAGGATACAGCTTCTTCAAAATTTTTATTGCCTACGAAAGAACGAAATACCTTACTTTCTTTACTTGGAATACCCACAACAAAATCAATGTCGGAAATTTCTCCGTTACGATAGATATCGTATATATTTTTTCGGAATAATTTTTCGCTGTATGTCGGATAGTTCATATTTGCCCAAAGTTTCCGAGATACGGTCTTCAATGTTTCGGTATCAAGCCGCAAAAGATCATCCATTGTTGATGAATCGGTTTCATTCATCAGCATCTTTGTTAATTCTTTGGAACATTCGGGTGTTTTGTTTATCATTTCGGCATTGCCGTTAAATACGAAAGCTTTTTGAAATAAGCCTTTTGCCTTTTCGCAAGCAGCAAGCAAACAAACAGAGGTTGCTCCCGCTTCAAAACCAAGTGCGGTTATCTTGTTCGGATTTCCGCCGAATGCCGATATATTATTTTTTATCCATTGAAGCGCCGCAATTTGATCGAGCAAGCCGAGATTTAACGCATCTTGATATGCTTCACCACCGGGAACTTCAGAAAAATCAATAAAACCCAAAATACCGAGACGATAATTAAAGCTTACAAAAATAAAATCGGGATGTGCGGTTACCAAATTCTCACCTGATATCAACGGATCGGCTGAACCGCCGTAACTGAAATCACCGTGATGAAATAATACGATAACGGGCTTTTTTCTTTTCTTTGATTCAGAATTGAGGCAGATATTTAAAGTAAGGCAGTCCTCGCTTTGCCTGTGATGTTTTAATATCAAACCGTCATGTTCGGCTTGTATAGCGGAGGCACCGAAATTTTTTGCCTCAAATACTTCGTTTGATAAAGGTAACGGTTCGGGAGCTTTCCATCTGAGTTCTCCCACAGGGGGCTTTGCATACGGAATGCCGTAATACCCTATGACATTTTCGGTTTTGTTACCTATATAGGCACCTGTTTTTGTTACGACCTTACAATCTGAGGATCGTTCTTCCGATACGGACTTGTTTTGCTGATTTGCTTCATCTATGGTCTCTTGTTTAAGATCGAACACAAAACCATCTTTTCCGTCGTTATAGATATCTTGTATCTTCTCAATGTGAAATCTGCGAATGATCAGGTTTACAAAAAATCCGATGATGGGAAGAACAATTGTAAATACAAATTCCTCTTTTAAGCCGTCGATCATTGAAACCCCAAAATATTTGTTTGAAATAAAATGTCCGACTACAAAAATAAGGAATAAAACGATATATGCCGTGACCCTGTTTGCTGTCTTTTTCTGTATATTTTTACTGAAGATTATCTTACTTATGATCTCCTCGGCCGTGATTCCCACCGCAAAACAAATTACCAAGCATAACCAATCGGGCAGCCCGAAAAGACGGGAAACGGTATCACCGTATCCGTAGCCCAATGCCGAAATAAAAGCGATCATAAAATCGTCGATGGTATAAAGCTTTTTCATTGTATTCTCCTATATTCAATACACGCGGACTTAACACCGATTGATTAATGCCTTTCAAGGTATTTTCTCAGTAAATTTCATCCCTCAGCCATTTGTCTTTTTTGGCGAGCTTTCTTACCCATTTGCTCTTAAAATGCTTGCTCAGCTCCAATTCCTTCGGCACGGTAGTCTTTGCCCTTGCGTAGGGATTTATAATTACCGAATAGCCAAATTCTCTTAATCTGAGGCAAAAATCTATAATTCTCTCGTCACCGTTTAAAGTCAGATCGAAACCGCCAAGTCTTTTTATAACAGACCGTCTCACGGCAAAGCAGCTCTCGCCCACTGCGGTTACGTTATGAGCATATTTGAGGGTGTGCATATACCCGTCGCTTTTTCTGTCATATCCGTGACAGACATTTCTTATGGTGCCTGTGTTTATTGTAAGCCCCGCAGATTGTATTTTTTTGTCACTTACAAGCAATGCACCCACAACGCCGACATCTTGTTGTGTCAAATATCCGCAAAGTTCATCTACCGCTTTTTTCGATAGCTTAACACCTTTTTTCAGCACAATAATATATTCATCTTCAATTTCTTCTATTTTTGAAAAATCCTTTATTATTACGGGTTTAAAATTATGAATATATTTTACTCTGTACACGGGAACATCGCTTGATATGGGAGTGACTTCCGCGTTATATCCCGAAAGGGCGATGTTTTCCTTTACGGCATTTAATCCTGCCTCAACTACATAGGGTTTAGCGTTTACTCCCGAGGCAACAGAGCCTTTGTGCATTCTCCAATAGTAAAGTACCTTTGGTATGTGAGTAAATCTTTTTGTCTTTTCACTCATTCTAAGCAGCAGGTCGTGATCCTGCGAACCGTCAAATTCGCTTCTAAATCCTCCCACAGCCAAGAAAAGGGCTTTTTTAAAACAACAAAGATGACAAATAAAATTGCTGCCTCTAAGGTTATATATCGAAAAATTCCCTTTGAAATTTATTATTTCGGGCTTGTTTTTGTTTTTAATAAAGCTTGCCTCATCGGAGTATATTATGTCGGCATTTGTACTCATGGCGGCTTTAATCTCGTAAAGGGCATCGAGACTGAGGCAATCGTCCTGATCGAGCATAACAATGTAATTGCCCGAGGCATATTTAACCGCTAAATTACTGTTGCCCGATATACCGTGATTTTTATCAAGCTTATGATACTTTATTCTCTCATCATCGCAGTCTGTAATTATTTTTTTTGAATAGCCCGTGTCTTTGTCGCTTCCGTCGGCTATGCAAAGCTCCCAATTTCCGTAGCTTTGAAACATAACGCTGTCAAGCATTTGTCTTAAATGATTAGGCTTAGGATTATAAAGAGGAACGCAAATGCTTATGAGCGTATCCTTACCTTTTACCTGATCGGATTGAAGTTCATAGCTATGGTCACTGAGTTTGTGTTCCTTAATATATTTCAGAGATGCTTTTTTGTAATACAGTCTTTCGGATATTTTTTTTACGGTGGATCTGACACCCTTGTGTTTCAAATAGTTTAATGTTCTTCCTATATACATTTTGAAGTTCCTTATATGTAAATAAGCTGGCCGATTTTTCTTATGATGCCGCTTTTCCATAACCCGTATTTAAAGTGAGTAAGCAGCCTTACAACCTTTCCCTTGTGCTTTAGTATTGCAATTTCATCAAGCATTGTTTTAAGATCCGAACCAAGAGAGGCGCCGTAAGCGCTTCTTAATTCAAATGCCGTGTCATAGGTATAGCTGAGCATCTTTTTTATATCGTCTTTATTATTTATTCTTGAAAGAATATAGCTTAAAGAATTGTTTTTTCTTGCTCCCCGAACATTTTTATCGTGCTTTCTGTAATAAGTATAGGCTTTTTTGCAATAAATGATCTCACCTTTTAAAACTGCACAGCAAGCTATCCACCAATCGTGTAAAGGCAGAGAAAAAGGGGCTTTTATTATATTTAAAAGTGATCTGTTTACAGCCATTGAACAACCTGTAACACAGTTTTGAACAAGCAGTTTTCTAAGTGTAAGATGTTTAACATCAAGGGCTTGCATTTTAACAAAAGATGGTGCCGTAATATTATCACGCTTGTCTATCACGGTCATATCCGAAAATACAAGCATAGGTTTGTTTGCTTTAAAGAGTTTACTCATTTCTTCTAATTTGTCTCTTTTCCAAATATCATCTTGGTCGGCGAAGAATACAAGTTCACCCTTGCTTTTCTCGATCAAAAAAAAGAAGTTTTCACAAATATTTCCGTTGTTTTTTTTGTTTTCAAACAATGTTATTTTATCGGGGTCTTTTTTTATATATTTATTTATTATTTCGACAGTTTTATCCGATGAAGCGTCATCTATAATGTATAAATGCCAATCCTCTCTTGTTTGCAATATGATGGAATCAAGCTGAGCAGAAATATATTTTTCTCCGTTAAACGTTGCCATAAGTATATCGATCATATTTTAAGCCTCGAGCGAATGATATTTATACAGTATTGTATATTTATCGCACTGTGCATGCAAAAATTTACCAAGGGATTGTTTTTTTCGAGATAATATTTGTCGTAAAACCTTGTTATACCGTCTCTGAAATGCTTGATGACAACGGTATTTTTGGTATGAAGTCCGCTTTGACCTTTAAGGTGTATCATAAATGTGTCGGCAAAATAGATCACTTTGTATCCTGCAAGTTTTATTCTGTAGCAAAGGTCAATATCTTCGGCATACATAAAAATGCTTTCGTCAAAAAGTCCCACGCGTGAGAGTATTCGGCGAGGAATCAGCATAAAAGCACCGCTTACCGAATCAACTTCGTTTGTTTTGTCAATAGGAAGGTAGCTTAATGTATATCCGCCGAAAAGCTTGCTTTTTGGAAACAATTTGTTTAATTTCAGAACATGACACAATGAATTAAAAGGAGTGGGAAATCCTCTTTTACAGCCATGGTCAAAAGAACCGTCTTTAAGCAATGTTTTGATACCCAAGCATCCGACGGTTATATTTTTACGCATATAATCAACGCATTTTTTTAGAGAGCCGTTTTGTACTATTGTATCCGAGTTTAAAAAAAGGATATATTCACCTACGGATTTTCTTACTCCCAAATTGCATGCGGCGCCGAAGCCTTTGTTTTCGGTATGGTCGTAAATATGCACCCTCTGCTCGTTGCAAGAAAAAATCTCTTCCTCCCTGTCCGAATTATCCACAACAATAATTTCATAATCGAGATTTCTTGTAGTGCTTATTACCGCATTAACGGTTTGCTTTGTAAGCTCTTTTGTATTGTGATTGATAATAATGACAGAAAGCTCCATTTTTTACCTCCAATAAATTCGGCGTATGAATAAGGATACACCAAACACGCGATTTAGTCAACAATTCGGACTTTAAAATTTAAAAATTAAAATCATAACCGTAAGCCTAAATCGGATTTTGTTGCTTGTTTTTTTTTATATGTAATAGTATAATATAAATATTAAACTAAGGTGGTAAAAAAATGAAAAATTTTGACACAACACTCTATTTTATAACCGACAGTACAAACATGACCGAAGAAGAATTTCTTTACCGTATCGATCGGGCATTAAAGGGTGGGGCTACAATAATTCAGCTTCGCGAAAAGAATAAAACAACAAGAGAATATATTGAGCTGGCAAAAAAAGTACATGCAATTTCAAATAAATACAATGTTCCTCTCATAATAGACGACAGAGTGGATGTTGCTCTTGCCGTTGATGCCGAGGGTGTGCACCTTGGAGCGGAAGATATGGAAATATCAACAGCAAGAAGGATAATGGGCGAAGGAATAATTATAGGAGCAACGGCAAAAACCGTAGAACGTGCTTTAGGGGCATATAACGAAGGTGCGGATTATTTGGGAGTGGGAGCTGTATATCCCACGACAACAAAGGTAAAAACGGTTTTAACTTCTGTTGATACTATTGCACGGATATGCGCATCCGTTCCCATCCCCGTAAATGCTATAGGCGGTTTGAATAAAAGTAACATAGATATTTTGAAGGGCATTCCCATATCGGGGATATGTGTTGTATCGGCTATTATGAAAGCAGATGATTCTCTTACGGCTACAGAGGAACTAAAGTCGGCTTTTTTGTCTATGACAGGAAATAAATAATTTTTTGCGTAATTTTCAACATAAATACTTGCTAAATTCGATTTTTTTGTATATAATGTATATATATTTTTAGCGGAGGTGTTTTATATGGCAAAGATACTTGTAGTTGATGACGAGGCGAGCATTGTTAAGGCTATGGCATATATTCTCAAAAAAGAAGGCTATGAAGTTATTACCGCCGACAACGGAGAAACGGCATTAAGTCTTGCTTTAAGTGAGAATCCCGATCTTGTTATGCTTGATATAATGATGCCCGTTATGGACGGCTACGAGGCTTGTCGTAAAATTCGTGAAAAAAGCAATGTGCCTATTATAATGCTCTCTGCAAGAGCGGATGAAACAGATAAGGTGGTTGGGCTTGAAATAGGTGCGGACGATTATGTAACTAAGCCCTATCAAAACAGGGAGCTTATTGCAAGAGTAAAGGCAAACCTTCGTCGTTCCGCGGCTAAAGAAATAGCTGAAGATACAGGTAACATAAAGGTTTTCGGAGATCTTAAAATAGATTTTGACCGTTATGAAGTCATAAAAAGAGGAGAGACGATAAACCTTACTTTGCGTGAGTTTGAACTTCTTGCTTTTTTGGCAAAACAAAATTCAAGCATATTCACTCGTGAGAGCTTACTTGAAAAGGTTTGGGGTTATCAGTATTTCGGCGATGTGAGAGCTGTCGATGTTACGATAAGAAGATTGCGTGAAAAGGTCGAGGACGACCCCGGAAAGCCTAAATATATAATCACAAAAAGAGGTATAGGCTATTATTTTAATGCCAATGCTTAAGTGAACAGTGAATGTTTTATTTTCCCCGTCTGTAAGACGGGGTTTTTATATGCATAAAAGAAGCATAAAAACACCCTCCCAAAATTACAGGGAGGGTAATAAGAAAGTAAATCGCCGTTTATTTTTTGTTTTTGCAACAGCCACATTTGTCACAGCCGCAAGAACAACCGCCTTTTTTGAGGTTCCTTATACATACAAAAACAGCGCGCAGTATTAAAAGCGATAATAATAAATATAAAATGATCTCTGTCATAAAAACATCCTTAATATTATACTGAAAACAAATGTTACTGTCCATGCAACTATACATTGCCATAAAACAAGTCCCACTGCCCATTTAGAACCGAGCTCTCGTTTTACCGAGGCAATTGCGGCAACACAGGGCGTGTAGAGCAGGCTGAAAACAAGAAGACAGGCGGCCGACATGGCACTTAACGAAGTTTGTACACTGCCCGGGAAAAGCACTTCCAATGAGGAAACAACGCTTTCCTTAGCGATAAATCCGCTTATAAGAGCCGTACAAATACGCCAATCACCAAGGCCGAGAGGCTTAAATATGGGCACAAGTAAGCCCGATATTGAGGAAAGTATACTTTGTGAGGGGTTCTCCGTCAATTTAAGATTTATATCCAAATTGCTTAAAAACCATACAACAATAGTAGCTATAAAAATGACAGAAAATGCTCTTTGCAGAAAATCCTTTGCTTTATCCCATAAAAGACGCATAACGTTTTTTGCGCTTGGAAAGCGATAATTGGGAAGTTCCATAACAAAGGGGACTGCCTCGCCTTTAAAAATGGTTCTTTTGTATATTGCCGCTATTATAATACCGATGAGAATACCCAAAACATAAAGTCCGACTATTATAGGTAACCCTTTGTTAGGGAAGAATACACCGATAAAAAACCAATATATGGGCATCTTCGCCATACAGCTCATAAAGGGAGTAAGTAATATGGTCATTTTTCTGTCACGGGCACTCGGTAATGTTCTTGTTGCCATAACCGCGGGTACGGTACAGCCAAAACCTATTAAAAGTGGCACAATACTGCGACCTGATAGACCTATTTT
>DFJD01000104.1:9862-13777 GCA_002372875.1 Clostridiales bacterium UBA3680
AAAAAGAAAAGTATTACGATTATGGGTAAAAAACTGAGTACGCTGCCCACGCCTGCAAAAATACCTTTTATTATAAGACCGTGTAAAAGTTCGTTGACTCCGTTTACGGTCAAATAATTATCGACACTTTCGGTCAGGAAATCTACACCGTTTTCAAGCAGACCTTGCAAAAATGCACCGATAACATTAAATGTAAGCCAGAATATAAGTCCCATTATAGCAATAAACATCGGGATTGCCGAGTATTTTCCCGTCAAAACACGGTCTATTTTGCGGCTTCTTATTCTTTCCTTGCTTTCTAAGGGCTTTGTTACCGTTTTGTCGCACAGTTTATAAATAAAAGAAAAACGCATATCCGCAATGGCGGCACTTCTGTCAAGTTCTCTTTCTTTTTCAAGCTGTATTACAATGTGTTCGAGAGTTTCTATTTCGTTTTGGTCAAGCTCAAGCTGTTCGAGTATATTTTTATCGTTCTCTATCAGTTTGCTTGCGGCAAAACGAACGGGGATACCCTTGTTTTTTGCATGGTCTTCTATAAGATGACAGACCGCATGCAAACAACGGTGAACGGCTCCTCCCTTATCGTTTTCGTCACAAAAATCCTGCCTGAGGGGCTTTTCTTGATAATGTGCCACATGTATGGCGTGATTTACAAGTTCTTCTATACCTTCGTTTTTTGCGGCGGAAATAGGTATAACAGGCACTCCGAGAAGTGCTTCCATTGTGTTTATATCAACAGAACCTCCGTTGTTTCGAACCTCGTCCATCATATTCAAAGCAACGACCATGGGAATATTCATTTCAAGCAGCTGCATGGTTAGATACAGGTTTCGTTCGATATTGGAAGCATCGACTATATTTATTATGGCACAGGGTTTCTCTTTTAACACAAAATCACGGGAAACAAGTTCTTCGTTGCTGTAGGGCGACATAGAGTAAATTCCGGGCAGATCCACAACAAGGGTATTGGAATGACCCTTTATCGCACCGTCTTTTCGCTCGACCGTAACACCCGGAAAGTTGCCCACATGCTGATTTGCACCTGTTAGGGAGTTAAAAAGTGTGGTTTTTCCGCTGTTTTGATTTCCCACAAGGGCAAAAGTTAGAATTGTATCATCATCAAGGGGAGTTTCGTTTTTCTTGTCGTGATATATACCGCCCTCGCCAAGTCCCGGATGGTTTCGTGTTTCCTTGTTTTTATTTTGCTTTTTTTCTTTTTTTTCGTTTTTGAAGGGGACAACTTCTATTTTTGCGGCATCATCAAGTCGAATTGTCAGCTCGTATCCGTGAATAAGCAGTTCCATAGGGTCGCCCATGGGAGCAAGTTTTTCAACAGTGACTACCGCCTCGGGAATAACGCCCATATCCAAAAAGTGTTGGCGTAAAGCACCATCACCGCCAACAGCGACTATTTTTACACTTTCGCCTATTTGTATATCTTTTAATGTCATATTCTTTATCCTCTACATCAGTTTTGAATCGTATAAAACATAGTATTCCGCATTGTTTTCCGTATAAGAACCAAAGGTACCCAAAACAGTTATTTCTTCTCCCATTTGAGGATATACCTCACCTTTGGGAAGCTTAAATTCTATTCCTTGCGAACAACAAGCGGTTGCATCTGATACTATGCAGGCATAGTAATCCACACCTGTTTTTACATCGGTATATCTGTTGCAAGTACCGGTCATTTTTATGGTTTTTCCCATATATTTTTCGGGTTCGGTCATCATTGAAAAAACTTCCGAATAGATCATTGTAGCACTCATACTTGTCAAATCAATTATCTCCGTGTTCGAAATATTTTCAATATCTTTACTGTTTGTTTCACTTGATTTGCTTTCGTTGTTGCTTTCATTTGAGTTGATTTTTTCTTCTTTATCTTCCGATTCTTTATTGATTTCCGACTGCAAAACCGATTCAACGCTGTTTTGATTTGTAACCGTTCTGCTGTTTGTCTGAGTATTGGTTGAACAGGCACATAACATTAAGCTTAATATAATCGGTGATATATTTTTTTTCATCTTTTGTTTCCTCCTATAAGACAGCAGATAAAAAATGCCAGCGCATCTGCCGCAACTATGGTAGAGCCGACGGGGGTGCCGCAGAGTATGGATATTATCATACCGCATATAGCGCAAAATACCGACAGAATTGCGGAAAAAATCACCACTGTTTTAAAACTTTTAAATATACGCATCGCAGACAGCGCGGGAAAAATAACAAGAGCCGAAATAAGCAAAGAACCTACAAGATTCATTGCCAAGACAATAATCGCGGCAATTATTACAGCTATTATAAGATTATACAGCTCTACGTTTGTACCCGTTGCTTTTGCAAAGTTTTCATCAAAGGTCACGGAAAAAATTTTATTGTAAAAGAATACAAAAACAAAAAGCACGGCTATTGAAAGCACAATACAAAGATTAACTTCATAGGTTTGAAGTGTAAGTATGGATGTGGACCCGAAAAGAGTGCTGCACACATCACCCGACATATTTGCGGATGTTGAGAAAATATTCATCAGCAAATATCCGAATGCAAGTGAAGTAACCGAAATCATGGCTATTGCGGCATCACCTTTTATTTTTGTGTTTTGTCCCGTTCTTAAAAGCAATACAGCCGATAAAACGGTTATCGGCAACACCAAGATCATTTTGCTTGTAAGATTAAAAACGCTTGCTATTGCAATTGCCCCAAAAGCAACATGAGAAAGGCCGTCGCCTATGAAAGAAAACCGTTTAAGCACCAATGTCACACCAAGCAGAGATGAACAAAGGGCAATAAGCACACCAACAATAATTGCGTATCTTACAAAAGGAAATTCAAGGTAATCGAATAATTTTTCAAGCATACTTATTCATCGCCTTTCGTGTTTAAAAATATTTTTCCTTGCCTGCTTTTCAGATAATCTTCTTTTGTCCCAAAGAAAACTTCATCGGCTATGTGAAGGATATGACTTGCATACTTTACGGCAGCCTCGGTATCGTGAGAGATCATTATTATGGTTATGCCGTTTTTATTGAGGGTATTTATAAGTGCATACATATCGGCTGTTGCAACGGGGTCAAGCCCTGTAACAGGTTCATCAAGAAGCAGTAGTTTATCTGCCGCACATAAGGCTCTGGCAAGGAGAACTCTTTGTTGTTGACCTCCGGAAAGGTCGCGATAGCATTTGTCGGAAAGGTCTGCTATACCGAGCCTTTCAATGTTTTTTTGCGCGGTTTCTTTTTCGGCTTTGTTGTAAAAGGGACGAAGACCGCTTTTTGAGAGACAGCCCGAAAGAACTATCTCCCAAACGGAAGCGGGAAAGTCTTTTTGTACTACTGTTTGTTGAGGAAGATAACCTATTTGTGTAGGTTTAATATCGCCGCACCATTTTATTTCGCCGCTTATCAAGGGATTTAAACCAAGCAAAGATTTTACAAGTGTACTTTTGCCCGAACCGTTTTCACCCACTATGTAGAGATAATTACCCTCACAAACAGTAAAGGAAAGATTTTCAATAATAGGTTTTTTTTCATAGCCCAAGGCGGCATTTTTACATATTATCAGTTCCATTTCCATTTTGCGGTCTCCTTATGAGTTTATTCGGCTATACATTTGTGTCGGGGTCATATTCTTCATATCCGATAAATGCCGAGGCAATGGAAGAGGGTCCACTTATGCCGGAAGCCTCCACAAACACGGCTTCTATATCGGGAACTGATGAGATCCTTTCAATTTCCGATATAAATTCATCACGAAGTGTACAACAGATACAGCCGTTTTGCATTTCCACCATTTCCACCTGTGCAATGCTTTGGTCGTTTTTTTCGAGCAGGGCGGCATCTATATTGATGCTGCCCATATCATTTACGGCACCTCTTATTTTAACAAACCAAGGAAGTCCCCCCGCTTCTAAAGCGGGGGTGC
>DFJD01000104.1:13916-14473 GCA_002372875.1 Clostridiales bacterium UBA3680
TGCGGAATACGAATATCATTGACAGCATCACAAAGAACATCGTAGTTACTTTGCATAATAGAAATATATGTTGCACCGCTGTCTATTTGATTGCTTGTTACGGATTGCATGGAATCAAGTACGGCAATTTTTTGATCTTTGGCTGTGCTGTTATCGATAACTGCCCGAGCAATTTTACCGTCTGAGTTTTCTATTGTAAATACGGTATTATTTCCAAGTTCGTCAAGCTTACCGGAAAGAAAAGCTATGGTTTCAAAGCTTGCTTCGGTTTCTGCGGAACAACCGACAAAAGCGGCATAATAGTCTAAACCGTAGTCGTCAACAAAGTATCTGAAAGGGAAACGGTCGCCAAAAATTAGTGTTTTATTTTCGGCATCTGCCGTTAATTTTGTATAGTTGTCGTCTATTGCGGTAAGTTGTTGTGTGTATGCATCGAGATTTGTTTTGTATGTTTCGGAATTATCGGGGTCGATCTGACAAAGATCATCCGTTATGACATTGCAAAACTTTTCCGCGTTTTTGACCGAAAGCCAAACATGCTCATCATACTCTGATTC
>DFJD01000104.1:14536-15721 GCA_002372875.1 Clostridiales bacterium UBA3680
TCATGCTCATCGCCATCTTCGTGATCATGTTCGTGCTCTGCTTCCATACCTTCTTTGATTTCTTCTTCCTTAGCAGACTCACCCATTATTTCCATAAGGTTAATTACCTTCATATCCTTGTTTTGAGCTTTTTCAAGGGTATCTTCGACCCACTCGTCGGATTCTCCTCCGATATAAACAAACATATCACAAGATGAAATTTTAAGTATGTCCTCTGCTGTGGGCTGATAGCTGTGCAGATCTATACCGTTGTCAAGCAAAAGAGTCAATTCCGCGTTTTCGGCTTTATCACCGAGTATTTGCTTTACCCAATCATACTCGGGAAAGATGGTTGTGACTATCTGCATCTTATCGTCCGTTGAATTTTGTGCAGATGCTGTTTGAGAAGTGGGTTCCGTGTTTTGCGGGGTCGTTGTTCCGCAAGCCGAAAGGCAGCCTATCATTATTGCTGTTGAAAGTATTGTGCTTAAAACTCTTTTCATTACATTTGTCCTCCAAATAAAGTTTTGATTATTTTTTACAGATGTTTAAAAGAGATTTTAATCATTAAGCCTTACTTTTTGAGTGATCGGTGTTGTGTGGCTAAATACTTTTTCGGCAGCTTTTACCAAAAGAGTGCGTAATGTATTGCAATTTGCAAAGGCAAAAAAAGAAACACAGCCGCTTGAAAGAAGCGAAATACACTTTTCGCATTGATGAATGCAAGCACATATAGGACAATCATCACCCGAACATTCGTGTTCGCTTTCCAATGCGATAACAAGCACCGACACAAGTATAGAGCAAAGCAATAAAAAGCTGACAAAAACCAAGGTTACACGGCTTTTTAAAATTTTTCTTGTGTTTAAGAACAGTTTATCCATAACCGTTACTCCGTTTTTTGTTTTTCTTTGCATTCATTGCATATTCCGTAAATAATTGTTTTTTTTGTGTTTACCGTGAAATTATGATGTTCAAGCAAGTGCTTTTCAAGCAGTCTGAATTCATCACAGTGAAGGTGAATAAGTTTTCCGCAGCTCTCACACTTATAGTGAATAAAGAAAGAACCCTGATGAGAATTATCTCCAAGATATTCAAAACAGGCAGAAGAACTGCTGTCTAAAGTATATTTGTTTACGGTACCGTCATTTACCATCTTTTCGAGATGACGATATATCGTTGCGGTGCCTATGGGTTTACCCACAG
>DFJD01000046.1:0-3786 GCA_002372875.1 Clostridiales bacterium UBA3680
TAGGTAAGACCGCCCAAAGCCGTGGAGGCGTGATAATCCTCATCAAGGGTGGTAAAGCCGAAATTTGTCAGATAATTGTGACAAACATCAACACCCGTTTCAACCATGGTCTTAACAGCCACTACGTTCATGGAGTCCTTCAGTGCCGTTCTGGGTGTTACGGCACCTCTGTAATACTCACCCCACCAGTTGTGAGGAGTGTATCCGTCGGCTGTGGAATATGCCTTATCCACAAGATTTGTGGCGGCATCCATATACCCCAAGTCAATGGCGGGGGCATACGCAGCCAAGGGCTTAAACACGGAACCGGGCTGTCTGGTGGAATCCGTTGCTCTGTCAAAGCCTCTGTTTACAAGCTTTTGACCTCTTCCGCCGCCTACCGCCTTTATCTGTCCCGTATGATAGTCTATTATTGCCATAGAGCACTGAGGCTGAACGGCAAAAGAGGAATTTTCGGCGATAATGCCCGAACTTGCGGGAAGCCCTGCCTCTATTTCGGCTCTTTTATTTGCCACCCATTGCTCTCCCTCGGCCTGAGATGTTACAAATTCGTGATATTCCAGGTTTTGCTCTTCTCCTGTTTCGGTGTCTCTTGTAGATACGAAATATGCCGCATCTATGGAGTACACGGGCATGGGGAAGTTTGAATCGTCGTTAAAAACATTATCTACTATACCCTGAATTCTTGTATCGTAATTTGAGTATATTGAAAGACCGCCGTTATATATAACGTTATACGCCTGCTGAGAGGACATATTGTACTTTGTTTGAAGGTCGCTTGCGATCTGTTCTATAAGGGCATCTTCGTAATAGGAATGAATGTCGGCAGTGTCGGTGGTTCCGTCGGCATATTCGCTGACCGCCACACCCGAAAGGATGTTTGAATATATATCCTCATTGATCGCGGTGTTGTATTCATCCTGTGTTATCATGCCCTGATTGAGCATATAGTTAAGTATTGTGGTCTGTCTGTTTTTGTTGCCCTCGGGGTTTGAACGAGGGTTATATTGCGAGGGATTGTTGGTAATTGCGGCAAGGCAGGCACACTGTGCCAGATCCAGATCCTTGGCATCTTTTCCGAAATACCCTCTTGCGGCGACCTGTACCCCGTTATAGCCGCTTCCCAAGGATATGGTGTTTAAATACAGCTCCATTATATAATCCTTGGCAGCCTTTTTTGAACCCAATAAAGACTCCAGCTCCTTTTCGTACTTAAGGGCAAGATATTGCTCTCTGAGCTTTGTCTTGATGGTATTGTAGGGTACGTTTGTAATATTGTTTTTTATCAACTGCTGAGTCAGGGTAGAACCACCCTGTACCTGCTTACCTGAAACGGTGGAGTACACCGAACGGGCGATACCCCTCATATCCACGCCGTTATGCTCGTAAAAACGAGAGTCTTCAATGGCTACTATGGCATCTTGCATATTGCGGGGGATGTTTTCAAGGGTAGCATACTCTCTGTTCTCCGAACCGTGCAGCTTCGTCATTTCCGTGTTTTCGCCGCTGTATATAACGGTGGTGTATGTCCTCGGTTGAATACCCGCAAGCCCCAGATCGGGAATACTTCTTATAATGGCAACATATCCGCCGATAAGAGCACCTCCGCCGCCGAATACGGCAACGATCAAAATCATCAGAAATAAAAGAAGTATGACGGTAAACGGTTTGGATCGTCTTTTCTTTTTTATCTTTAATTTTTTATTTACCTTTTTCCTGTGTTCTCTTGCCTCAACCGCATCGGTTCTGCGAGTTGATGAGCTTTCCGCTTCGATAATTTCGGAATTTTCCATTTTTAATCTCCCTTTATATAGGCGTATAGACGTATTGTAAGTATATTATAACAAAAAAGACAAATGTATTCAAGCCCCCGTTATTGCGACCTCGTCTTCAAGAAGAACTTCAAACGTTCTAAGCCACGGGAAAGAGTAATTTGTCAGCTTTATATCCTCTATGGTGTACTCTTTTCCGCCCATATCACATTTTCCGCCCATAAGCGCTTCCTTTACGGCATCGGCATTAAGAACGGACAAAAGCTCCGCGCTGTTCTTATCATCTTGAGGCTTAAAGCTTTTGCCTACCAACTCTCTTTTTCCGTTTTTTGTATACTCTCCGTCTTCAAGAAGATGCTTGTAAAGATTTTCAACGGCTTCTTTCTTTGTGGGAATGCCCTTTTTATCGGCAACGGAATAAACCTGTGCCTGTGCTATTCCCAAACCTATCGCATTGGCGTTTGTGTTCCATGCACTGTAAACATCAAGCTCAAAAAGGCCGTTTCTTGAAGGCACGGTTTTGGCAAGCTCACTTTTGTCAAGAATATCTCTGTAAAACACATTGCTTCTTGTGATCTGTTCGGTGGAGAAAAGCTCTATCAATCCTATATTGTCACCGTTTTCCGCCGCGGAGCGAAACCTTTGCAGCATATCCTTTATATAGTAGGGCGAGCCTCCTTCATAATCGAACACAAGCATGGTAAACTTTCTTTCGGTTTTCGGTTTTACCTGCGCATTTGTAAAATTAACGCAGATATTCGCTATTTTTGAAGGGTTATTGGCATCAAATTTGGCAACACGGTTTCGTCTTTCATTGAAACTCAGTTCCAAATTCGCACATACACCGTTTCTTTGCACGCAATCTCTTGCATATATAAGCTGAGGAAGTTCGTCTGTACCCGATAATATATTCACCCTTTCGCCGTTTCCCAAAAGAGCAGCATCAAGCTCTCTTTTTCCTTTTTTTGCCGCAAGAACGTTTTCCACGGAGTTTTTATCCGTTTCAAGATATTTTCGCGAATAAGAGAATTTTATGGGAAACCCGTCTTTAAGAGGTAAGGAAAAAAGGTGTTTTCCGTAACCGTATTCGATAAAAGAGGGAAATTTCACATCGTCGATACCCACAACTATATCCACATTTTCATTTTCGATAGAGAGTATGTTTTCAAAAAGCTCCGCCGTAAACTTATAGGGAAGCTCCGCCTTTTCGATATAATCGATATATTCATCGGAGCTGTAGGTGTTTTTAAAGTATTCAAAGAACCTTTTTTCAAAGGGCAACAGGCTCTCCTCTCCCATTTCTTCCGCTTTGCACCGCACATAGGCATATTCTGTCAAAAGCTGCACCACATCAACATATTGGTAGCTTTTTTCGATCTCCTCTTTTTGGGGAGAATTGGGTACCTCATTCAAATAGAAATATGCAAGGCCTTTGGATTTTTCATCGTTTGGCCATATTTTACCTGCCCTTGTTTCGGGAAGGACTCTCGGCATAACTATATCAATTTTGTAATGGGGCAAGGGATGATCACTTATAAGCGACTTCAGCTCATTCAAAGCTTCCTGAGCATCGGAATAGTTTTCTCCCGTTCTTCCTGCAACAAGGCCGTTTGTGATATATCCCGGAGTGCTTATTATAACGGTGGTGTCGGGGTCGTTATGTTTTTCAACCAATTCTCTAAGCTCTTTTCGAACAAGCTTACTGTCTCCTTTTTTGTTTCCCTCTCCGCTCGCTGTATACATATCAAGGCCGTCCTTGCTTACGGAAAGGTATTCGTCGGAAGATATCTTTGTAAGGTCTCGCAAATACTCGTTGCTGACAGGTCTTGAATCCAAGGGCACATTTATAATGCACGCGCCGTAGCTTAGAGTGGTCATTGCCGCAGTAAACAGTGCAGATAACAGTATTTTTAACTTCATAAAGCATTCCTTCCAAAATAATATAAGGAAACACTGATTAATTCACTTGAAGCAGATTTGAGGTAATATTATCGCAGACAAGGAAAAGACCCGA
>DFJD01000046.1:3792-20589 GCA_002372875.1 Clostridiales bacterium UBA3680
TATGCGAATGATTAATTAATCAGTAGTTCCGTAAATATTCCTTTAATATTATACAAAAATAGGTTCGGATTTCAATATTTACACGGTTTTTGTAACGAAAAAGAAACCAAGAAAATTCCCTCTTGACAAACAACATCACCTTATGGTATCATATCTGCTGTATGTGACGTTTAACGGCACTTACATCCTTGCTCTTGTTTTTGCAAGGGCCAAAGTCCAAAAGGAGGTGCACAAAATGAAAAATTACGAATTGGCAGTTGTTTACAATCCCAATCTCGACGAAGAAGCTTTAAATGCAGAAAAGGCTTCCGTTAACGCTCTTATCGAAAGATTCGGCGGTACAGTCGACAAAATTGACGATTGGGGTAAGCGCAGACTTGCTTACGAGATTCAGAAGGTAAACGAAGGTGTTTACAACTTTGTTTCCTTTAGCGCAGAGGCTACCGCTCCCGCGGAAATAGAAGCCCGTATGCGTATCAAAGAGAACGTTCTTCGTTATCTTGTTATCTCTGTTGAGGAATAAGGAGGGGAGCCTATGAACAAGGTCATACTTGCAGGCAGACTAACGGCAGACCCTGAGATCCGCTATACTCAAAGTGCGGATTCCCTCGCTGTTTGCAGATTTTCCATAGCTGTTGACAGAGGAAGACGCCAAGAAAACGGAGAGAGAACGGCAGACTTTTTTAACTGTACTTGTTTCGGAAAAAGAGGAGAAACGATCAATCAGTTTTTCCGCAAGGGTAACAGGATCGCTGTTGCCGGAAGGATCCAAAACGACAACTACACCGATAAAGACGGCGTTAAGCGCTATTCCGTGCAGATAATCGTTGAAGAATTCGATTTCCTTGAATCAAAGTCGGAAGCTGCCGCATCAAGTCAAGGCAATTTCAATCAATCATCCGGTTCGGTTCCTTCGGGGAACGATTACAGCGGTGGCTTCCATGCCGCAGCCGATGATGCGAATGATGATGATTTGCCGTTCTGAATCTAATAAGGAGGTTTGTTTATAATGATCAATAAAAGACACGGAAGAAGAAAAAAACGTGTTTGCGCATGCTGTGCAGAAAAGGTTGCAACAGTAGATTACAAGAATACAGCTAAGCTCAGAAGATATATCTCCGAGCGCGGAAAGATCCTTCCCAGAAGAATCACAGGCAATTGCGCAAAGCATCAGAGAGCTATAACAATAGCTATAAAGAGAGCAAGACATTTAGCTCTTCTTCCCTATATTCAGGAATAATAAAAGCACCGCCGATTGGCGGTGTTTTTTTGTATGCTGATGCAGATTTTGTTGTCTGCTCGTTTGAGTAGTAAACCTTTGTAAGCCTGCCTAAAGCATCGTAATCGTAATGTGCCGCAAAGGCAAGGTTTACGCTTATCAAAACCGCCATAGCAGTAAGGATTAAAAGTATTATTTTTTTGTTTTGCATAGCTTGTCCTCCTTTCATGTTAGGTAACTGTTATTTGGGAGAGGTATGCGGACAAAATATCAGCATTCCTCGTATAAATGTTGGCGTTGGGGATGATTATGTACATTTGCTTTGAACTCTCTCAACTCATATACGTCACCTGTATGATTTAGCTCGTGCCAAGGGGTACGGGCTTAGAAGCGTGTCGCTTCAAGCGAAATTCACCGCAATAGCGGTAAATTTGAAGAGGATAGCAAAGATAGTATCCTCTTCAAATGATTATATTTTCTCAATTTTCGGAATTATTATAACGAAAGTTGAATTAGTTGTAAATTTTAACGCAGGAACAGGAAAACGACTTGCAAAAACGGTTTAAAAACGGCACTTTTTCACCGGTCTCTCTCCGTCCCCTGTATGACCCCTTTGCATTATTGCACCTCATACACATCTCCGTCCCCTGTATGACAATTCGCTTAAACAGCGGGCAGGACAGAGAACCGTCCCCCGTCCTGTACCGTCCCCCGTCCTGTACCTCCCCCGTCCTGTACCCTATCTCCACTCTTGTACAGAACCCGCCCCCGTTACCTTTAATGTTTTATAGACATTATCCTCGACCAAATCACCATTATGAAAATAAATTGTTTCAACGTTATATTTCTCAAAAGCATATTCACATATTTTTTTTGTTTTATCGCTATTTTCACTTAGTTCTTCGGGAAGCCCAATGTGAAGAACAAAAGAAACATTTTCCTTAGAATAAGCCTGTATAGATGGAGGATACCCGTTTTTTTCATATAATTTTCTTACGTCATCCTTTACTTTAGAGTTATAATCATAAATTGTGTCAGTGGCGCGGCAATTTATATATGTATTGTATAATTCTGAACATTTAACACTAATATCGTTGGCTATTTCCTGTTCCCATACGCTTACAAAATACGGATATGATTCGCTTATTCCATATCTTTTGCTGTAATGGATTTTAAAGTTAATTCCGTTATAAGCTTTTACAGATAAGTTATAGCTACTATCTTTAAAATCATAACCAATATATGTTATTTCCATATCTTCATTATATTCTGTGAGTAAATATTTACTGACTTCACTTTTTACTTGTTTTTTTCTGATACTAGAATAAAGGAATAATAACAAACTTACTATAAAAAATACAATTATATACTTTACATATATTTTTTTGCCAGAATGATTTATTGATAGTGCACTCATAATCCTCCACCTCCCATTGGTTCTGGATAGCCTTCACTATAAAAATCATCATTAACAACTTCTGGTAAATATTCGTATAAAGTCGAATTGTAATCAACAGAATATGTAGCTATACTATCGTAAATATGTTTATGTGTATTAGGAATTGGTGGTTTATTTATTTTAATATTCAAACTAGATATTGGCAGATTATTTTTTAAAACACCATATCCTATGAGTTCGTTTGTGACCTGTAAACAATTTCGATCCAGCAAAGAGTATTTTTCATTTTTCCCATTTTTTGTTTTATCTTCAATTTTTTTATAATAGTTAATTGAACCCGAAAAATCGCCTTCAATATACACAAAATAGGTATATCTTTCATCATACTTAATATTATCGTTATTTAATAACGCATATGAAACCGCCACGCTATTTAATTTATATTTATTTACATCTTCCTTTGTAAGACCAGAATCTACTAATATGGTACGTTCACTGCCCCAATAAAAATATAGCCACTTACCATCTTGTTCAAATAAAGCCGATGTATGTCCAAATCCAAATGCTCCATCTGGTGCAGTAATTATAATGGCATCTAGACCTTTCGCATCAATACTACATATTACGTTATTATTACAGTAATTGTACCAATTCTCCCCATCCCTGACCGGGTCAACATTGATAAACCTCTGTATCTGTGGGTTATAGTACCTTGCACGCATATAGTAAAGCCCGTTTGCATCGGTTTCCACACCATACTTACCAACATATAAGAAAGGTGTATCATCCGCCCCCGTTCTCTTCACCATATTGCCATAGGCATCATAGAACATAGTATCAACAACAGCGCCGCCGGAAGTTGTCATTGCAGTCGTACTGCCTCTGTAATCATAGTGATATAAGCGGTAGTCTGCGCCCTTTTCTTGGCTTATAAGTCCCAGACTATAAACATAATATGTTGTTTCATTGCCTGTTGTGGACATTAAAACCCTGCTTAACTCTGCATTGGGGTCAACAACAAAGTTTGTGGTCGTTCCGTTCTCTGTCTTTGAAGTTCTGTAACCCTCTGCATCGTAGGTGTATGAGCAACTTATCGCCGAGCCGCTTATCGTTACATCCGTAAGCTGATTTAAGCTGTCAAAGGTAAGGTTTCCAAACTCACTGCCGAGCGGCGTTTTAAGCATATTGCCGTCTGCATCGTAAGGTATAGATGTACCGTTGAAGTTTGTCAGGCGGTTTGCTTCGCTGTACGACATTGCCGCATCATCAACGCTTATCTCGTTTACATTCGGCTCATTTGCGGAGATTTCATCAGTAATGTTGCCGTCTGCATCATAAGAATAGGTATACTCATTGATAACGGTATTACCGTTTTGGTCTATGGTGTGAGTAAGCTGTCCTGCGGCATTGTAAGTATAAGTTTCCACGCTGCCATCGGGTCTTGTGATGCTTGACAATCTTCCGTTATTGTCATAAGCGTAGGTCGTTTCCCTGTTGTTCCAATCCTTGACTTTCGTCATTTGGTTATTGGCATTATAGGTGTAGGAAACCTGCTTATTATCGGGATATGTCAGCTTTTATGACTTACAGAGAGGAGATTGTGTAATCATTTTGCATTATTGCACCTCATACACACCTCCGTCCCCTGTATGACTCATTCTTTTTTCCATACAAGCTTTTGTTCTTCTTTAGAACTCAAATAAATGCAATCTATTTGAGTATTATAAGGAATACTAATCATAAAATTACTGTATCTATGAAAAAAAGATGGAAGTGTTTTGTGGATTTTCAAATATAAAACATTATTTTCTATTCTATAATTATATCTTGCGAATTCAAAAAAGCCCTCATTAAAGTCACCCTTTACAATTAAGTGAGAATCCTGAAAATACACCTCCTGTATAATTATGTTTTTATTTGTTAGAAATCCACAGTTTAGGAAATATATACAAACTAAAATACATATTATACCGCATAACAAAATAACTTTAAGTATTACTTTGGACATTTTTTTCATTTTTCCTCCTTAACAATCAGTAAGATGATGACTTTGGAACATCTATACTGTATTGTGCAGAACTATACGGGTTAATATAGGAACTGTTAGAACTACTTGCACCGCTATTACTACTATTTCCACTATGTAAAATACTACTCGAAGAATTGGAAACATTGTTATTTATATTAATATTATTTTTATCAGGCAAATTTGTATACTTATATCCATTAACCTGAATTATACTATTAGCTAATTGTTCTGGCGTACTTATGTATAATTTTGTTATTATAATATTTATTTCAGATAGTGGATTAAGTTTATCATCACTTACTTTGTTCCAGATATTTGCGGCAAAGTAGGAACAATTGCGAGTCAAGGACCAGTCATCATTATTTTTTATAAAATTATTTATAGTTTTTAGTTGATTATATATTAGCAAATAACAGTATAGCAGAGAGTATAATTATTTTGTAAAATTTATGCATATTCATATAAAACCTAATTCCTTTGCTTTTGAATAAAATTTTTCGTTTAAACACAGTTATTCTTTCATCTTATCAAATATTTTAATATCAGATTGAGAAAAATCATTTATATCGTTATAAATCACTACATATTGTTTTACATCTTTTACATAGTCAAAATATTTATAATTATAACTTTTAGAAATTTTATTAACATAGCAAATATAACATTTATTATCTTTATTATTAATTATTGCATATCCATCATATGAATAAAAATAAACTTTACCTATTGTTCGCTTTGTTTTTTTTACTTTTCGTAATATTACTGTAAATGGATTATCCTCTGTATTGCATTCCAAGCATATGTCATTTGCATACTTACCCAAAGAGAATAAGCCATTAGAATAAATATCTATGGTATCTTTACCAACTAATCCTTTTACATAGTGTGTATTTTCAATTCTGATATAAATATATATTAAAATTACAGCTAAAAACAATAACATTAATAGTATTCTTTTTTTGTAATAAACTATTCTATTCATATTTAATTAATCAGTGTTTCCTATACATCATTTATTTCGAATAATTCGGCAAGAAATTTTCCCACTCCGTCCTCGTCATTGCTTTTTATGACCACATCGGCATTGTTTCTGACATTTTCGGAGGCATTTGCCACGGCACAGCCTAGACCTGCCGCCTTAAGCATTGAAATATCGTTGTCGTTATCTCCGAAAGCTATGATCTGTTCGGGGGATATATTGTGTTCCCTTGCAACGGCAAGCACGGCATCTGCCTTTGAAACACCTTTTTTAATTATATCAAGACAGTTTACATTGGATTTTACGGCATATATACCCGATATGCTCTCGTTAAGCTTATCTCTCAACTTTAGCAGCCTTTCAATGTTGTTGTCTATAACCACCACTTTCACCACATCGGTAAGCTCTTCGGCTTTATGCATATTTTCAATGTAATGATAAGGAATGTTGTTTTTGATCTTCTTTTTGTATTTGGTCACAACAAGGCTCATGCCCGAGGTAAGCAAAAGTTTTGAATTTGTATAGCACGCCTCGCGGGTAAATGCCTTGCTTTCAATGGAAAATTCATCAAAAATATCAAATAGAGCCTTCAGCTCCTCTTTTTGAAGAGCGATGATCCTCTTTCTTCCTCCGCCGTTATAAAAGTCCGCCACGGTAGCACCGTTACAGCCTATTATAAGAGGTCTGATCCCCAGCTCGTCCGTATAGTCTTTTACAAGGATATCATTTCTGCCCGTAACAAAAAGAATTTTGATACCTTTATTATGAAGGGCGGCAAGAACTCTTTTGTTGTATCGGCTCAGATAGCCCTCGCTGTCAAGCAGCGTTCCGTCGCAATCGGTGGCTATCAGCTTGTAATCGTCTTTTTTCAGCTCCATAGCGCTTCAAGCTCATCATCGGTAAGGTATGCGTACTGCCCCGACTTTAAAGCGCCCAAGGTAACACTTCCGACAGATATTCTCTTAAGTTTTTTCACCTTACAACCCATCTTTTCACACATTCTTCTTATTTGTCTGTTTCTGCCCTCATGTATGGTTATTTTAAGCTTCGTTCCCTTTGGTCCGACATCTATTATCTCTATGGCGGCGGGAGCGGTAAGCCTGCCAAGAATTTCCATTCCCCGAGAAAACTCACACAACGCCTCTTTTGAAGGGGTTTTATCTGTAAGGGCAATATATGTTTTCTCCGTATTCGAGGAAGGGTGCGTAAGCTTTCTTGTAAGCGCACCGTCGTTTGTAAGTATCAGCAAGCCGCTTGTATCGTAGTCAAGTCTGCCCACGGGGTAAATTCTTTCCTTAACGTCGATAAGGTCGAGAACGGTTTTTCTGCCAAACTGATCGGATGCGGTGGTAACCACTCCAACGGGCTTATACAGCTTGATATAAACATTTTTTTCTTTCTTTTCTATCTTCTTGCCGTCAACCTGAACAAGATCGTTTTCATCCACCTTAACGCCCTGCTCGGTTACGATTTTTCCGTTTACACGCACGCGGCCTTGTGCTATAAGCTCTTCGGCTTTTCTTCTTGATGCCACGCCGCATTCTGCCATATATTTTTGCAAACGCTCTTTGTTCATGGTGTTACTTTCCCGCAAAGCCGTCCACCTCTTCTTCGGCTTCCTTTCTTAACCGCTCCATATCGCTTTCATCCTTCGGAAGTGCCGACAAAGACGGAAGATTAAAAAACCTCAAAAATTCGTCCGTAGTGCCGAAAAGAATGGGGTGTCCCGGGGCTTCAAGCCTTCCCATTTCGCATACAAGGTCATATTCCACAAGTTTATTTACGGCATGGTCGGCGGAAACTCCTCTTATGCTTTCCACCGCAGACTTTGTGATAGGCTGCTTATACGCAATTATGGCAAGGGTCTCAAGAAGCGTTACCGATAATTTTTTTCTTGTAGGAGCGGTATAAAGTTTTTTAATATAGTCATAGCAATCGGGGCTTGTACACATCTGGTAGCCGTCTTCCACCTGTATTATTCTTATGCCCTTGCATGAATATTCCCGTACCATTTCCTCAAGAACTTCATTCAAAGTTTTCTCGTCAACTCCCGTTGCCAGGGAAATATCCTTCAAAGCCACAACTTCTCCGCTTACAAAAAGCAGAGACTCTATAATTGAGCATAGCTTATTTTTGTCCATCTGTATTCTCTCCAAACTCTTTAGTTTGTCTTTAAGCCGATAAAAGGCTTTCACCTATTTTACCCTGTGGGTGTCAATATGATATCGCAAAAATCCGCCGCTTGTGTTATTAAAAGTCTGCTCTTTCTTACCATTTCAAGAATCGCCATAAAGGTTGCAATAATTTCCCCTTTCGGACTTTGTTCGTTTAAAAGAGAAAAAAGAGTGGTCTTCTTTTGCCTTTTGAGGGTGGCGCTTATAAGCTCCATCTTACTTTCTACGGTAAATTCCTCTCGTTGTATGGTATTAAAGCCGCTTCTTACTTTGTCGACTTTAAGCTCTCTTCTTCTTATCGCCTCGTTAAAGGCACGCAGGAGCATATCCGCATCCGCCCCGTTCAGTATGTCGGTTATCTGTCTGGGAACGTCACCTTTAGCCTTGGCTATTGTTTTGTTGTCGGGAGACTTTGACAAAAACATACCCGCATTTTTCTGAAGATCATCGAAATCTTCGGCAAACTCTTTGTATTTTTTGTACTCTATAAGTCTTTCAACAAGCTCGGCACGAGGGTCGGTTTCCTCTCCTTCCTCGGTTTTTATCTTGGGAAGGAGCAATCTCGACTTTATTTCGATAAGTGTACTTGCCATCACTATGAATTCGCTTACCGATTCCATATTCTCTTTTTTCATGGCATCAACACATTCCAAATATTGATCCGTGATCTCGGCTATGGGTATATCGTTAATGTCTATCTTGTTTTTTATTATAAGGGAGTACAACAAGTCCATAGGCCCTTCAAAGGCATCAAGACGAATATTTACATCCATTTACACAATAGCCCCCACAACGGCCAATGTCACCGAATCAAGAATACTGCTTAATATTCCGCCCACGGAAAGAAGTAAAAACACCATTACCCAAAGTATTATTTTCTCTGTTTGTCTGTAACTTAGGGCCGCATTCGGGTCCATATAATTTTTCAGTATCCTGCTTGCACAAAGGGGTTCTACGGGAATACAGTTGAAAACGGCTATTTTTATAAAATATAGGCCCAAAAACTGCATAAAGAAAGCCGTTACGGGAACAAACCTTGCCACAAGACAAAACAGCACACCCAAAACAAAGCTCACAACTATGGGCATACCGTATGTCAGTGTTACCGCCGTTTTTCTGTTTTTGTAACCCAAAGAGCTTGTTTCCACAGGTTTTCCCCATCCATAGCCCGAAAAAAGGAAAAGCATAAACCCGATAGGCTCAAAATGTTTTAAAGGGTTCAACGTTAATCTTCCGTTTTTTTTCGGAGTGGGATCGCCCAAAAGGTGTGAGGTAAGTGCTTTTGTAAATTCAAATACGGTCGTAACCGTAATAATACTTACGGCAATGATCAAATATGTTATAATTGCGGTCATTTATCCTGGATCCTCTTAAACTTTTTCTCTATTTCGTACTTACTCATTTCTATTATTGTAGGTCTGCCGTGAGGACAACAAAAAGGGTTTTCAAGCTTGAGCAAACTTTCGATAAGATACCTTGCCTCCTGAACGCTCAGCTTCTCATTACCCTTAACAGCCGCTTTACAGCTCATAAGGGCAATTTCATCCATTTTGTTATCATACAGATTTGTAACTCTTCCTTTTGCCAACGAATCGACAATATCTCTGAAAGATGCCACAAAATCATACTTTTCAAGCAAATAGGGCACACTTCTGACTGCGTAGCAACGGTCTCCGAACTCGTCAAATTCAAAGCCGAATTTTTCCAGAACGGCTCTGTTTTCTTCTATGAGCACCTTTTCACTTTCGGTCACATTTATCGTCACCGGATCGAGAAGAAGCTGGCTCATATTTTCAGAAGAACGTATTTTTTGCGAAAACTCCTCAAAAAGCACTCTTTCATGGGCGGCATGCTGGTCTATCATGTACATTTTGCCTGCCTGTTCCACTATCCAGTAGGTTCTGAAAATCTGTCCTATGATGATATAGTCCGTAAAAAAGGGCTTTCTTGAAGGCTTTTTCTCTTCCGTGACCCCAAACGAGGACAAGGGAGGCATTTTAACGGGCTCTTCCTCCTTTTTTTCGCTCGGTGTGTCGCTTTGCGCATAAAGAGGCTTCTCCTCCTCTTCCTTTGGCATAAAGTCAAGAAAAGAGACGGGTTTTTCTTCTTTTTTAGGCAAAGTCTCGTCCGCTTTTACGTTACGCAAGGATCTCTCGGAAATAAGAGGTGTGTTCTGTTCGTAGCCGAAATCTACGCTTTTTGACGGCGATACGGGCATTGAAGAGGCAACGGAAGGCTGGGCTGCCGTCATTGTGACAGGTGCCGTTGTTTCCGCGGAATATTCAAAATCCTCCACATCTTCAAGGGTCTGCTGTATAGGCTTTTCCGGTGTCGGTTTTTTCGGTGCATCCCATGTCACCTTGGATATAAGGCTCTTATCGGCAAATGCATTTGAAACGGCATTATACACAAGGTCATATACGGCATTTTCATCTGAAAACCTTACCTCAAGCTTTGCAGGATGCACGTTTACATCAACACAACCGGGAGGTACCGTTAAATTAAGTATAAACACGGGATATTTTCCCACCATAAGTCTGCCTTTGTAGGCATCTTCAACGGCATCTCTGACAAGTTTGCTCACAACATAACGCGAACCTATAAAGAAATTCTCGTAGCTTCTGTTTCCTCTGTTAAGCTCGGGTTTGCCTATAAGGCCGCTTATCCTGTATCCGTCGGAAACAAAGTCTGCGGCTATCATCTTTTCCGCCGCCTCTCGTCCGTAGATATAAAAAATATTTTCCTTCAGATTTCCCGAGCCTGTGGTCTGCAAGATGCAATTTCCGTTGTTTATAAACTTAATTGCCACCTCGGGGTGGGCAAGGGCAAGTCTGTTTACAATTTCGGAGACCTTGCTCCCCTCAACGGCGGGTTTCTTTAAAAACTTTCTTCTTGCGGGGGTGTTGTAAAAAATGTTTCTTACAATGATCTCCGTTCCGTTGTTTCCTGCGGATGTGCTCTGTTTTTCGACCTTTCCGCCGTTTATTTGTATGTATGAGGCGGCGATGGCATCTTTTGTTTTGGTCGTCATCTCCACCTGTGCTACGGAGGCAACGGAGGAAAGAGCCTCCCCTCTGAAACCGAAGGTCATAATATCATCCAAGTCTTCAAGCTTGCTCAGCTTACTTGTGGCATGGCGTAAAAAAGCGGTTTTAAGCTCGCCTTCCTCTATTCCCCTTCCGTTGTCCTTTATTCTTATAAGGGAGGTACCGCCATCTTTTATTTCTATTATTACGGAGGTCGCCCCCGCATCTATGGAATTTTCCGTAAGCTCTTTAACCACGGAAGCAGGTCGCTCTATTACCTCTCCTGCGGCTATTTTGTTTATTAAAGCATCATCAAGTAAATGTATCATTCTTTTAGCTCAAGCAGCTCCTCTTTAAGCCTTGCAAGGGTCTGCATTGCCTCCATGGGTGTGATATTGTTTATATCGATTTTTTCACACTCTTCTACGATCGCATTCAGTTTTTCGTTTTCAACAGGTTCGGGAGCATCGGGTATATCGGATATGCCCTTGACCTCACCTTGCTTTTCGTTCAATCTTTCAAGTATTTTATTCGCTCTTTTTACCACCGTTTTCGGAACGCCGGCAAGAGAGGCAACATGTATGCCGTAACTTTTATCCGTGCCTCCGTCAACGATCTTTCTTAGGAAGATGACCTCTTCTCCGTTTTCTTGAACGCTTACCGAGCGGTTCACAACTCCTTCCACCCTTCCTTCAAGCTCTGTCAGCTCGTGATAATGTGTGGCAAAAAGTGTTCTCGCCTTTATCTTTTTTGCGATATACTCCAGCACAGACCACGCTATGCTCAATCCGTCGTAGGTGGATGTACCTCGCCCTATCTCGTCAAGAATGAGCAAACTTCTTTCCGTGGCGTTATTTAGAATATTCGCAACCTCGTTCATTTCCACCATAAATGTGGATTGCCCCGTAGCAAGGTTATCCGAAGCGCCTACTCTTGTAAATATTCTGTCGGTAATGCCTATAACGGCACTTTCCGCAGGCACGAAAGAACCTGTTTGCGCCATAAGAACTATAAGGGCGCATTGACGCATATATGTGGATTTACCCGCCATATTCGGGCCTGTAATAATATCGATCCTCTTGTCCTCACCGTTCAGATAAATATCGTTCGGTATGAAGGAGCCCTCCGTCATTTTTTCAACCACGGGATGACGGCCTTCTTTTACATCTATTATTCTTTCCTCGGTGATATTCGGCCTTACATAGTTGTTTGAAAGAGCCACACTTGCAAGTGATGCAAGAGCATCCACGGCGGATACCGCGGCTGCCGCACGGCTTATTCTTTCTGTTTGTGCCGCCACCTTATCTCTTATGTCCGCAAAAAGATCATATTCAAGCACCGTTATTTTCTCATCGGCACCGATTATCTTATCTTCAATTTGTTTCAGTTCGGGAGTAATGTATCTTTCCGCATTAACAAGAGTTTGCTTTCTTGTGTAATAATCGGGCACAAGGTCTTTGTAGGAATTGGTCACCTCGATATAGTAGCCGAAAACCTTATTGAACCTGACCCTTAAATTTTTAATGCCCGTTTTCTCTTTCTCGGTATTTTCAAGCTCCATGAGCCATTTTGTACCGTCACTTTTTGCCGAACGAAGTTCATCAAGTTCGGGGGAGACCCCTTTTTTTATAAGTCCGCCCTCTCTTACGGAAAAAGGCGGTTCCTCGGCAATATGCTTATCTATAAGAGCAAAAACGTCCTCAAGAGGATCTATTCTGTCGTTTATCGCCTTTATTTGCTCACAATCAAATTCATCAAGAACAGACTTTATTTCGGGCAAAACGGAAAATGAACATTTAAGAGAAACAAGATCTCTTGCATTACAAGTGCCGTAGACCGTTTTTGTCATAAGCCTTTCAATGTCGTAGATCTTTCCGAGGCTCTCTCTTAATCTGTCTGTTGCCATGGGGTCCTTCGTCAGCGCCTGTACGGCATCGAGTCGTTGATTTATTCTGTCTTTGCTTATCAACGGGCTTTCCACCCATTTTCTGAGCCTTCTTGCCCCCAAGGCAGACTTCGTCTTATCGAGCACCCACAAAAGAGACCCTCTTTTTGAGCCGTCTTTTAGCGTGGCTGTGAGCTCAAGATTCTTTCTTGAACTTGCATCAAGCACCATTGCTTTGCTGTCGGTCATTCTTCTGAGAGTGGAAATATGCTTAAGCGCATTTTTTTGCGTTTCGAGAAGATACGCCATAAGCGCACCTGCGGCACTTACCGCGGCTCTTTCCCCTTCTATGCCGAAACCTTCAAGATTGAGCGTTCCGAAATGGTTGCAAAGGCAGATGCTTGCACTTTGATAATCGTAGCACCATCTGTTGTAATCGTTGCTCTCAAGCTCAAAGGCTCTTTTTATTTTTTCTCTTAGGTCAAATTGTTCATTGCATATTATTTCGGAGGGATTTATTCTGGCTATCTCGTCGAGTATTTTTCCGCTTTCGTTCTCGGAGAAGCTTTGCACGGTAAATTCTCCCGTGGTAACATCACAGCCCGCTATACCGTAGCCGTCACCGTTTTTGCAAATGCTCACGATATAATTGTTCTTGCTTTCGTCAAGAACGTTTGTATCAAGCACCGTACCCGGAGTAACTATCCTTATAACATCTCTTTTAACAAGCCCCTTTGCCTGCTTAGGATCTTCGGTTTGCTCGCACACGGCAACCTTGTAACCCTTTTGTATAAGTTTTGCGATATATCCGTCGGCAGAGTGGAAGGGAACACCGCACATAGGCGCCCTTTCTTCCACACCGCAGTCCTTTCCCGTAAGTGTCAGCTCAAGCTCCTTCGAAGCTATTTTCGCATCTTCAAAGAAAAGCTCGTAAAAGTCCCCGAGACGATAAAACAGCAGGCAATATTGATACTGCTTTTTTATTTCCAAATACTGCTGCATCATCGGGGTATATCCGCTCATCAGTGGCACCCCGCACAAGTAGAGCACTTGCCGGTACAGCCGCCCTCTTGTTCTTGCCCCGATAAGGAGGCATTAAAAACATCCATCACCGATGATACGAACATTCTGTATCGGTTTTCGGCTCTCATCATATCAGCGACCACACTGTTTTCTCTGAGATTTTGTGCCATGTCGCTTATCTTATCGAGTCGTTCTTTTTGTCCCTCTTCGGTAAGACTGTCTTTTTCAAGCTCATATTTTTTCTTTGCATCACTGTAATCGAAAAGAAGTTTTTGAGCCTGTTCATTTCCGTCAAAAATATAACGTGTTTCATTGACCGCCTTAGCGTAATCGCTTTCAAGTATTCTGTTGGCAAGCTCTCTTGCAAGCTCGTAAACCGTAGGTTCCATTTTTCTCCTCCTTATACAGCCTTACAACATTTCTCCCACAAGATAAAATGTTTTGCAATCGGTTATTTTAACATCCACAATATTTCCTATGACCGATTCGGGCGCTTTGAAATGTACCAAAGAATTATCTTCCAATCTTCCCGATATAAGCTCCTTATCGCCTCCGCTTACTTCCTCGGCAAGAACGGAGTAGGTCTTTCCCACCTTTTCATCGTTGATTTCCCTTATTATGGGATTTACAGCTTCAAGCACTTTGTTGAAATTGCTCTTTACCACACATTCCTCGGTCTGCTCCATTTCCGCGGCGGGCGTGCCCGTCCTTTTTGAATATATAAACGTAAACGCACCCGAAAAGCGGACTTTTTTTACAATGTCTACAGTATCTTCTATTTCCGCCTCTCCCTCGCCGGGGAAGCCCACCATTATGTCGGTGGTAAGCGCTATGTCGGGGATCTCTTTTTTTATTTTTTCGGTAAGTTCCAAATAACGCTCTTTTGTATAACGTCTGTTCATTTTTCGCAATATATCATTGTTTCCCGCTTGAAAAGGTAAATGCAAATGTTTACAGACCTTTTCGCAATCCCTCATGGCATATATAAGCTCATCGCTCAGGTCCTTGGGGTGGCTTGTCATAAAGCGGATCCTTTCGACACCTTCAATGTCGTTGACCATTCTTAAAAGCCGGGCAAAAGATATTTCCTCTTGAAGTCCCTTTCCGTAGGAATTGACATTCTGCCCCAAAAGCATTATCTCTTTTGCTCCGTTTTTAACAAGCTCCTTTATTTCCTTTATGATATCTTCGGGTTGTCTGCTTCTTTCTCTTCCTCTTACATACGGAACAATGCAATATGTGCAAAAATTATTGCAGCCGAACATTATGTTTACGCTTGCCTTGAAAGATTTTTTCCTTACCGCGGGAAGGTCTTCCATAATAAGCTCGTGCTCCTTCCATATATCAAAAATGGGCGAGCCCGATTCAATATTTCTGTACATAAGCTCGGGAAGCTTGTATATATTAAAGGTGCCGAAAACTATATCGACATGCTTGTATTTTTTTCTTATGGTCTCAATAACCGTAGGCTGCTGCATCATGCAACCGCAAAGTGCGATCTTAAGGTCGGGTCTTGCCTTTTTTTCGTGCTTTAAAAAGCCGAGGTTGCCGTAAACTTTGTTTTCCGCATTTTCTCTTACACAGCAGGTATTGTATATTATAAAGTCGGCATCGCTTTCTCCTTGTGCCCGAACGTATCCCATCTTAAGGAGCATACCGTTTAATTTCTCCGAGTCGTGGGCATTCATCTGACAGCCGAAGGTAACGGTAAGCATTTTTTTGTGCTTTCCCGTTTCTTTGAAATATTCATCATTTAAGCTTTTTATTCTTCTTATATATTCTTCCTGCTTTGAAGCCTCTGCCAAAGCCTTATTGTCCTTCATAAAACCGCCCTTTCGGAAAATAATCTGAATTATTATTATATCATAACGGTACGGGCTTTGCAAATCAAATTTGCAAGCGGTATAAGCCGCAAAAAAAGGAAACACCGATTTAATTGATCGTTCGGTATTTCCTTAAAAAATTCGATATCAATATGCCTCTCCCGTTACGGCATTGACATAAAAGCCCTCACCCTCATCGACTTACATCAGCGTAGCTGAGAGTCGATGAGGGTTCAGGATAGTGATAGGATTTAGTTGATTGGATTTGATTGTAAGGGATTTGTGGTGCTAAGGTATTGACAATCATTAATACTACTCAGTTATTCGTTTTTTTAAAAACTCCGCAAAGGAATTAGCATACGTTATATTACTATATAGCTCACAAACAGGATACTCATTATCTTTCAATCCATTTGATAAATCAAAGTAGAATACTTCATCATCAGCTTCTAATATAATCAATTTATCTTTAAAACTTGAATCATTTTTTCTACTCAACTCATTTATATAAACTATATCTCCTCCAACAACCTCATCAAAGTCAATACCATATACACTATAAATCTCTTCTCCAAATACTTCTCCACCATTATAATTTTTTAGCCACCATTTATACGACTTAGGCAATGTAATTCCTAACCTTTTTTCAGCAAATTCAATCCAATCATCAGATATACCATATCCAAACGAAGCAAATTCAACTCTGTCCCCCGCCTCTTCAATAACTTTAATTAATTCATCATACATTGTTTTTCCTCCATTAATCAAAATCTAAAGCACGATTCATCCAATAATCACTTTTCCAATGTTTGAAAACATCTCTATCAATTATCGATGGACTTTGACCAGTATTCATATGAATAATACTTATTATGAAATGACTGCGAAACCTCAACTATTTTAAAAATTGCAGGTATTATTTCTTTTAACTCAGTTAAAAATAACTAACGTCAATGATATTCGTATTCCGCAGAAATAAATTTCTGCTACATACTCATAACCAACGGAATTGCAAGCAATTCCAAATTCAGTGGAAGCTTGGACATTGCACCACAAAGATAGATGTGGACCGGCTTTGCCGGGCTTTTGCGCAGCAAAAGTGCAGACCCACTGAATTTTAAGGAAGCACCACCGCTTTAGAAGCGGGGGGACTTCCTTAGTTTGTTAAATGATGATAAAAATCCCGCTGAGCCACAATTTTAGTGACTTTGCGGGATTTTGTGCTTAATAGCCTCGTTCA
>DFJD01000073.1 GCA_002372875.1 Clostridiales bacterium UBA3680
CACCTTTTCCGAGAACTTCTTCCTTTGAGGGATAGCTTTCGTTTAAGAACTCCTCGGCAAGATCGTCATAGTTATAATCCGACATGGAGGAGGCTACAACATAGCCTGCAAGCATTGTGTCAAATATTATTCCTTTAAGGGTCATTCCTTTTTTTGCAAGAAAAACAATATCTGTTTTGGCATCACGAGCTATTTTTTCGGTATCCGACTCAAAAAACGGCGCGAGTGCTTCTTCCATGTTGTCAAAAACGGCCGTGAAAGCTTTTTGCTCGCCTTGAGAAAATGAAAAAGCATATATTTTGCCGTTTTCGGGAAAGATATTGTATGCAACAGGTTCGAAAGGATTAAGAGCCGAGAGGCAGTCGGAAAGCTCCTCGGCGCTTTTTATAAGGGTGAAGTTTCCGCTGTTTTCGTTTTGTGTTTTCTTTATTTCAAATCTGTTCAGATGACTTTTAAGTCCATACTCTTTAAAAAGAGTATAGGCAGCTTGGTTGAACATATCATCTGTTTTACATTCGGATATGTCAAGTTCTAAGGGGACATCTGTTTTTATTGTAACGAGAGTTTTGCTAAGCAATGCCTGTTCTTTGTATTGTATAAGGTTTGCCGCCGCCTTGGTGGGCTTTATTTTATCTGCATTTTCAATGGCATTTTCAACCGTTTTGTATTCTTGTATTATTTTTGTGGCTGTTTTTTCGCCTATAGAGGGCACTCCGGGAACGTTATCGGAGCTGTCGCCCATCAGCGCCTTTACATGAATAAATTCCTCGGGGGTAACGCCCTTGCTCTCAAGCACATCCTTTGCAAAATAGCGGCTTTCTATCGTTGAGCCGTTTTTTGTGCTCGGAATTATTATTTCGGTATCTTCTCCCGCTATTTGCAACAGGTCTCTGTCTCCCGAGACGATAACGGGTGAAAGCGATAATTGTTCGCCTTTCTTTGCAAGGGTGCCGAGAAGGTCGTCCGCTTCATAGCCTGCAAGGGAGCAGGTGGTTATATTCATTGAGGCAAGTATTTTCTTTATGGCGGGCATTTGCGGGCGAAGCTCATCGGGCATAGCTTTTCTGGTGCCTTTGTATTCGGCATACATTTTATGCCTGAATGTGGGGGCATGCTCATCAAAACAAACGATACAATAAACGGGTTTTATAGTATCGGTGAGTTTGAAAAAAATATTCAAAAAGCCGTAAATCGCATTTGAAGGTTCTCCGTTTGGTGCATTAAGCGTGGGAACACCGTAGAATGCTCTGTTCATGATGCTGTTTCCGTCTACAAGCATAAGTTTATCTGCCATTTTTTTACCTCGTTATCTGTTTGTTCAGCTTGCCACGGCGAAGCTTTGTATCGTAAAAGTATACTATATTACGGGCGGTTTATCAAGGACTTTTGTTTCATCTTTCTCTTTTGGGGGCGTGTACTTTTGTAAAGTTACTCTGACTTTGAAAAGGTCGCCTTCGGTTTCGATGCGCATGCTCCCTCCGTGAAGTTCAACGATGCTTTTTGCTATGGACAGACCGAGACCCGAACCTTCGGTACTTCTTGCCTTATCTCCTCTTTTAAATCTTTCGAAAAGCTCATCCGAATCAAAGTCCATTTTATAATTGGAAACGTTTTTGAAGTCGATAGTAACTCTTTCTTCATCACTTTTAAGGTATATATAGGCTCTTGAACCTTTTGCCGAATATTTTAAAATGTTGCTGATAAGGTTATCGAATACCCTCCACATTTTTTGCCCGTCTGTTTCAACAAGCACAGGCGAGTCCTCCGTTTGTGTTATAAATTCCACATCGGAGTCGGCGATCACGTTGTCAAGCTCGCCTAAAGTCTGTTCAAGTAAGAATCTTATATCGGTTACTCTTTTTTCAAGCTTCATCTGTCCGCTTGAAAGTTTTGAAGCTTCAAAAAGGTCGTCTATCAGAACCTTTAAACGAGATGCCTTTTGTTTTATGACATCTATGAAGTACTTTTCATTTTCGTCTTTTATATCCGAGGCGATAAGCAGGTCGACATAGCTTATTATGGAGGTAAGAGGGGTCTTGAGGTCGTGAGAGACGTTTGTTATAAGGTCTGTTTTCATTCTCTCGCTTTTCAGTCTTTCCTCCATTTCAAATCGAAAGTTTTGATTTATCTTTTCAAGTTTGTTTATCGAGCTTGAAAATATGCCGCTTTGCGGAGGTATTGAGCTTATTGTGCCCTTTGAAAGTTCCTCTATGTAAAAGCGGAGACGAATTTCCGAGGCAATGAACTTATACACCACATAAAGCACACCGAAGGCGATCAAAAGTAAAATGTAGGTGCCTACCGTTTCAATAAGATTATCGAGCCTGAAGATATTGAAATATATTGCCGTCACATCCGAGACAAGCAGCAGGGCAGTTATTATAAGCAGGAAAAAGAATACTTTATTTTCGGAATCAAGTGTTATCTTTACATTCTCGTTAAATTCGTTTATAAAGCCTATTTCGGGATTGACGATGATCTGCTTTGGGTTTTTTATAAGTATAACGGTGTTTTTTATGAACATTATCGAAAAAAATACCGTGCAAGTACATAAAAGCAGATTCAGTACAAGTGAGAAAATATCTCCGTTGCAGTAACAATCGGTTATATAATAGTTGTTTGATTTTAAAAGCCCCACAAGGATAAATTTTGCAAGAAAACACAGAATAGGGATCTTGATAAAAAGGGGGATTTTCATAAAATCCGCCGTAAGCGTACCCGTAAGGGCAACAAGTGTCTTTTTTCGTGTAAATGCAAGCAAGACGATTATCCCCACGCCGAAAAAAAGAAACACCAGTCTTAATACCTTTGAGGAAAAAAGCTTGTTGTAAACTATTCTGTTGTCAAATTGCTCCACAATTTTCCTTATATCGGTCCCACCGTTTTTGGGGATGGTTATAAAGCATCTTAAATTGTTATCGTGAAAAGAGCGAGAGAGTGTCTGTCCGAAATACTGCACATCGAAAAGTTCATCGGTCAGATTTATCGCCTCGTAGTGTTCCTCTTCCGAAAAATTTTCACTGTTGGTGTCTATGACCGTATTTGAATCGGAGGAGTTTATACAGTAGTGAAAGTCCGTATTCGTTTTAAGATAGTTTTCCGTTGCGTTGTATTTACTGAGTGTATCTGCAAGGCTTTCACGAAGTTCGGAAATGCTTCCCGAAAAATACTTTGAAGCATCGGCGCTGTAAAGATATTCGGGCTTAAAGTTATATATTTGCTCGTAATCCTTAAAGGGAGGCTGGCTGTCGTTTTTTGATTCGTTGGGATGAGCGTTAAGGTAGGCTTCAAGTTCGGACAGCCTTTTTGCGGCCTTTTTGCTGTCAAAATCGGCATAGTATATATAATACCTTTGAAGATTTTCTGCAAGTCTTATCGCTCTTTGCTTTATCTCTTCGTTGTCATGAAAATATGAGGCGGAATATTCGTCATAGGGAAACTTGTTTTCAAGGCTTGTCATAAGAGCAATACCGAGAAACAAGAAGGCAAGAAACAGAAATATTAACACATTTCCTTTATTTTGAAATTTTATATCCAATTCCCCACACCACCTTAAGATACACAGGCTCCTTAGGATTTACTTCTATTTTTTCCCTTATCCTTCTTATATGTACGGCAACGGTGTTTTCGCTGTTAAGGAAGGGTTCCTTCCAAACTTTTTCGTATATCTCTTCTATAGAAAAAATAACATCGGGGTTGTCCATAAGAAGTTCAAGTATTTTGTATTCTATCGGAGTAAGCTTTATGGGTTTGCCGTCAAGCTTGACCTCCTTTGTTTTCTTGTTAAGATACAGCCCTCTTATGAAAAGTTCGTCTTTGCTTTGTTTGAAAGAGGAAAATTCGGTATATCTTCTTAAGTGAGATTTTACTCTGGCAATAAGCTCGGTAAAGTTGAAAGGCTTTGTGATATAGTCGTCAGCTCCCACGTTGAGCCCTTTTACAATATCTCTGTCTTCGGATTTTGCCGAAAGGATTATAATGGGTATATCCTGCTTTTCCCGTATTTTTATTATAGCCTGCATGCCGTCTGTTTTCGGCATCATCAAATCCATTATTATAAGATGTATGTTGCTGTTTTCCTTAAGGGCGGTCAAGGCTTCGTCACCGTTTTCGGCGGTTATAACATTCATATGTTCGTTTTTCAGGTAAATTTTGAGAGCCTGTCTTATCTCCCTGTCATCATCTGCAACAAGTATATTGTATTCCAATTTTTCCCCCTCCTTTTTACAAGCAAATATCTTTGTTCTCTTTCGAGTAAAGCTCACTCATTTTTTCTTTTAATGCTCTGTTTTCGCTGTTTTCAAGGTGCAGGTCTTTTTTGCACAGTGCCAATGTTGCCTGCTGCACCTGTTTTAGTATCTCCGTGTCTCGATATAGGTTTGCAATTTTAAAATCGGGCAAGCCGTGCTGTCTTGTTCCGAAAAAATCACCGGGGCCTCTGAGCTCCATATCTTTTTCACTTATATAAAAGCCGTCGTTGCTTTTGCACATGGCATTGAAACGTTGCTTTGCAACTTTGTTTTTCTTGTCGCTTACAAGTATACAATAACTTTTTCTTTTTCCCCTTCCGACTCTTCCCCTTAGCTGATGGAGGGCGGAAAGACCGAAACGGTCCGCGTTTTCTATCAGCATTATACAGGCATTCGGCACGTCTATACCAACTTCTATTACCGTGGTAGAAACAAGCACGTCTGTCTTACCGCAGGCAAAAGATTCAAGTATTTCCTGCTTTTGCTCCGCCTTCATTTTTCCGTGCAAAACCGCTACGTTAAGACCCGAAAGATGGCTTTGCGAGAGCTCCTCTCCGTAGGAAACAACGCTTTTGAGTTCTTTAAGGTTCCCATCCTCTATTACGGGGCATATTATGTAACACTGTCCGCCTTGTGCCACCTGCTTTTTTATAAAATCGTAAAGTCGCGGATAGTAATCCGTGCCCACGGCAAAGGTGTCTATAGATTGTCTTCCCGGGGGGAGAGAGTCTATAACGGATATATCAAGGTCTCCGTAGAGTACAAGGGCAAGTGTTCTGGGGATCGGGGTTGCCGTCATAACAAGTGTATGCGGCCTTTCTCCCTTTAGAAAAAGAGATTCTCTTTGCTTAACACCGAAACGATGCTGCTCATCGGTTATGACAAGACCAAGTTTTTTGAAGTGTACACTTTCTTGAATAATGGCATGGGTGCCTATAACAAGACTGACGCTTCCGTTTTCTATGTCGCTGTAAACCGATTTTCTTGCCTGTCCTTTTACGGAGCTTGTTAAAAGGGCAACATTGATGCCGAGTTTACCGAAGAGCTTTCCGAGGTTGTTAAAATGCTGGTTTGCAAGAACATCCGTAGGTGCCATTATTGCTACCTGCATACCGTTTTTTGCGGCACAGTAGGCAATGATGGCGGCAACGGCTGTTTTTCCGCTTCCCACATCACCCTGAATAAGTCTGTTCATCACCTTTCCCGATGACATATCGTTGAGAGCTTCATCTACGGTCTTTTTTTGTGCATCGGTAAGAGTAAAGCCGAGAGCTTTGCACACGGGCGAACAGTCGACATCATCGAGCTTAAATTTGCTTCTTTGTTCGGTAATGTCACCTTTTAGCTGTATCAGCCTAAGTTGCAAAAGCATCAGTTCTTCAAAAACAAGTCTTCTTCTTGCTTTAAAAAATGCATCCTTGTCTTCGGGAAAATGAATGTTTTTAACTGCGAAATTACGCGGACAAAGCCGGTATTCGTCAAGTATTTTTTTAGGTAAAAATTCTTCGAATTCCTGCTTCGTGTTTGTTATGGCGTCGTTTATAAGCCCTCTGAATATTTTCTGAGAAAGCTTTTTTGCAAGAGAATATATGGGCACTATTCTGCCGATATTAAGACTGTAGCTTGAATAAATTTCAAATTCGGGATTATCAAGCTGCAGACGGTTGTACCTTTCGGTCGTTTTGCCGGTAAATGCATATACCTCGCCTTGTTTAAGAGAAGAGGCAAGATAGCTTTGATTGAACCATACGGCGTTTATTGCTCCGGTATTGTCGCCTATAACGGCGGTCACTATAACAAGAGAGTTTACTCTCGCAAGCTTCGGCTTGGCTTGTATTTTAGCTATTACAGTATATTTTTCGCCCTCTTCAAGCTCGTTTATTTTTGTTGTCAAAGATCTGTCTTCATAATCGCGAGGAAAGTACTCAAGCAGTTCCTTTACGGTGGTAACGGACATTTCCTCAAGTGTTTTTTTTCTTGCAGGACCTATGTTAGACAGAATATCGACTCGGTCGCTTAATTTCATCAGTCTTGCTCCGGTATGGGTATTCCCCTCGGTTCAACGGGTGTGGAAAACACTATCTGTGTGCTTGTTCTTCCGAAATGCTGAAGTCTGCCTATAAATTCGTCAAGGTCTACCGTGCTGGGGAATGTAACCTTTAAAAGCATGCTGTACTCTCCCGTGACGCAGTTGCACTCAAGCACATTCGGTTCGTTTTTTATAAAGGGATAGAACTCGGGTTTTTGATTCGGCTGCATTTCAAGGTTTATAAATGCCGTTATATGAAAGCCGAGTTTCTCTCTGTTTACTCTTACTCTGTAATCGGTAATTATACCTGATTGCTCCATATGCTCGATCCTTGAGGAAACAGCGGGAGAGGAAAGAGAAACTTCCTTTGCTATTATTTTCAACGGAGTTCTTGCGTTCTTTTGAAGTATTTCAAGTATCTGTTTATCCTTGTTATCCATTTTTCAGTTCTCCAAGCATAATTTCCGGCTCATATACGGATGTGAGCACGGTGTTTTTCAAAAGATTATTTATATTCTCGTCGGTTTTTACCATTACCTTTATGTAATTTGTGGTGTGTCCGCACCAATAGCCGTCTGATTTGTTTTCAAAAAGCACTGCTTTTTCTTTTCCTTTAAAGCGCAGCAAAAATTCTTCGTTAAGCATGTCGCTAAGACGCAGAAGCTGTTCGGTGCGTTTTGCCTTTACCTCGGGTGCGACTTGATCTTTTCTGGCTGCCGCGGGAGTTCCCTTTTTAGGAGAATAGGGGAAGGCATGTATTTTATCTATATGCACTTTTCTTAAAAAATCCAATGTTTGTGCAAAGTCTTCGTCGCTTTCGCCGGGGAAGCCCGCTATAACATCGGTGGTTACAGCCACATCGGGAAAAGCCTTGCGAAGCTTGCAAACAGCTTCGTAGTATTCTTCGCAGCTGTAGCGGCGGTTCATCTCTTTGAGGGTCTTGTCACAGCCGCTTTGCAAGGAGAGATGATAGTGATCGCAAACCTTTTCGCACCTGCCGACCCTTTCTATGAACTCATCGGTAATAGCCTTTGGTTCCATGGAGCTAAAGCGTATTCTTTCGATCCCTTCGACGTTATTTACAGCCTCTATGGCATCGATAAACGAGAAATTGCCGTTTTCCGCACCGTAGCTTGCGATATGTATACCCGTAAGGACTATTTCCTTAAAGCCGTTATCGGCAAGTCTTTTAGCCTCTGCGACCACATCTTCCAAGGGTCTGCTTCTTATTGGACCTCTTGCGTATGGTATGATACAGTAGGAACAGTAGCGGTTACAGCCGTCTTGTATTTTCATATATGCCCTTGTCCTGTCTTTCATGCTCTCTACAGACATAGGCTCAAATATTTTTTCTTTTTTGATATCCGAAACAAGGTTTAGAACAGGCTCGTCGGGAGAGTAATTTTCGGCAATATCCACTATATTAAGTCTGTTTGCCGTGCCCAAAACGATGTTTATGCCGTCTATGGCGGCTACCTCACTGTCTGCAACCTGGGCGTAGCAACCTGTGGCGATTATAATTGCAAGAGGGTTTTTTCTTCTTGCCCTTCTTATCATTTGTCTTGATTTTTTATCGCCGAAATTTGTGACCGTGCAGGTATTTATAACGTATATATCAGCTTTTTGTTCAAAATCTCTGATCTCGTAGCCTCTTTTGGAAAAAAGCTCCGTCATAGCTTCGGTATCGTAAAGATTTACCTTACATCCGAGAGTAAGAAAGGCAACGGTTTTATTCATTTTCTGACCTCTATTCTTCCGGTTTGCTTGTTGTATTTTAATGCACAGTTGGGAAGTTCAAGAAAATCCTCGCTTTTTAAAAGGTTTGACATAACATTCGGTGTTATTTCATCGGGATAATCTTTTGATGTTTTCCAAACGGTAAAGCGGCAACCGTTTTTCCAGTTTCCGCAGAAATATGCTTTTGTGTTTTCAAATATCTCTCCTCCGCAAAGGGGACATTTTCCGAGGGCGTTGGTTTTACCCTTTTTTCTTCCTCTTTGCTCGGATTCAAATATTACGCTTGTGCTTTCCTGTTCGGCTCTGCCTACAATGTATTGTACATATTTTTTTATGGAACCCATAAATTTGCTTGGATCCATGTTTCCCTTAGATATTGCCATAAGCCCCTTTTCCCATTTACCCGTGGTTTCGGGGGAACGCAGCTCGGGCATAACTACGGAGATAAGCTTTTTGCCCTTGTCTGTGGGGATAAGGTTTTTTCCGCTCCTTTTTACGTAGCCCACCTTTATAAGGCGTTCTATTATTCCCGCTCGGGTGGCGGGAGTACCAAGCCCCGATTCTTTAAGTTGCTCTTTAAGGGTCTCATCGTCAACAAATTTGCCGGCGTGTTCCATAGAATCGAGCAGACTTGCCTCGTTGTAGCTTGCCGGCGGTGTTGTTTTCTTCTCTTTCTTTTTTGCACCTTTTACGGCATAAGTATCCCCTTTATTTACGGCAGGAAGCGGCTTTTCCTTCTTTTTTTCTTTGCCCGTGGTTACATTCAGCTCCGTCCAGCCGGGTTGAAGCACGGTGTTTCCCTTTGTAAGAAAATAATGATTTTCACATTCCGTTATTATCTTTGTGGAAGAGTAGACGTAGTAGGGGTAGAACACCTGTAAAAATCTTCGTGCTATCAAATCGTAGATTTTACGTTCATCCTCCGAAAATGCCTGTAAACGGGGCCTTGTTTCGGTGGGAATAATTGCGTGGTGATCGTTGATTTTGGAATTGTCAACTATTCTTTTGGTTATGGGGAGTTTTTTTAGCCCCAGTACATAGTCTGCCCATTGTTTGTATTCTTCCGTGCCGCTCAGTTTTTCGGCGATCGGTTTGAGTTTTGGTATCATATCATCGGAGAGATAGCGTGAATCCGTCCTCGGATAGGTGACCGCTTTGTGTTTTTCGTAAAGGGATTGAACGGTGTCCAAGGTCTTTTTTGCCGAAAAACCGTATTTCTTGTTTGCTTCTCTCTGTATTTCCGTCAAATCGTATAATTGGGGAGGGGGAACCTTTTTTTCTTCATTGCTTACGGAGTGTACGACAGCGTTTTTGCCCTTTACGTCCTCAACGATTTTATCGGCTACCGTTTCCGACTTTATTTTGCTTTCGGAAAAACTCTTGCTGTCAACACATATTCCCTTGTATTTTGAAAAATCCGCCTCCACCTCAAAGTAGCGCTCGGGCACAAATTCATCTATTTCTCTTTGCCTGTCCACAATAAGGGCAAGAGTGGGGGTTTGTACCCTTCCCACGGATAAAAGAGCATTATATTTTATTGTGAATGCTCTTGTGGCATTTATACCCACAAGCCAGTCTGCCTCGGAACGACACTTTGCGGAGCTGTAAAGCAAATCGTAGTCGCTTCCGGGACGCAAAGCATCAAAACCTGCTTTTATTGCCGCATCGGTCATGGATGATATCCATAGCCTTTCAAAGCTTTTTTTACACCCCGACAGCTCGTATATGTATCTGAATATAAGCTCGCCCTCTCTTCCGCTATCGGTGGCGCAAATAAGAGAGGAAACTTCATCGCTGTTCATAAGCTCCTTAAGGAGCTTAAATTGAGAGGCGGTGTTTTTTATGGCCTTAAGCTTTATGTCGGAGGGCATAATGGGAAGTGTGGAAAAATCCCATTTTTTTAGGGTCTTGTCGTAATCCTCGGGTTCACAGAGGGTAACAAGATGCCCAACAGCCCAGCTTATTATGTAATTGTCGTTATATAAACAGCCCTCACCCCTTGTGTTGCATTTTAGCACCCTTGCAATATCCCGTGCAACAGAAGGCTTTTCGGCTATTATCAGTTTTTTCATACAATCTCTCCGAAGCATATAATTAATGACATTATAACATATTTACAAGGGGTATTCAAATTATATTTTAGGGGGTGTGAAAAACAGTGTAAACACAGTATATATATAGGTAAAATCCTTTAATTGTGCAGACCTTTTAATATTGTTTCATAAAAAAAGGAAATACCGCAAATTCCGAATTTGAACGGTATTTCCATAAATGTAGGTTTTTATAAAAGGGTGTTTATTTTTAATTCTATGGCAGAGCATGTCAGCTGTTCGAAAACTCCGGTACATTCATACCCGAGAAGAATTTTGAAAAATATATGTAATCTTTTCTTGTCAGCCTACCATCTCGGTCGATATCGGTCTGTTCCGAGTCGGGAGAAACGCTTTGTCCCGAAAAATATTTTGTAACAAGCATATAATCGGCCCTGTTTACACTTCCGTTTTTATCTGCATCTCCTTTTGTGTTTTCCGAACTTCTCGGGGTGGGAGTGCCTGAACGTCCTTCGCTTCTGCCTATTTTTACATAATGCTCGTAATATTTTTCGTAATCATTCCCATACATGTTGTACAAGTCAAAATTATACTCCATGTATGCTTTGGGGTCGAATTCCTCGCTTGCTCTCAAGCCCTGCTTCATTCCTTCTGTAAGAAAGTGCATATAGCAATCTGAGGGAGCTGTTCCGACCGATGCGACAACCTCGGGGTTGTTTGCAATGTAATAATTGTAATCGTAAACAGGAGATGCCGTGCGTCCACCCGGCATATCCGTGCCGTACCAATAGGAGTGAAGTTCCCGGCTCTGTGCCGAAAAGTCGGGTAAATCTGAATATTTTTCCTTATAATATTCTCCATCGTATATTTTTGTATCGTCAGCATACTCCTTAAAATTGTAGGGGGAGTTTTTTGTTCCGTCTCCGGAAAGGATCTCGGCAGCCGCGGCATCAAGATAGAATGCCGGTCTTACAAATTGTGAAACAAGAGAAGCACAGTATACATCTTTAGTGGCACACCTAAGCTCTCCTGTAGTATACCCAACAAACATATGATATCCTCTGGTGTATGCGGGAATTCTTGTACTGTAGAGATAATATTTATCCTCCGGATAATTAAACTTGTGGGAATACTTTCCTAAGGAAACGCGTTCACAAAAATATGAATAGTAATCTCCTACCTGATTTTTGGTAAGGTAACGGTAACCTGATTTTATGGGGCTCTCATAGTAGCCGGCCCAATACTGACGAGGTGGTTTTAAAAGATTTGCTTTTTTGAGCTTCGCGGTAGATATATTCAATTTTGCACACAAATAGTCATCTCCTATATTTTGGCGCACGGCATACAACTCGGGAGCACCGGGAATAAAAAATCTATCGTAAAAAGTGTATTTTGCGGCATCTTCATAACCTTTCATGAAGTCTGAAACACTGATTGGCGGATCGTAAAACTTTTCACTCGGCTCAAGGTCGGCTGCCTCTTTGGGTTGCTCAAGAGCTACCGATTTAACAAGCATCAATTCGGCATCGGAAAAACATTTTAGAAAACCGTTATTTAGCGCTTTTCTTAAGCTGCTGTCGGGATAGGGACCTGAATAGTAGGCTTGCCGATTATCGTAATCGTAATCATATAAGTTGTAGTTGGAAAGAAGATCGTCATGTAAAAATAAGTATCCCTTTTCATTTTTATCGACACATCGCCAAACATGCTTTTCCGGGAGTGTAACGCCTTCAAATAATTTAGGGTATTTTTTTATAATATCTGCATTGTAAATATAGTGCCCAAACTCAATATAATCTCCGATCTTTATTCCTTCGGCATTTGCGTAGACCGGTCGAGTGTTTATAAAACAAGAAACGGAAACAGCTATTGCGGATACAACAGAGCATATTCTACTTAAAAACTTCATAATACTCACACTCCTGTCTTTATGAAATATAGGGATATACAAATGAATTAGTTGTGTAATGTAACGCACTGTCCGGTACCGTCGAGTACGGAATGCTTCCCATAAAATACTGATTTACAGTATTGCTTTCTTTTATGTCTCTTGTAACATCAAGCAGTATTGACAAACACTTTTTCATAAATACCATCCTTTCTTTGTTTGTTTTAAGTTTGTAAAAATGCCGATTAAAAGCAATTCCTTAATTGTGTATACGATTTTGTGTAATGGAAATACCACTTTATGTTATGTAATTTGTTAAAGGAAATACATAACCGGCGTTTCCTTAGATTTTACAGATGCTAAGCACAGTTTATCACCCCTTTTAGAAAATAATTTTTTAATTCTCCGTTAAATATATAAGTAATACTAACACAAACGATTATTGTTGTCAATAATCATTTGTGTTAGTGAAAACTTTAATAATATTTGGTTGAATTATTGACAACAAATATGATATAATCTTTCAAAATGGAACAGATCATAAAAACTGTTCAAAGGGAACTTCTAAAAACTCATAAATTGTAAAATCGGCTATCTTGCTCGATTACTTTGTCAACGTCTCTCAACGATCTACTGCATTGCCTTCGAGCCGTCTCCTTGTACTCGAACAAGATATCTCGAATTTCCTTCAATAGCACTTTTTAGAGGTCCCCCAAAAGTGAAAAAGTAAAAGAAAAGGGTGGGAGTAATTTGGGAATAACTGTTTACACGGTATTGACCGCTTTTTTGGCAACAAACTTATTTTTTTTGATTTATATCATTATCGGGTTTTTTCAGAGAGTAAATTATATTTACAGACCGGTTTTTTTGTTTTCGATAATGGTGGTATGTTTATTACGCTTATGTGTGCCCGTCGAATTTCCTTTTACGATAGTACTGAACTCAAAAACGATCGTCCCCTATATCGAAGGAATCTTAAACACACCTGTTGCAAACATACCCGTTAAATATTGGTTGGTTATCTTTTCTTTAACGGTTTCTTTATTTTTGCTTGTAAATTACGTATTGAGTGTAATCAAATTCAGAAATTTTTGTATATTTGTTTCGGTTAATTATAAACCGGTATATATCAAAAACAATGCTGACCTACTTGATGTTGATCCTAATGTAAAGATTTATAAAGTCGATTTGGCATCAAGTCCTTTTATCGGGTATTCTTATTCAAACATGATTTTCATTCCGAAAAAGAACTACTCGAAAACCGAGCTTAAATGTATTATAATGCATGAGCTGATGCACTATAAGAACAGACATAATATTATAAAATTTGTTTTAACGACCTTAAAAATATTGTTTTGGTGGAATCCCTTAATATACTTTTTTAATTTTGAAGTGGAAAATATGTTGGAATTTTTTGTTGATTCCAAACTTAAAAAGAAGTTATCCGAAAGTGAAAAGAATGCGTATATAACAGCAATAATAAAAAGTACAAAAAATGATTCGGGGAAAAATCCGAATTTAACATTTAATTTGATAGGGCAATATAATAAAAAAATTATAATCCAACGCATAAACTCATTTCTTAACAATAAAACAGGAAATAAATATAAAACGTTTGGTAGCTATCTTTTGCTTTTTGCGGCGAGTTTGATATCCTATCTTTTTGTTATACAGCCCTACTATGAACCGGATATGGAAAAATACAATGATGATGCTCCCGTTATAGACGCTGACTGTTATGTAGTAAAGACTGAAGACGGATATTGTATATACAACGGTAATAATGATTTAATATACGAAGGAAGCGGACAAATAGATGATAATTTGTCCTACCTACACATTTATGAAAGGTGATGAACGATAATGCAAACACATATTTTAAATAAACGAGAAGAAGAAATAATGCATATATTATGGAACAGTGATGCCCCCTTGGGAATAGGAGATATTACCGGATTATCCGACAATCCGAAATTAAAAACATCTTATTGTGCAACAATAAATCGACTTATAGACCTTGGATATGTCGAGGTTGCCGAGATCACCAAAATCGGAAAAAGCTACGGAAGAAAATTTAAAGCTAAAATATCTATGGACGATTATACAAAAATGTATTTTAACAGGCTATACAAAAAATCATCCCTGCCGAGCTTTCTGTATTCCGCTTTGGCGGGCACATTTGAAAACTCGGATGAAATATTGGAGGAGTTGGAAAAAATAAAGCAAAAGGTGACACAAAAAGGGGAATAATTGTATGGCAAAAAAAGCATAGCTGTATTTTTCTTGCATTCTTGCATAAACAAAGGGCATAGACAAAGTGATATGTACCCTCTTTACTGGACACCCAGTAAGGAGGGTATTTTTTATGCGTTATACTTATGAATTTAAGAAAAAGTGTGTGGAACTTTATCGACAAGGACAATGGGCTAAATGCCCGGAAGGGATTTCTGAAAAGAAATTTAAAGATACAGTTCGCGAATGGGTGCGAATCGAAGAATCACAAGGGTGTGAAGCTTTAAAACATAAAAATCAAAACAAAGTATGGTCTCCCGATGAAAAATTAGAATTGGTTTTAAAGGTTATTTCAGGGCAATCTAATAGATCTGTTGCATTAAATGCAGGAATAAATCAGGGAATGTTATATCAATGGGTTCACAAATACAAAATTTCGGGTTATAATGGTTTAGTAAATACGAAGAAAGGACGCCCACCTAAAAATCCGGAAATGAAAAAGCAAACTACAATCGAACCCAAACCCTTAACCGAGTCCGAGCGTGAGGAACTCATACGATTAAGAGCAGAAAATGAATACATCAAGACGGAAAATGAAGTAATAAAAAAACTAATAGCCTTGAGAGAAGAAAAACAGGCTGCGTTACTCAAGGCGAAAAAGCAGCGATCGTCAAAGAACTCCGCGAAAAAGGATACAAATTGAAATATCTTTTGAAAGCAATGGAAATGGCAAAATCGACCTATTATTATGAACTTTCCAAAACCGATGCTGTTGCTGAACGCAATGAAAAAGTTATGTCAGAAATAAGAGCTATTTTTGAAGAAAACAAGCAAAGATATGGTGTTCGCAGAGTTTACGCAGAGCTGAAAAACAGAGGTTATAATGTAAACCATAAGCGTGTCCAGCGACTTATGCACAACATGGAACTGTTCGGAAAACGCCCCAAAGATAAATATCATTCTTATAAGGGAGAGGTGGGCAAAGTTGCCGATAACATCA
>DFJD01000126.1:0-2082 GCA_002372875.1 Clostridiales bacterium UBA3680
GTAAATTGGAATATAACATCTTCGCAAAATATTATCGGTATTTAAGAAACCACTGATTAATTAATCATTCGCATATTTGGATAATATTACCGCACACTGTGTCAAAGCCCATGTTTGTAACTTTGCACGCAAAGTTACAAATCCCGTAGGGACGGACTATTTTGCTACGCAAAATAGCCGCCATATAGCTATGGCTATGCCCTCGGGTCTTTTCCTTGTCTGCGAAAACATTATCTCAAATCTGCTTCAAGTGAATTAATCAGTGTTTCCATAATTTTTTTAAAAACAAGTTGAAAAGGAAGTATAAAGTATTGTATAATGATATAAATTTTTATAAAGGAGGAAAAAAATGAATATTTCCGATATAAATGTTGTTCTTCCTCAATTTAAGGATACAATATACAATATAAAAAACTACGGTGCCGAGTACGGAAGCAACTGTGCAGAAAGCATAAACAAAGCCATTTCCGAGTGTTCTGAAAACGGCGGAGGTACGGTGCTCGTTCCGAGAGGAGTTTGGTGTACAGGCCCGATAGAGCTTAAAAGTAACGTAAATTTTCAACTTGAAGACGGAGCAATACTTCTTTTTTCGGATGATTACAAGGATTATCCCCTTGTTTTCACCTCCTTTGAAGGCTTTGACATGTATCGCTGTCAATCTCCGATATACGGCCATGACCTTGAAAACGTGGCAATTACCGGAAAGGGCATCATCGACGGCAACGGTTATTTTTGGAGACCCATAAAAAAATGGAAACTCACACAAAGACAGTGGGACGAGTTGACAGCCACTGGCGGATATGTTGACAAAGGCAAAGAAGAAATATGGTGGCCCGATGAGAAAAATGCGGAGGCGGACAAGCTTTTTAAAGAAAAAGCCGAGCTGTACAAAGACAAAGAAACTTGCCAAAAGTATCACCGTTTTCTAAGACCCGCCCTTTTGCACCTTTCATCCTGTAAAAACGTGCTCATAGACGGCCCTACCATACAAAACTCGCCTGCATGGGCGCTTCATCCCTGGCTTTGTGAAAATGTTACGATAAGAAACACAAGCATAAGAAACCCTTGGTTTTCACAAAACGGTGACGGACTTGACCTTGACAGCTGCAAAAACTGCAAAATATACGATTGCACCTTTGACGTGGGTGATGATGCAATATGTATGAAATCGGGCAAAAACGAGGACGGACGAAAAAGAGCTGTTCCCACCGAAAATGTTTCCATAGAAAACTGTGTTGTCTATCACGGACACGGAGGCTTTGTAATAGGAAGCGAAATGTCGGGAGGCCTTAAAAATATATTTGTGAATAATTGTTCTTTCATAGGCACCGATGTGGGTTTGCGTTTTAAAAGCTGCTTGGGAAGAGGTGGCGTAGTTGAAGATATTCATATAAGCAACATTGATATGACGGATATTCCCGGAGAAGCCATAATATTTACGATGGGATATAATATGGATACAAAGGAAGGTCAACCTGTTGCCGAAGATGAAATACCCGAATTTAAGAATATTTTTATAGAGGGTGTCAGATGTACGGGAGCAAAGATCCCCATCAGCATAAGCGGTTTGCCTCAGATGCCCGTTCACGACATTACACTGAAAGATATAGTGATATATTCAAACGGAGAGGAAAAGGAAGCCTTTGCGGAGAATATAACAAAAGATAATGTGAAGATATTAAAAAAAGAATAAAAGAATAAAAGAAAAAAACGCTGCAGTTTTCGGCAATGAAATCGGGGAGGGAGCCGAAAATGCAGCGATTGGGTGAAGAATCCCATCAGTCGCCGATATTGTAAAAAGGAAAAGGAGTAATAAGGTGGGACGGCAACCCGGGAAAACTTACAATCATATTCAGTACCATAACGGTATTTGTTTACTTACCTTTACCTTGATCGCATTATATCAAATAATTATTATATTGTCTATAGTAAATTCGGAAAATTAACAATTTATTAACAATATATAAAAACAACTATGAACAATGATAAAAATAGCCGAAAATTAACTATAATTATCGTTTTAGCGGTGTTTCTTTTTGCAGCGGCAAATTATCTGCTTTATAAAAACCTTGTATCGACCGA
>DFJD01000126.1:2186-10683 GCA_002372875.1 Clostridiales bacterium UBA3680
CTTATTGCCCCCGATATACTTTGTCACGACATAAACGGTGAAGAATACCTGCTTTCGGACCATTTCGGCAAGCCGATAATAATCAACTTTTGGGCAACTTGGTGTCACTACTGCGTTGAAGAACTTCCGTATTTTCAGAAAAAATATGAAGAGTATTCGGACAGAATAGATTTTGTTATGCTTAACATAACAAACGGGTACGGAGAAACGCCCGAAGCTGCCACCGATTTTTTTAAGAAAAACGGCTATACCCTTCCGATATATTTCGACAGCTACCGCAACGGAGCTATTTCGTATGAAATAAGTTCGCTGCCCACCACCGTAACCGTGGATACGAAGGGAAATATATGTGAAATACACTACGGTGCCCTCAGTGAGGAAAAATTGCAAGAAGCTATAGATACACTTCTTAAATCAACAAAACAACCAAGAGGAGAAACCGGTGAAAATCCGGTGCAACAGCCATTACCGTGAGCATTTAGCAAGTCGGGTCGCCTCAGCGCATAGCTTTTGGGTAAGGAAGAGCGTATGCAGGAAAGGGAGAATTCCCTTTTATTTGGCTGTCTGTATTGACAGCTTTTTTATTTTCCAAAGGAGTTTTTATGAAAAAAATATTTTTTACAGTCCTTTTCACACTTTTACTGAGTATATGCTGCTACTGTTCGGAAAAGGACATTATCGATGAAATAGAAAACAATACCGATTACTCTTCCATAAGAAACGGCTCGATAGGCGGTGAATGGCTTGCATTGGCTCTTTGCGAATATGATTCGGATAATATCAAAGCTCTAAACGAGTATAAAAAAGCAACCATCTCCCTTATAAAAGAGAAACACGGAATACTGAGTAACCGCAAAAACACGGAGTATTCAAGAACCATTATCGCCCTTTCCGCCCTCGGATGCGAATGTGGCAACATAGAAGGCTACGATCTTTATTCCCCCATTGAGGATTTTGACAAAACCGTATCTCAAGGGTTAAACGGAGCAATATTCGCCCTTATTGCCTTTAACAAAGGTAACCGTCACCCCGTGGTCGAGGAAAAATATGTTTCATTCCTTCTTGACAGTCAAAAGCCCGATGGCGGTTTCGGTCTTAGCGATATAAGCGAACCCGATGTTACGGCTATGGCTATTCAAGCTCTTTCGGCATATTACAACGACCCTGCCGTAAAAGCCGCCACGGATAGGGCTCTAAACTACCTATCGGGCATACAGCTTGATAACGGCGGTTTTTCCGCCTACGGAAGCGAAACATCGGAATATGCTTCTCAAGCAATAATTGCTCTTACCTCCCTTAATATTCCGATTGATGACAGTCGTTTTGTAAAAAACGGAAACACCCTTTACGATGCCCTTTTATACTACAAAACGGATAAAGGTTTTTCCCATGTAAATGACGGCACATATAATCAATTGGCAACCGAGCAGGCACTTTGTGCCCTTGTTTCCCTTTACAACACAAAAAACGGAAAAGGCTACATATACTCGGATAACCGTAAATCGGCCGAATTGGAGGAATTGATTTGTCTAAGCGCACAAATAGACTGTATTTCATACTTGTTTGCATAATAATACTGCTTTTTACTTTTTTTGCTCAAAAAGGAAAAAAAAGCGAGGTATTGCCAACCACCACACAAACGGCAACTGTAAGCGAAACCGTTTCCGAGACCGAATATCAAGCTACGGAAACGACACTTTCCCCTTTTTACGATGAAACAACGGAAGAACCCTTTTCCGAGGCAATAATAACCGAAAGCACCACAAAAGAGGAAATTGCCCAAACCACCTCAACAGCCGCACAAAGCCCCGTTACCGAAGTGACGACCCTTTTGATGGCAGAGTCCGAAACAGAGGCGGTCACAGAAAAAGCGGAGGATAGCTGCAGTCTGTCGATAACTTGTGCAACCATACTTGACAATATAAGCGAGCTTGCGGAAGAAAAAAGAATACTCATTCCCGATAACGGTGTTATCCTTCCCGAAACAGACGTAACCATAAGCGAAGGAGAGTCTGTATTTGATGTATTGAACAGAACCGTAAAGGAAAAAGGCATACACATGGAATACAGCTATACTCCCGTTTACGACACCGTTTATGTGGAAGGTATAGCCAATATTTACGAATTTGACTGCGGAGAGCTTTCTGGCTGGACGTATCATGTAAACGGAATATCGCCGAATGTGGGTATGAGTGCCGTTAAAGTGAAGCCCGGAGATAAAATAGAGTTACTTTACACCTGTGATTTGGGAAGAGATGTGGGAAATGTTTTTGAATAAAAGAGATTTTCATCCCATTGTGGAATTTGTGTTTTTTACATCTGTTATAGTGCTCACATTTTTAAGCTTTAACCCGATAAAATTGTTTATTTCCTTTACAGGTGCCTGTATTTGCCTTTACGGAGTAAAAGGCAGCGTTAAAGGTCTTATTAAGGGGATACCGATATTTATTGTAATATCCGTAATAAACCCCCTTTTTTCTCACAGAGGAGCAACAACACTTTTCTATCTGCCCGACGGTAATCCCTTCACGGCAGAATCCGTCTGCTTCGGTATATGCGCAGGAAGTATGCTCTTTAGTGTTCTGCTGTGGTCTGTAAGCTTATCGGAGATAATAACAAGCGAGAAAGTAATATACCTTTGCGGAAAATTTCTTCCGAACGGTTCACTTGTTATGTCTATGACCTTTTCCTTTGTACCGCGGCTCATTCGAGCCATGAAAGAAATATTTTCTTTGCAAAAAATATATTGCAAAGGAAGGTTCAAAGCAATGCTCTCTTCCGTGCTTATACTGCTTACATGGGCGTTTGAAGGCTCTCTTTTGTCATCTGACTCTATGAGGGCAAGAGGTTTCGATACGGGAAAACGCACTGCCTACACCCTTTTTAGGTTTATGAAAAGAGATGCTTTAGCATTGCTTGTTATATCCTGCATTACGGCTTTACTTGTGTTTTGCATTGCTTCGGGCATGGAAAAAACCGTATTTTATCCGTTTTTCGGAATGGAAAACGACCCTGTTTTTTACCTGCTTTTTACGCTTTTGTGTATTATGCCGATATTTCTTTTTCGGAGAGGAAAAAATGGAACTGTACAAAATTGAAAACTACTGCTTTGCCTATCCCGAAAGTAAATATTTGACCCTTTCCGATATAAACCTGAAAATCGACTCGGGCGAGTTTATACTGCTTGTCGGAAGAACGGGGAGCGGAAAGACCACATTTTTAAGAAGCCTTAAAAGTGCCCTTACCCCCTCGGGTTTGAAAAGCGGAAATATCCGCTTTGAAGGGAAACCTCTTGAGAGCGTATCATTACGTGATCAAGCCGAAAAAATCGGTTTTGTTTCGCAAAACCCCGATTTTTCCGTTGTTACCGACAGAGTATATCACGAACTGGCATTTACCCTTGAAAGCCTGGGCAAAAGCAGAGAATATATAAAAAAAAGACTTGCGGAAACCGCCTCTTTTTTGGGGTTAGGAGATATATTCGAAAAAAAATGCTGCGAGATATCGGGCGGCGAAAAACAGCTTGCAGCTCTGGGAAGTGTGCTTTGTACCGACCCGAACATTATCATACTTGACGAACCGCTCTCAATGCTTGACCCCGTTGCAAAAAAACAGTTTGTTTCCGCACTTGTGAGAATAAAAAACGAGCTTGGTGTATCGGTTCTCGTAAGCGAACACAACGCCGAAGAGATACTTCCGTTTACCGACAGAATTATTGTAATGAGCGAGGGCAGGGTCGTAACGGACGATGAAAAATATTCCGCAATAAAAAGCATAAAAAATGAAGTGCCTTGGGGAGATCTCGGTGTGACGGTCAATGTTTTTAAATCCTTAAACTCCGAAACCATCCCCGTAACGATCGCAGAGGGAAGAGCGATGCTTGGATCCTTTGAAAAAAAGGAGGTACAATACACCTCGGCTCCGAAAAAGGAAGCCGTTATCACCGTAAGAGAGCTTTATTTTGCTTACGACAGACCCATATTAAAGGGAATCGACTTTGATGTAAAAAAAGGAGAAATATTTGCAATAACGGGACTCAACGGGTCGGGAAAGAGCACACTTTTGGCATTGCTTGCGGGAATTATCCAAAACTATTCGGGAAAGATCTCAACTAACGGAAAGCTTGCCTATATTCCTCAGGACCCTCATTTTATGTTTTCAAGCGATGTGCTTGAAAATGAAGGAATTGACGATACCGACACAGAACTTGGCGATATATTGAAGCTCAATCCCTATGACCTTTCGGGAGGAGAGTTGCAAACAGCGGCAATAGCAAAGGCTTTAAGCCTTCATCCCGATATTATACTTGCAGATGAACCCACCAAAGGGCTTGACTGTGAAAGCAAGAAAAAAATAGGCGATCTTTTAAAAAAGCTTACAAAAAAAGGCAAAACCATAATAATTGTGAGCCACGATCCCGATTTTTGTGCAAAATACGCCGATCGCTGCGCTCTGCTTTTTAACGGAGAATTTGCATCCGCAGCCGACACACGAAAATTTTTCACGGAAAACGCTCTTTATACCTGTTCTGCGGTAAGGCTTGCAAAGGGCTTTATCAAAAATGCCATTACCGATGAAGAGATCATTAAGGCACTTAACGGAAAGATTCCCTCGGAGGAAAAACCTTCAAAAAACAAAGAAGCACTGCCTCCGAATATGGAAAATACTCTTGAAATTCGTGAAAGAACAACAAAAAAAAGAATTCTTCTTTCTTTGCCCATAATAATGATTGCCATTCCAATTCTGATATTTTTGGGCGTAAGCGTATTTGACGACAGAAAATATTATTTTATATCATCGGCAATAATGCTTCTTGCTCTTATCCCGTTTTTAAGCGTATTTGAAAACAGAGCAATTCGAGCAAGAGAGCTTGTTTTGATTGCCGTCCTTTGCGGAATGTGTGTGGTGGGAAGGCTTGCTTTTTTTATGACTGCCGCCTTTAAGCCCGTAACAGCCTGTGTTATCATTGCAGGGGTGGCTGTAGGCGCCGAATGCGGCTTTGCCGTAGGCGCAATGGGCAGCTTGATAAGCAATTTTTATTTCGGTCAGGGACCCTGGACTCCATGGCAAATGCTTTCCTACGGTATTATCGGTTTTCTTTCGGGTATACTTGCAAGGTCTGAGCTTTTGAAAAAAAATAAGGTACAGCTTGCGGTTTTCGGTTTTTTCTGTGTGATGCTTATATACGGCGGTATAATGAATCCCGCCTCGGTCATAATGTCACAAGAGGAGATCAACGTCGGTAAACTGCTGTATTCCTATGCAACGGGTATTCCCTTCGACCTGATACATGCAAGCGGCACATCAATATTTTTGTTTTTTCTGTCGGAGCCTGTAATAAAAAGACTTGACAGAGTGGTTAAAAAATACGGGATCAACGTCCCGTAAATATATAGGGGTTTTATCCTAAACCCCACAAATAAAGGAGGTTTGTTAAATGACAAACGCAAAAAAACATTTAAGCTTACTGCTTGCCGTTGTTATTGCGGTTTTAGGCTGTAATTTTGTAAGCGCAGCTGACAACACCGTAAGCTTTATCTTGACAGGTGACAGTGTTCATGCCGAAGGAGAACATTCGGCCTATGAAACATGGGTAGACACCGTTACCTCTTTTGACAGCGGTGACACCGTTGATACGGTCATGCAAAAAGTGCTTAAAGACTGCGGCTATGACATCGGCTACAGCTACGGCTACCTTGACAGCATTACCTCTCCGGGTGCCATAAGTCTCGGTTCGGGTACAAACGGCAACTATTCAGGCTGGATGTACAAGGTAAACGATTTGATACCCGATGTGGGTATGTCGGAGTATACTCCCAACCCCGGAGACAGGATCGAAGTATTTTACTGCGACGATTTTATGGCTGAAATATACGGCTATACTCTTACGGTAAATTCCTCTCCCGAATCAATAAACATTGAGATTTTCGACTCTCTCGGAAATAAGGTTGAAAAAAGCCCCTGGGGCGATTACTATGCCCTCATTTACGGTGATTACACCTATTTGGCATCATGTGACGGCTACAACAGCGTAAGCGGTGCCTTTACGGTAAACACGCCAACACCCACGCTTGACATCACTCTTGAAGCTGTCGCCCCTTCTACGGAAATAACCACCGAAAATAGCGGCAACTCTTCTTCCCTTGTAAAATGGGCAACTAAGCTTAATATCGGCTGGAGCGGATTTTCGGGCATTGTCGTTGACAGCGACTATATTTATAACGTTGCCGACAATAAACTTCGCAAACTCGACAAAAACGGAAACATTCTTTTGACCGCCGAAACGGCACTTCCCATAGGCTACAATTACTATCTCGGCGAGTACGGCGACAACATTTTTGTACAGCTCTCCGACGGAAGAATACAGGCATTCGGCAAAGACGACCTAAGCTCCCTTTGGATAAGCGCAGCCCCCACATACTCGGGTTTACAGGGTATTTCTCCCATATATTGTGACGGCACGAATATATATGCTGCCACACTTTCCACAAAGCCCGAAAACGGTTACGGCTCCCTTATGTGTATGAGCCTTACCGACCCCGATGAAAGTACTGCCCTTGAAACAAAACCTTTCAGCTGGGAGTTTATTCCTCAAGAACATTCCTCTTATTCGGGTTTTTATTGGACAAGTGTTGCCCCGGTAGGAAGCGGATATATCGCAATAGGCTCTGAGGGCGGTTATCTTTATGTTTTGAACAAGAATACGGGAAATGTGGTTTCCGCTCTTAAAATAACGGAAGGTAATATACGTTCCACTCCCGTATGCTATAACGGATATATTTATATAACAACAACCGACGGAAATATCAACAGAATAGAGGTAAACACCTATAATGGTGAGCTCGGAACACAAAAGTCCTTAAAAATAGCCGAAGGTGCCGTTTCTTCCACCTCAAAACCCGTTATTTACAACGGAAAAATATATGTGGGCGCTAACGGTGAAGGATATGACTCGGGATTTATTTCGGTTATCGACAGTGAACTTAACAATGTGATATACACCTACAATACTTTAGGCGCCGTAACCGCAGCTCCCGTATACGGGGTAACGGACACGGGCATAAACGTATTTTTTGCTGTAAATTCATCCTCGGGTACGCTTTATAAGCTTACAGACGAAGGTGAGATAACTTGTAACCCTTATTTCGATCCTACGGGGGATTTTGAACAGTATTGCATACATACTCCCGTAATTGATTACGATACATTATACTATCAAAATGACTCGGGGTATCTTATTGCATTAAAATACGGCAACACCTCTTGGGAAGAAGTTACGGAGTCGACCACGCAAACTCCGATCGAGGTCACAACAAAAAGACATACTTCCTCGGGCGGTGGCGGAGGCGTCGGAAGCTCCTCAAGCTATATTTCAATCACAGCCTCCGTTGTGGGCGACAACCCTCACGAGGAAGGAAAGCATACAGGTTATGTTTATTGGGTCACAAAAAAGAGCTATACAGTTAAAAAAGGAACAAATGCCTCTGATTTTCTCGAAAAACTCTTTTCGGACAACGGTATAAGCTGTGTCGGTCTCGATAACGGATATGTATCCTCTGTAACAAGTGCCGACGGGGTCACACTTGCCGAATTTGACAACGGAAAAAACAGCGGCTGGGTATATGCCGTAAATGATTCACAGCCTGCAAAAGCACTTAAGGATTACGTTTTTTCAAGCGGAGATGATTTTGTTTTCTGCTATGTGGACGATTATACGAAGGAAACGGGTGCAAGCAAGGTAAAAAGCTCCTCAAGTTCTTATTCGGATGAAGAAACCACAGTAACAACAAAATCGACCTTGGAAGAAACCACAGAGTCAACAACCAACGAAAATATCACGGAAGATGAAAACGATATCATTCTCGACGGCATCGAATCGAACAACGACTTTGACGATGTACCTCCCTCTCACTATGCTTATAATAGTATCGAACACTTAAGAGAACTTTCCATAGTAAGCGGAATGGGTGAGAACAACTTTGAGCCTTCAAAAAAGGTAACAAGAGCACAGCTTGTAACAATGCTCTACAAGGCTTCGGGAGATGAAGGAAAATACAGTTTCGATTTTAACGATGTGGAAAAAGATGCATGGTATTTTGAAAGCATTTCCTGGGCTGCGGAAAAGGGAATTGTATCGGGTGTCGGAAATAACAATTTTGCTCCGGACAGACCCGTTACAAGAGAAGAAAGCGCAAGAATATGCTTTGGCTTTGCAAAAGCATACAACAAAGATGTCTCTTCGGTAAGAACATATGTTCCTTTTGGCGATGAAGATGACATTATTTATAAAGAAAGCGTACAAGCACTTTATGAAGCGGAAATAATAAACGGAATGCCAAACGGTTCCTTTGAACCCAAATCGGGAATAACAAGAGCCGATTGTGCGATTATTGTTGACGGAATAATATAAAGGCTGATTTTGGGCTGTGAAGATACTGTTCGGGTCTTCACAGCCCATTTTTATTGCGTGTGGAAATTTAAGGAAGCACTGATTAAT
>DFJD01000072.1:0-10949 GCA_002372875.1 Clostridiales bacterium UBA3680
TATGTAGCAGAAATTTATTTCTGTGGAATACGAATATCATGGACGTATAGCATAGATTTAATTGTTATGCTATACTTATTATGTTAGAGGAACGCAGGATATATACCATAATCATTATATATTTGTATTATATATTTGTATTATATATTTGTATTATATAAGCAAAGCCTACATTTTGATTTATAATAATTTTAAAGGTGTAATATCATTATTGTAAGGAAGGGAAAAGATGAAAAGTATTTTATGTTTTGGAGATTCAAATACTTGGGGATACGACCCAGTTACGAAAGAACAATTTTCGGAGGAAATAAGGTGGACCGGTTTGTTGCGGGAAAAGCTGAAAGATGTAAACATAATAGAGGACGGTGTATGCGGAAGAACCACCGTATATAAAGATAAAAACCGTCCCGGGATAATAGGGATCGAGTCCATCCGCAATATATTTGTGGACGGCAATGACATTGACGGCGTGGTTTTGATGTTGGGAACTAACGACTGTAAAAGTTGCTTCAATGCATCCCCAAAAGAAATCGCCAGAGGTATAAATATGTGCCTTGATATTATATTAGAATATGTTTTGCCTCAAAATGTGCTTTTGGTATCTCCCATACATTTGGGGGAAGATGTTTGGAAAGAAAACTTTGACCCTGAGTTTAACGAAACATCTGTAGCCGTTTCAAAAGGGCTGAAAAACGAGTATTTAAAAATAGCGCAAAAGAGAAATCTACGCTTTATAGCCGCATCGGACCATGTTCAGCCAAGTACAGCCGACCAAGAACATTTAAGCAAGGAAGGGCATTTTGAGCTTTCAAATGTGATTTATAACGAAGTTATAAAAATTATGGCATAGGTATTGTAGCATTTCAAGTCGGCAAAGATGACGTACTCGTTTGAAAATACGATGTATGGTACTCTCGGATCCGAAAGAACAGTCTGGGACGAAGAAGCTAACGGAGCTATGCAAAAAGCAATTCAAAACAAAAAGAAGAATAAATGTTTTTTTGAGTGTCATAGTAATTTCTATGGCACTTTTCTTTTGAAAAAAATATAAGTTTCTATTAACTGTACAATCGGATGTATAGTATAATAAGCAGGACCCGCTCCTTGAAATGCAAAGTAATGTCTATATTTTATTTACAAGTTTCTTTATTCTTTTTAGTTTATTTTCGGGAACTTCCTTTATTTTTGAAGAATTATCGCAAACAACACTTCCTATGCAGGAAATGCCCGATGTTTTGAAATATTCGGAGACAGCCCTTTTCAAACCGGATGTCTGCCCGCAAACAGCAGCAAACGGCATAGGAGTATTACAAGCCGTAAAAAGAATGTATCGCTTGCCCGAAAGTCGAGGTTTCGGAAAAGTATTTGTTTCTTCCATAGATGTCCCCGACATTCTGTCAAACAGATTTTTTACTATTGCGGGAACATTTGCCCAATATACGGGTGCCGCCAGCATAATAACATCAGCGTTTTTAATTGAATTTGCTATCCATACCATATCATCATTTTTTAAGATACATTCACCTGTTTCAAAACAATTTCGGCAGCCCTTGCAATAGTCGATACTGCAATTATGCAAATTGATGTATTCCACATTATGTCCTGCTTTTTCTGCTTCTTTTGCAGCATATTTTAACATTGATGTCATCAGTCCGCTGTTTTTATTACTTCCCTGTATTGCCGCTACATTGCGTGTTATACGAGATGAAGACTTTTCTGTATTGATCGATTTTTCTTTGTTCATAATATGTTACCTCTTCAATGTTTATCTTGATGAACCGTCTATTCCATAGCCTTTTTGACAGCTTCGATAATAAAAGCGTTTACGCTTAGACCTTTGGAGTGGGCATATTCGGTCACTTGTGCCTTAAAGCCCGTTTCTTTGGGTACTCGTATCTCTATGCGGTCGAGCTTGTCTTTTGTATATTTGGTAATAGCCCGTGAATGAGCGGCTTTTGTGTATATATGAGATGCCATAAGAACAGTCCTTTCTTTTTTATATTTTCATTATATCAAAAGTTTGTTAAAAATGCTATGATATTTTTGCTATGCAATTCAGCAATATTGTGGTATACTATAAAGTAATAGGTTATATTTTACTTGGATTTGGAGGGATTTAAGTGAAAGATAAATTTTTAAAACGGGCGGCTGCGACGGCTCTCACTTTGCTGATAATATCGGATGTTTTGCCGTTAAACAAGCATTTATACCCGTTTGGGGGAATAAGCGTTACGGCAAATGCCGCAGATAACGAAGTTGACCTCGAAAAATTGAGCGGCGATTATCCGGCACAGGACGGGGATGTACTGACGGGAACACTTTCCGGAGATTATTCTGTTTCCGTAGCCGACGGTGCGACCGTTACATTAAGAAATGCAATAATTCAATACAACGGTATAAATTGTCTGGGAGATGCAACTATCGTTTTGGAGGGGACTAACTCTGTTCATGGAACCGGCGATTATCCGGGGATCTTTATTCCCAAAAATAAGACACTCACGATCAACGGCAACGGAGAACTTGATGCAAGAGGAGGTTATTATGGTGCAGGAATCGGCGGAGGCATCGCTAACTGCGGTAATATCACGATCAACGGCGGTTCCGTGACCGCTATAGGCGGGAAAAACGGTGCAGGCATCGGTAGCGGATCTGGCAGTTCTTGCGGCAATATCACGATCAACGGTGGAAATGTGACCGCAACAGGCGGGGAAAACGGTGCAGGCATCGGCAGCGGATCTCGCGGTTCCTGCGGTAATATCACGATCAACGGTGGAAATGTGACCGCAACAGGCGGGGAAAAAGGTGCAGGAATCGGCAGCGGATTTGGCGGTTTCTGCGGTGATATCACGATCGACGGTGGAAATGTGACAGCAACAGGCGGGGAAGATGCCGCAGGAATAGGATGCGGTTCAGACGGAAGGTGTGAAAGTATCAGTATCAATGACACAGCCCATATTGCAGCAAAAGGCGGCAGTTCTACCGTTTCTGCCATCGGCTTGGCGGCAGGGAATAGTTGCGGACCCGTAATGATCAACGGTGATGAGGTCGAGATAACGGATAGTTTCTACTCGTCCGATATCTTGTATCTGACAGGGGGAGCAAATACGGTCAAGACCGTAGACGAGGAAAACAATAAAATCACCTACTCCGCAGTTGACGGCTATCATTTTGCACCGTTTAACGATATAGTCAAAGACGGCGTGACCGTACACAGAAACAGCCGATATACGGTAGTTGTTTCGGGTGTAGTGACCGGGCACGCAGAGATCGCAGTCCCCGATGCCATAGAAGATGTTAATGAAAATATAGTTGAGTTTCGTTTTGAAGACGGCTTCCCCAAAGGCTGGACTACCGAACAGAGCGATACCTCGGGTACTGCTTGGAAACGGGGAACAGGTGATAATTCGGAGGATACGGGTGCTCACACGGGTGAATATAATATGAAGCTTGTGGCTCCGGAAGAGGCGATCGGCAAAAATTACTATCTTATTACACCCACATGGGATCTGCGCGGTTATAAGACGGTAAGCATTGAATTTGCGTATATAAATTCCGTCAAATACATTGCCGACGAATTTGGCATTTATTACCGCTACCTTGACGAAAACGGTAATAATACGTCCTGGAAAAAGCTTTATAGCAACAAAAACAGTCACAAAAATTGGACGTGCGATAAAATATACCTGCCTGCCGAGGCTATGCGCGAAAACGTTCAGATAGGTTTCAGGGCAACGACACATTTAGGTAACGGCGTGGGACTTGACGATGTTGTTTTTACCAAAATACCGCCGGGCGATACCGACCTTGACGGCAGCGTTACCGATAATGATGCGGCACTTGTGCTTAAATATATAAGCACGGGCAAGCCTTTCTTTGAGGATAATGTCAAAAACGAAAACGCTTTGGCTGCCGCAGATGCAGACTGCAATAAGAAAATAGATATGCTTGATGTTATATGGATACTTAACCATAAGACAGCTTGATTTAGCTGATACAGAGGATACACACGCAAGGACGGCATTTCACGATGCTGTCTTTTGCATAAAAGAGGGATAAAAATGAAAACAGAAAAACACGGAAACAATTGGAGTGCATATTATGACCCGGATACAAGGCGGTATTTTGCCGAAATAATATATACAAGCCGTGAGGGGCGTGAACAGTATAACTATGAAATAACCCGGGATATATATGGTCGCCTCGGTACTTTTAAGGATGATGTCGACAACGAAAGACTTATCAAGTCAGCAAAGATGACATACTCATTTGAAAATACGATGTACGGTACTCTCGGACCCGAAAGAACTGTTTGGGATGAAGAAGCTAATGAAGCTATGCAAAAAGCAATTCAAAACAAAAAGAAGAATAAATGATTTTTTAAGTGTCATAGTAATTTCTATGGCACTTTTCTTTTTGGGCTTGATCTTTATTATTCTGCGGCATCGGGGTCGTCATGATATATGTCAGTTCCGTAAATTTTTGTTGCGAAATTGACGGTTTCCATTTTGCGGATATGTGTTATAATTATAATGCAGAATTATATGTAAAACAAAAACCCGAAAGGAGCGGAATAAATGAAAATAAATAAAACAAAAAAGGCAGTATCAATGATACTGTCGGCTGTCATGCTTATGACAAATATAATTGTGACCCGCGTCAGTGCCGCACAGACGCTTTACGGCGATTATGTGCTTATATCAAATACGAGCCATGACTATCAGACGGCACAATCAACGGGCAATATCGTGTTTGATGAAAACGGTGTGCTGAAAGGCGGTCCCGGGGCGGAGAACAATCTTGGGGAGGCTCTCAATACCGTAAACGGCGGCAGTGAACATCTGTATACAAGCGGCGGCGGTACAAAAACGTCGACACAGAAAAAAGGCAATACAACTTACACGGTAGGACAGGTAAAAGATTTCGGTAAATCGGTAAACTATGAATGTATAGCTGTGGGCGAGCATTGTTTTGTGTGGGTGGATACTGCGCTTAATTATACCGCGGATGAAAAAAGTGCGGCAGGAAACAGTATTGTGGAGCAGTTTGACACTATAACATATCCGCAGTATTTAGAGCCTTATGATTTTGAAAAATACATAAGCTACAATGATTATTCCGACAGGATATCCATATTTATAAGGGGCGAAAGCGACAGCAGTCAGCTTAGCTGGTGCTACAGCTACAATGCAAATGTAACGGGTGTATATCGCCCCGTGCTGTACAATGACAAAAAGACGGATTTTTCGTCGAGCTTTGCCGTGCTTGCGCATGAATGTCAGCACGCTATGGCGGAGTCGGCGGATGTTATTTACGGCCTTTGGCTCAACGAGGCACTTTCGGTTTCCATAATGCCAAATCATGAGGATTGGCTGTATATGGGTTCAAAAACCGATGCCTGCGGTCAGAGTTTTATAAACGGCTGGAAGTATTCCGATAATGTTTATTTTGATTACGCACAGCCCTATCAGTTTTTGCGTTATCTGAATATACAGGCAAACAAGGGCGTTTATAAAAACCGCTTAAGCGGCGATGCGGCTGCGTACAAAAAATTCTACTCATATTTCTATTCCACGGATGTACCGTCCAATTATACGGGAACACAAAAGGATATATATGTTATAGAATACCTTATGAGCGAATATCACAAAGCCGACCCGACGGTTTTTGCAAATGACGACGGCAGCGTATGGACGTTCAACGATGCGCTGAGATATTTCAGAATAGCGCAGATGAAGCGTGATACAACGGGCAGATACAGCTTCGGAGAGGATACGGAGCATATAAGATCAAAGGTGCCGTATCATGTGGTATATGCGGGAGAAAGCGGTAAAAGTGTCGATATTTACGGCACGGGTGCGATCATGGTAAAAACGGTGGACGGCAAATTTGACGTTCCCGCAAATCACGGCGCAAATATAGAATATACGGCTTTTAATGCGGTAATTCCCTGGGCAGACGGCATAAATACCATTTCTCCGCCCACAAAAACGGAGTATAACAGCGGCGATACGCTTGACCTTAGCGGCATGAAGATAATATATGCAAAAAACGGCGTTACCAAAGAGATATGCAGCTGGGACGATGTCGAGGCGGCGGGTCTTAATATATATGTGCTTGACCCCAAAAAGTGGCAGGAAACATTTACAAAAATGACACGCAATACCAAGATCGGCGCACCTTATTTTGACAGTTCGGGCAAGGAAAACTTTATTATCATGTGCTCGGAGAGAGATACCATATATGCTACCGTTTACGGTAACCACTGGGAGGAATTTTACGTTCTCGATTCTAAGGGCATATATGTTACAAAGGGCGAGTTTGATACGGAATTTGCCGATAATGAAGGCTATTATATGATATACACCAAGCAGGATCTTGAAAAATTCCTGGCACAGATAAAGCCCGGAGTTCCGACTACACAAAATGCAAGACTGTATGCCGATATCGTTATGACAGACGATAAGGTAGACTCGTCTTACAGCGAAGCAAACTGGACAACATTGACGGGATTTGAGGGTGTATTTGACGGAAACGGACACAGCATAAGCGGTCTGTGCGTAAGAGGAAATGCAACGGCTTCAATGTTCGGCTGGCTTGTTGGTACGGTCAAAAACCTTACCATAAAAAATTCAAGCTTTACGGATACTACAAATCTTACCCATTTTGACGGAGCCATAGCGGATCATGTAAGGGACGGCGGTGTGATAGAAAATTGCAGGCTTGAATCCGATGTTTATGTAAACGGCGGCCATGCAGGCAGTATTGCGGGCAACGTTCTGAACGGAAAAATATCACGCTGTTCCTCGGATGCTGTTGTAACGGCTCTTTCCGACGGTAATGCGGGCGGTATATGTGCCGTTATCCAATACGGTACCGTAGAAAACTGTCGTTTCGGCGGTTCCGTGTCCTGTAATAGCAGGGCAGGCGGTATTGCTTCCTGTGTAAATCACAGTTCGGGCGACAGCTATATTAAAAACTGCTACAGTATAGGCAGCGTTACAAGCGGCAATAAAAGTGCGGTTGCGGAGGTAAATGCATCGGGCAGTATGACAGCATCGGTAACAAACTGCTATTATTTAAACGGAAGCGGCACGGATGCAAATGCCACGGCACTTTCTGCCGCACAGTTTGCATCGGGCGAGGCGGCTTATCGCCTCAACACAAACGGCGACAACGTATGGTATCAGAATATAGATTTTACGCCTAAGGACAGCTATCCCGTACTTGAAAAAGATCATGGTGTTGTAATACAGACCGCAGGCGGCTACGGCAACAGCGATAAGGTCGTATACGACTCAAACGGTTTTGGAAGCGACGGCAGTTATCAGGAACCTGAATACAGAAATAATATTTATTATATAGCAAACGCAGGTCAGCTCTACTGGTATGCGGAGCTCATCAACAGGGGCATAAGTGCCAATGCCGTACTTACAAATGATATAGTGGTAAACAGCGGCAAGATGACCGCTTCTTCAACAAATGCAAGAGCGTGGACACCTATCGGCGCGGCAACGGGACACGATACGGGTATGTTCTTTACAAATACCTTTGACGGACAGGGACATACGGTAAGCGGTCTTTACTGCGGTTCGACCCCGTTCTTTGCGGGTATGTTCGGGTGTATAGCAAAAGGCGGCACAGTCAAAAACACGGGTGTTATAAACTCGTATTTTAAGGCAAGCAAGGGTGCGGGTGCCGTTTCGGGCGGCAACAGCAACCTTAAAGAGGGCGGCACGGTAGAAAACTGCTATTCGGTAAACAATACAATAGCCGCAACCGATAATGCTGGCGGTATAGTAGGCGGATGCTGGCAGGGCGCGAGCATCAAAAACTGCTATACATACAGCTGCAGCATAAGCGGAGCAAGCGGATATTCAATGCCCATATCGGGATATTTTGAACAAAACGGCAAAAAAGCGACCGAGGAAAACTGCTGTTACGGCAATATTTCGGGCAGCTTTACGGATGACAGCGGTGCATCAAAACTTGCAAGTGCGGGCTTTGCATCGGGCGAGGCGGCTTATCTGCTCAATCAAGGCGATGAATATACGGCGGATGTGTGGTATCAGACACTTACAAGCGATACTTATCCCGTTTTGGACAGCAGTCATAAAAAAGTCTATAAGGCATCGGGTGGCTACAGTAACAGCTATGTGACTACCGAAACGACTACCGAAACAACAACGACTACGACAACAAAGGCCACTACAACGACCACCACAACGACAACGACTACCACAACGACAACGACTACCACAACGACCACTACAACGACAACAAAGGCACCCACAACAACTACTACGGAAAAGACCACGGAGGGTACGACCCAGCATACCACAAATGCAGACGGGTATTATGAGAACGGGCTTAATGATGAGGGCTATCCCCAGCCTGCCGTTTACAGGAACGGGGCATACGAGATAAGCAATATGGGTCAGCTCTACTGGTACGCTTTCCTTATAAACGGCACCGATAACAGCGCAAAGGGCGATGCAAGGCTTACGGCGGATATAGTGGTAAACAGCGGAAAAATGTATGCGGATTCGGCCAATGTTTATCAATGGATACCTATAGGAAATGCGACAGGACACAGCGAGGGACAGTTCTTCACTTATAATTTTGACGGACAGGGACACAGTATAAGTGGTTTGTACTGTGCGGCAAACCCGACTTATTTCTTTGGCGGCCTGTTCGGCTGTATAGCAAACGGCGGTACGGTCAAGAATGTGAGTGTAAGAAATTCGTATTTCTATGCGTCAAAGGGTGCAGGTGCAATATCGGGCGGTAACAGTAATCTTACAAAGGGCGGCCTGGTAGAAAACTGCTCCTCGATAAATAACATTATCTACGGCGAGAACAACGCGGGCGGTATAGTCGGCGGAAGCTGGAATGATTCAAGTATAAAGAACTGCTTTACGGTAGGTTGTGAGATAACCTCGGGTACCGATAAAAATGACAGTAATGCACACGAGATAAGCGGGTATATTACCGAGGATATGGCTATGAGCGGCTGTAACCATGCGGGAAATACGGTCACTAGTGCGGCGGGGAATTATCTGCCGAAATACAGCGGATTAAATCCTGCAATGAATATGGGCGATGCCGATAAAAACGGAACTGTGGATATTCTTGATTCGATATTCACACAGAAGAAAGCCTATGTTTCAAATGATCTCGGCTCGGCTTTGGCGGATCTGGACGGTAACGGTATACTTGATAATAAAGATACGGCATTGCTGTTAAAAATGCTTTGCGCGGCATAATGTGCAAAAGTCACTAAATGGAAGTTTGATTATGGATAGTTCTTCCGGACTATGTCAATTAGATAATGTTATTATTTCTGATAAATTACAACTTTCAAACGGCTCTGTAATAACTACCGGAAACTGTGTGGCTGGTGCTTTAATATTTACCACATATAAATCTAACAAAAAATTAATAGTAAGCGAATATAGTGAATTAACAATAGAAGGAAATATTGAACAGTTATCTGGTGGTTCTTACCGGAGCGGATATTTATCGGAACTCATTGTTGACGGAACATTGAATGTTTCTGGTGATTATAACGGTAGTTCAGAGTATTCTTGTTTATATTTACAAGAGGAAACTTCTCGAATGAATGTAAAAGGTGATTTTACATTGAATTGTCGTGGTAATTATACTGATGGTATTATAACCATTGGCGCTAATTATAAAAGCACCAAAGTATTTGACGGAACTATATTAAAAATAATAAACAAGGATAACCTCATATCCAATCCCGACACTCAAGAGCGTGAACTAAGGAAAGCCGGTATTTACAAGGCTTTCAGAGGTTTGAGGGTGACGCTGACAACAAATTGACAACAATCTGCCAAAGAAAGGCGGAGTTTTTCGAAGAATGTCGTGCCGGCGATCAAAATCGGTCAGTTGAAAAAGGACCCAAGAGGACCACTTTCTTGAAAGAAATTTCAGGAAGGTGGTCCTTTTTTGCGTTGGGCATTTGTACAGAAAAGCAAAACGAAGGAAAGACACATGGAAGATTATTATTGATCTGCTGACTGAATGGAAAGAAAAACATGCTGTGGAGGAGACAAAATGAGAGTGTTAAAGAAGATAGTGCTTATAGTGAAGGAGCCTTCAAGAGGCTCTTTTACTATGTACAAAAAATGCATATAAATGTGGATTATTTACATGAGATACGTTATAATATACGAGGGATTAACTTCGGGTTCAATGTAGCTAGAGAGTTAAGGTTGATAGTATAGAAAATTATCAGAATAATTTAACGGTGAATTATTTGAAGACTACTTCTTTTTAAAATAATTGCAGTCGATTCCCGTTTGTCGGGATGATCTGTTGGCACGTTATCTCACGAATAAAACGAACTAAGCGGTATTGATGTTTGATTGACTGTTGATGGTGAAGATAAGGAGGATGATGAATTTACCGGATGGATTTGATTGTTAAACATTTTAATGAGCTCAGCACCACAGAGCTTTATGAGATATTGAAGACAAGGCTTGAGATATTTGTTACAGAGCAGGAGTGCATTTATCAGGATCTGGATGATAAGGATCAGGATGCGATACATGTATTTTGCTACAATGATTCCGGGAGAGTTGCAGGGTGCCTCAGGGTATTTTGGAAAGACCATGATGAAGCTTCCGGTATAGCTCAGATAGGAAGAGTTGTTACCCTGGAACATGGTAAAGGCATCGGAGGAATGATCCTTCGTGAGGGAGTAAGGGTGGCAACAGAGCAGCTAAAGGCTAAGAAGATATACCTTGAAGCTCAGGAATATGCAATTGGCTATTACGCGAAAGAGGGTTTTAAGGTAGTATCAGAGCCATTTATGGAAGATGGGATTCCTCATGTGGAGATGGAGAAACAAATTAATAAGATGAAGTAGGATATGAAATTTGATTTAAGGAAACACTGATTCATTAATCATTCGCATATTTGGCTAA
>DFJD01000072.1:11027-14960 GCA_002372875.1 Clostridiales bacterium UBA3680
TTGTAACTTTGCAAGCAAAGTTACAAATCCCAAAGGGACGGGCTATTTTGCATAGCAAAATAGCCGCTACGTAGCTTCCGGTTACGACATCGAGTCTTTTCCTTGCCTGCGATAATATTAGCTCAAATCTGCTTCAAGTGAATTAATCAGTGTTTCCTTAGATATAATAAGATAAAGATCTCTATGGATAATCAGTATTAGTTGTAATTGACATTGATATATAAATCAGAGTATAATTTATATAGATGTTAGCAAGATAAATGAAGGTTTACTGAGATAGCGATAAGCTGAGTGTTAATAAACTGTTTATTGGAGATTTATTATGAGAGTCGATAAAAATGTAAAATACAAAAGAACGGGGTCTGTTCTTAACAAAAAATATATGTATTTTATGCTTCCTGCTATGTTTTCTGCCGTAGGAATTTCGTTAAGCGAATTTGCAGATAGCATGGTCGTTTCTCACTTACTCAGTTCGGACGCTTTTGCCGTAATCAATGTCGGAATACCTATCGTTTTTGCTGTTTCATTAATTTACACAATAATGGGAATTGGCGGTTCGCTTTTGTTTGCGGAATGTTTGGGAAGAAAGGATAAGAAAAAAGCCAATCAATATTTTACATTATCGACTGTCTTATCTTTGCTTTTGGGAATACTGCTTTTTGTGTTGTTGATGTTTTTTCATCCTATCCTTGGGGAACTTTTCGGCTGTCCCGAAGAATTAAGACCGCAATTCAACTCATATACTCGGGTGCTGAGTTTTTTTGTTCCCATAGCCATCTTTCTGATGCACATAACCTATTTCCTTCCGATTGTCGGGAAACCGATACTTTCCATGGGAATCGTATTATCTACGAATGTATTGAATATTATTCTGGATTTTGTTTTTATTCGCAAGTTAGGTATGAACTGTGAAGGGGCGGCACTTGCTACGCTTGTTTCGTATATTGTTGTTGCTCTTGTTATGTTGTTGATTTGGCATTTCGGTAACATACCATTAACATTATGTGAAATCCGAAATACAAAGCAGGGCGTGAAAGAGATCGTGAAAAAAGGAGCACCGTCGGGAAGTGTACAAGCGGGATACCTTGTAACGACCATTTTCTGCAATTATTTCATGAACCTGGCATTTGGTTTAAAGGGTGTTGTGGCAATGTCCTTATTTGCACAACTGGATTCCTTTATCTCAATTGCCCTGACAGGTATCGTTGACAATAACGCCTCCTTTGCAGCTATGCTTAAGGGCGAAGGAGACTATTATGGAATTCGCAGTTTGAGTAAGCGAGTCACTGTAATTATCGTACTTGTTTGTACTGTTTTATCAATTATTTTTGTTATGTTTTATCGTGGCGTTGCCGCCATATTCAACATTCATGAGCCGGAGATGTTGGAATTGATAGGCAACCTGATACCTATATATGTACTTTATTACCCTCTTCGCAGTATTCTTCTTGTACTCAGAGATATTTACAACACCTTGGACAGAAGCATATATGCTACTGCACTCGGCATATTGGATAAAGTGCTTTCAATCCCGCTTATAGGCGGTGTGCTGTATCTTTTTTTTGGCGGGTATGGATTGATTTCTTCTTTTCCATTAAGCATGCTCCTTATCCTGTGTCTTATAGTTGTGATAAATCAACGGATCGTAAAAAAATCAAAGGGTAGATATTCGCCTGTGCTTCTTTTAGATGAGGAGTATCGGTTGAAAGCTCTCTGCAGCTATTCCGTAAAATCATTGGATAATGCATCCGAAATCGGACAATGGATAGGCAAAAGCCTTGTCGATACCTATTTGGAACCTGCCATCTCCGATAAAATATGTCTTGCAGCCGAAGAAATGGGAGTATACATTATTGACAGATGCGGAACCGATACCGCCGTTGATTTTCTTGTTGCTACAAACGGAAGCGAATTTATACTTACATGCAGAAGTTCGGGAGAACCTTTTTATCCCATAAAAATCGGTGAGAGTGAACTTTCACCGAATGAGTTACTATTGACGAGATTGTTTAATATCAAATATGAGTACATTTTCGGCTTGAATTCGGTAAGTCTTACGATAGGAGCACAAAAAAATGAAAAATAAAATTATCGTCGCTGAACCGATGTCCACCGCTTTCAACTTTCTTGAAGATATCAGACAAAGAGGTTATGAACCTGTCATACTCGAATCATATATTCCCAAGGGATATGCCAGAAGACTGATGGACGAGGAGCGAAAAATAAAGTATTCGAGGATTAAATATCAAATAACTATCATAAAAGAAGATCCCGACTATGCCGTAACTTTACGGAAGGTACGTGCCCTCGATCCCTTGCTTGTACTTGTGGGTGGTGAAGAAGGTGTTATTATAGCTACCCGACTTGCAAACGATTTGGGATTGACGGGAAACTCATTTGCAAATATTCCTAAAATGACCCAAAAAAGCGTCATGCATCAAGCACTGAAAGAAGCAGGGTTAAGGTATATACAAGGAAAAGAGGTATCCTCTTGGGAAGATTGTCTTTCGTTCCTTGAAGAAACGGGTAAGGAAGATATTGTGTTAAAGCATGTTCACGGTGTCGCCTCCGTCGGAGTTCATTTGGTTCATGGCAAAAAGGAATTGCTGGATGCATTTCGTCAGGAGAAAGAAGCCGAGAATATGTTTGGCGAAGCCGAAAACAGATTATTGCTACAGGAGCGCATTTTCGGAGATGAGTACATAGTAAATACGATCAGCCGAAACGGTGTGCCTGCTCTGACATCCGTATTCCGATATTATAAAAAACGAACCGATTCGGGTTCTATAATATATAGGGGGCTTGAAACGGTCACAAAATTTGATTGTAGAGAGACGGAACTTGTCGAATACGCATTTCGAACGGTTAAGGCTCTCGGGATCACGGACGGTCCCGTACACGGCGAGTATATGATAGATGAAGAAGGTCCCGTTCTCATAGAAGCCAACTGCCGTGTGATGGGCGGGAGCGCCCCTGCAGGATTTCTCGATAAGGTCTTTGGTTATCACGAGACCGACATAGTACTTGATTGCATGCTCAACTGTGATTTTCACAAGGATTTTCTGCAAAAACCATATCATCCTCTGAGAAAAGGATATGTGAAGGATTTTTATTCCGACAAGGATAAAACCATTTCTTCATCCGGCATTATCCCTATCCTTCTCAATATGAGAAGCTTTTATTCGGGATGGGTGGAAAATGCAGGCAAAGCAGCCGGTATTTGCAAAACAGTCGATCTTGAAACAGAAACGGGCTGTGTGTATCTCGTTCATGACAACGATGAAACGACAAAAAGAGATTTCGATCTTCTTATGCTTATTGAGGAAAAATATCCGAATTTGTTACACTCGAACGCATCTCTTTTTCTTCCACCCGACGACAGCTCGGAGCTTACCCCGCAAATTGCCGATATTCTGAATAGTGATACGGAAACACTGATCTACGATATTATTTCATTCTATAAAAACGGCTCTATAGGAGAACCCATCGTTCCCGAAAAGCTGTTGGAAGCAAATCCGTATAACCGTAAGATTATGGATCTGCTGAAAAGTATAAGCGGAGAATAATTCAAGACATTTCAGTAATATGATTTCGATAAATCATCATTTATCACGAATATTACAATAACATTATCAAGCAAGTTACCGCAAAGGTGCTTGCTTTTTTTATACAAAAAAAGGAGGAGAAATTTTGAAATTGGTTTTATGCGAAAAGCCCTCGGTTGGAAATACCGTGGCGAAAGCTTTAGGGATAAAGAATCGAAAAGACGGCTATGTTGACTGCGGTGACCATATCGTCGGTTGAGGGTATTTCTCAGAGGGTATTTCTTAAGGAAACACTGATTAATTCACTTGAAGCAGATTTGAGTTAATGTTTTCGCAGACAAGGAAAAGACCCGATGGCAAAGCCGTAGCTATGTAGCGGCTATTTTGC
>DFJD01000072.1:15109-18399 GCA_002372875.1 Clostridiales bacterium UBA3680
TTAAAACTCCGATCAACTTTAGAGATACCATTTAGTGTCACTTAATTAGAGTTGATTGGAGTTTTTTGATTATTGATACGCAGGACGCAACAGCTTACAAGAACGCTTCAACGCCGTATCCATATATTGTGTAGTAATATCGGTGTTTTCTTGGTTTAATCTCTAAAGAACAAATCCCTTGTATAAACCTTATCTTGCACATCATCAAGTGTTTTATCGTATCTGTTTGCAATAATGACTTGAGATTTTTCCTTAAATTTATCTATATCATTTACAACAAGAGATCCAAAGAATGTGCTTCCGTTTTGCAGTTTGGGTTCATATATGATAACTTCAGCACCATTTGCCTTGATTCGTTTTATAACACCTTGAATACTGCTTTGGCGAAAATTATCAGACTTGGATTTCATAGTTAAACGATATACACACACCACAGCTGTTTATTACGGGGTCGGTCAAAGCAGTCATGATACTGCCGCTTTCCGAAAAAATCAAAAAAACGGCGAATAATTGATGACAAAACCAAAAATAAGTGGTATAATAAATTATCTATATATATGATGCAACGGATAAACTATGACAAACATATCATTAAGAAGGGAGGAGGATAATTATGGGATTATTCACAAAAGAAAACTGCTGTCTTTGCGGAGGCAAAACAGGTCTGTTTGATAAAAAATGCTTAAGCGGGAAGGTGTGCAAGGACTGTACGAAAAAACTGTCGGTGTGGTTTGACGATTTCAAGGGCGCAGACAAAGCCTTGCTTGAAGCGCAGATAGACATAAGGGAGCGTCACCGCGAAATGGCAAAGAACTATAACTTTTCAAAGATATTCGGAGAGTTTGGCGTCATACTTATTGATGAGGAAAACAAGAGATTTATTGCTTTTCCCGATACAAGCAGCGGTCTGTTCGGCAGTTCGCGCAATGTAACATCTTTGGATGATGTTATAGATCTCGGCCCCGATATTATAAAATTCAGTGAGGTAGAGGACTTCGAGATAGACATTACCGAGACTACGCGCGAGGAAAAACGCACCGTAGACGGAAAGCAGGTAAGCTACGATCCTCCGCATATTCTTTATATGGAGACTTTTACCCTGCGTATGAAGACAGATCATCCGTATATCGGGTCTGTTTATATCCAGCTTAATAACGGTGCAGTGCAGATAAAAAATATCGGCAGGCGTATATGGACGGATCCCGGGCGCAAACTGGCGGCACATCTGCTGGGCTTGCCGGGACTTGTAAAGGAAAATATGGCGGCGGTATACGACAATAAGACCCTGCTTGATGCCTTTATGCACACCAAATACGAAATGCCCGATTATTCCTACGGTTTTAAATGCACACCGCAAAATTGGGAAGATATAAGAAAATATCATTATTATCTTACGATGGCAAGGGAAATACAGGAGACAATCACGGGACAAAGAGGGGGTGATATTATGGTCAGAACAAAATTATTTTTTGCCGCTGCATTTGCCTTGACAAGCCTTATGTTTATGAGTACGCAGGCATTTGCATATATGGGCAGCGGAACGGAAGCGGATCACTTTATCGTAAAAACGGAGGACGATCTGAACAGCTGTGTGCAAAAAGGAGAATATATCGACCTCGGAGCGGATATCGTTTTGAACGGAGGGGTCGATATATCGACAAAACGGATCCACCTCGATCTTTGCGGTCACAGCTGTACATTGGCGCAGACATCAGACACGGGAAGTGTCAGTATGTTTACCGTTTCAAACAACAAACAGTTTTTTATCGATGACAGCAGCGGTCAAAACGGAACTTTGAGCACGACCGGCGATGGATACATAGTTTTGAAATGCGACAACGGTTATCTTTACATAGACGGCGGCAATTTCCTCTCCGAAAGCGGTGTGACACTGAATGTGGGTGCCTATGCATCGGTAAACATAAATGACGGTTTTTTTAAGACCGAAAAAAACTATCCTACCGCTTATGTTACAAGTAATGCCAGAGGAACACTTAATATAAACGGGGGAACTTTTGAAAACGGCGAAAAATACGGCGGACTGTACTTTGATAACCCTATGGTGAATTTCTATTCAAGGATAAACGGCGGAATATTCAACAGAATGTATATCAGAGACAATAATTACATGGATCTGATAATATACAAATGTACGGTATATAACCAGTTGCACTGTATAAAGAAAATATGGGGATATATTGCCGATGATTCCTCGGTTTACGTCGATAAGACGAAACAAGACAGAAACGTAAACTCAAATGTGTTCGAGGGAGATAAGATAGAGGTATTCAGCGGCCCTGCCGGTATCAAGGCCGTATTCGAGGGGGGAGAATACCTATCGCCGCCGACACAGTATTTTTCCGATTATTATCCGATAGTGACGGAACCCCAAATGCCTTACGGCTTTAACGGCAAGTATGTCAGCGGCTGGTATACGGACAGCAAATTCAAAAACAAATTTGATTTTGATACTCCTTTGGAAAATGACATTACTCTTTATGCCAAATGGGTAAGTATCGACAATGAATTTGATATGACGGCAGACGGTAATACCGTGACAAGAAAGGTGTTTTACGGTGATTGGGTAATGCTTTGGGCAGATGAAGTGCTGGATTATAAAAAAGGTATCAGCTGGACTGTCAGTTATCCCCTGTCCAACGGAAGGATCAGAAGCTATAAAACAACAAGCAATGCCTACGCCTTCCTTGAAATGGATCCGTTCGAAGAGCCGTTTGATATTATTCTGAAAGAGGGAAATAAGGTCGAGATATATGCACAGGGATATTCTGCCGACGATCCCGATACTGCGGTCACTACCGATACCGTTATACTGGATGTTATTTATAAACGGGGCGATATTGACGGCAACGGCAAAATAGAACAAAATGATGCAGCGTTGTATTTAAAGCATTTAAGCGATATTCCCGAATATGTATTTTCGGAAAAACAGAACGAACGCGCCGATGCAAATTTTAACGGCGATAATGATATGCTTGATGTGATAGCAATACTTAAGACAGCGAAAAAATAGAATAAATTTCAGCACTGCGGGAAAAGTGGGCGTGATGCTATGAGCAAAATAATAAGAGCGATAACTGCTGTATTTGTTTTTTTGTCGGTCGTTTTGTCCTGTGTGAATGTATGGGCGGATACGGCGCTTTCAAGTGTGTGCGTGACGGGAAAGTCCCTGACGGTGAACGGTGACTGCGAGCACAGCGACAATGTTATAAAAAATAACGGAATAGACGGTCTTACGATTCTTGTTGCTAAGGAACCACTGATTAATTAAT
>DFJD01000016.1:0-9178 GCA_002372875.1 Clostridiales bacterium UBA3680
CCCCCGCTTTAGAAGCAGGGGACTTCCTTAGTTTGTTAAATTATAGCAATAAATATATTATTTTACAAGCTTAAAATAATTATGTTGATTTATTTTATATAAAGGCTTAAAATAAAATTACGGATAACAAAAGGATTTGTCTTCGGAAATTATCTAAGAGAGGAGAGAACGATATGTCATACAAAATTTTAAAAAATCATCCCGAACTTCAACCCTTTAATGGGGATATAGAAATGAGGATGGATCGATATAAACAAAAAAAAGAACAGCTTTTGCAAAACGGTCTGACACTGAAGGATTTTGCAAATGCCCATAAATTTTTTGGCTTTCATAAAACAAAAAACGGATGGATATATCGTGAATGGGCACCGGGAGCAGATCAATTATATCTTACCGGTGATTTTAATTCATGGCATTGGACAGATGATCCCATGACAAGAGAAGAAAACGGGGTGTGGACAATAGAGCTCTCCTCCGACATGATAATGCAAGGTTCCAAGGTTATGACCATCGTGGAAAATAATAAAAATAAAACACAGCATCTTCCTTTGTTTACAAGAAGAGCTGTTCAAGACTGGAAAAACGGCAGCTGGTGCTGCGAAGTTTGGGATGATGAAGAAACCTTTAAATGGACCGATAAGGGTTTTAAGCCCGAAGATCACCCTATAATATATGAAACACACGTTGGAATGAGTTCCGAAGAATATAAAATTGCAACATATACGGAGTTTGCGGACAATGTTCTTCCTCATGTCAAAGATGCGGGTTATAACACAGTTCAGCTTATGGCAGTGATGGAACATCCATACTACGGCTCATTCGGCTATCAGGTAAGTAACTTCTATGCTGCATCAAGCAGATTCGGAACACCCGATGAACTTAAATATTTAGTAAACAAAGCACATGAAATGGGAATAAGAGTGCTGCTTGACGTTGTTCATTCCCATGCTGTGGGCAATACTCTCGAGGGTATTAATCTTTTTGACGGTACGGATTATCAGTTCTTCCATTCCGGAGCAAAGGGCGATCATCCCGCTTGGGGAACAAAATGTTTTAATTATGACAAGCCTGAAGTGCTTCATTTTCTGCTTAGTAACCTAAAATTCTGGATGGAAGAATTTCATTTTGACGGATTTCGCTTTGACGGAGTGACATCGATGCTCTATCATGACCATGCTTTGGGTACGGATTTTAACAGTCTTGATATGTATTATACCATGAATACTGATATTGAGACTATAATATATCTTCAACTTGCAAACGAGCTTGTACATTCCATAAATAAAAGAGCCGTAACAATAGCAGAAGATATGTCGGGAATGCCCGGTACCTGTGATAAGGTCGAAGAAGGTGGCTTGGGTTTTGATTATCGTCTTGGTATGGGACTTCCCGATATGTGGATCAAGCTTGCAAAAGAAGTTAAAGACGAAAACTGGAGCCTTGATTGGATATGGCATGAGTTGACATTCAGAAATGCACCCACAATTGCTTATGTGGAAAGTCATGACCAGGCTCTTGTAGGGGACAAAACAATGATTTTTCGCTTTGCCGATGCGGCAATGTATACCGATATGAATAAAGATTGTCACAACCCCACAATAGACAGAGCAATTGCGCTTCACAAGTTGACAAGACTTATAACAATGGCGGCAGGCGGTGCGGGATATTTAACATTTATGGGAAATGAATTCGGCCATCCCGAATGGATAGATTTTCCCAGAGAAGGTAACGGAAGCTCATTCCACTATTGCAGAAGACAATGGTCCTTGCTAAATAATGACAGCTTGAAATACGGTTGTCTCTATGAATTTGACAAGAAAATGATCGAAGTGGCAAAACAATACGACATTTATTCCGAGGAATATCCGACTCTCAAGTGGATTCATGACTCCGATAAGGTGATTGCATTTGAAAGAGGCGGACTTGTATTTGTGTTCAATTTTCATCCTACAAATGCCTACAGCGATTATGCCATTCCCGTAAGTAAAGGAGTGGATCACAAGGTTCTTTTTACAAGTGATGATTGGTGCTATAATGGTTTCGGAAACATTCACCATAATACGGTAAGCGCATATACGCCCGGAATGGAGGGCAACAATATTCGTTTGTATCTACCTCCGAGAACAGCGATAGTATTAGCCCCCGTAAAATAATCAACAGAGATGCTTAGGGAAACACAGAGCAATTAATCATTAGATGTTGCACTTACTGAAAATTGCAAAATAAAATGTCCGCAAAATAAAGTGACTTTTTTTATTTATTTGGCAGATAAGAAGTACTCCGATTATATGAAATTTCTTTTAAATACGGTTTTTCAACCTCACCCCCTGCCCCTCCCCACCTTGGGGAGGGGAGGACGCATGTGCTCTTCGGTTTGTTGTTATGTGATTTTTTTGTGATATAAAAGTATATCGATAACGGAAAAATGTCACGCGGCGGCGGCTGTTCCCCTCCCCAAGGTGGGGAGGGGTTAGGGGTGAGGTTGTTATACGGGGGACATGATGAGCGGACTATTCACCGCAATGACATGCGGGCGGACACATGGGTCCGCCCCTACGAAATTTTTTTGAAAAAATATTTTTATTGTATAATAAAAACAGAAAAACATCACGCAATGGCGGCTGTTCAGCGAATAGTCGAAAAGATAGAAGAATTTATGCAATACTGCGACAAGTTGTATTAAAAAACAAGGCATACCACTATATGCGGCGGTATGCCTTGTTATCATTCTACAAGTTAACCAAAAAAAGATTAAGAAAACTACTTGACAAGCGGTGAACTTTGTGCTATGATATCTGGTAAAGGAGGAGGTGCTACCATGGCTTACACGAAATTTGGCGAGTTTATGCGCATATTGAGAGTAAAACACCATGAAGTGATGGGCGATGTCGCTAAGCTGCTCGGTGTCTCCACACCATTCTTGTCTGCTGTTGAGAACGGTAAAAAGAACGTTCCGACAGAATGGTTCAATGTAATTGTAGAGCATTACGCTCTCACAGACGAGGAACAAGCTGAACTCAGAGAAGCTATCGAAAACTCAAAAACACAGATAAAGCTGAATTTGTCGGGTTCTTCTGCCTATCAGCGGGACGCAGCATTGCAATTTGCCCGTTCTTTTGGAGAGATCGACGAGAATACAGCTCAGAAAATTTTAGAACTATTGAAAAGGAGCAACAACGATTAATGGATTACATTACTAAACCTACCAGCAGAGCTACATTAAGACGGTTCAGTAAGATCGTTAGGGCTATTTTCGGATGTGAATCCGATGACGAGCCGTTTCCTGTGCTTCAAGCTCTGGAAAAGCTGCCTGATGTTATTGAGGACGCAAGCTTTGAGATCGTAGATGATAATGATCTGCCTGCAAATGTTTTCGCACAGTGTTACCCAAAACCCGAAGGCGGTTTCGTGATACAGCTCAAGGAAACCGTCTATGATGGAGCTTGTTATAATGACAACTATGCTTTCCTCTGCTTCATTTGCCATGAGATCTGTCATGTGCTTCTCTTTTGGATTGGCTTTACACCTGTATCTACCCGCGCATTCGGAGATACCGAGATTGAGCCGTTCAGGAGCGTGGAGTGGCAAGCAAAGGCTTTAACAGGCGAGGTAATGATTCCTTATGACGCTTCAAGGGGAATGACTTCAAAGGCAATCGTGGAGAAATACCACGTTACCAAGAAATCAGCCGACTACAGAGTAAAGCAGGATAAAAAGAAATGATGATTATATTGAAAGGCAAGGTGATTCCAATGGACTATTATCGTGACAAAGGAAAAACGCATTGACAGGTTGCTGGTAACAACAAGCCAATGCGCTTTAGGGTGTTATGATGTAATCATAACAGTTGCATGAATATTATATCATAACTCCCTCTCCTTTGTCAAGTGGCAGATTGTACGAATCTATTATCTGTTTTCCTGTTGACAGGAGAAAGGAGTAATTTTTTGAAGAAAAATAACAATTTAATACGGTTGCTCAATCTGAACTACCTTATGCTGACGAACAGAACGGTGTCCTGCGGTGATATGGATTTGCCTGCTATAAACTGCAATGTATCGGTGTTTCCTGATTATATTGCTCTGTATAGTCAGACAAGCCTTTATCATAAGACAGAGCATACCGCTGTAGCATTCTTTCAGTTCGATGAGGATTTTGACGGTAAATTCGGTCTGTATTGGGCTATTTACTACAATGTCGAGGAACGCTTGGCGTATTTCAAGGAACGTTTCAAAGGCATTAAGTATGTCATTATCCCCGATTTTTCGGAGCTTGGTGACATACACAATATTGAAAATAACTATCGTTTATTTAAAGGACGCATTATCGGTCTTTGGTTTTTATTTGAAATTGGTGCTGTAGTGATACCGAATATTACTTTCCCTACCGAAGAAAGTGCAGATTTTGCACTTGACGGATATGGTGATTGTTCGGTTGTGGCTATCAGCACCAAAGGGCATATGGACGATCCTGCCGAAAATGCGAGGTTAAGAGCCAATATCCGACTGACAGTCGACAAACTCCCGAACCTTAAAACGATCATTGCATATGATGTGTGCAGTACCAACGATGCTACGCTTGATACGTTCTCATGCGCTATCGAAAGAGGTATTAAGGTCGTCATACCCGATAATACGTTGAAAATTCGTAATATGACCTTATATCAGAAAAGGCATACATCTCGAAAGGCGGTGGTATCATGAACCACGGCAATTCGGGACTTGCTCACGGTACAAGCGGTTTTCCGCAACTTACTATTAATAACGGAGATATGGCTGCTAAAGCTAAAGAAAATGAATCAACCGTTAGTAACAAGACGTATCCGGGTGGGAGAACATACAAAGAATATATTGATTTAGCAAGAGATCCTTCACATGGGAATAGAGTGCTTCCACAAGGACGTAAAGAGCGTGATATTGGATTAGATCTCGAAAAACAAGGAAAACTCCATAAGATTATTCGTGACCCTCAAAAAGATAAGGGTGCTGAATTTATCGATACAGTTACCGGAATAAAATGGGATATAAAGAGTTTTGTGTCCCATCCAAAAGGTACTAAATCAGCTCGAAAAGGAGCCTTTAAATTATCAAAAGGTCTTGCAAAAATTGAAAAAGAAATTGCTAATGGACATAATGTCATTATCGACACCCGAAGATTGACAAAGCTTGATAGGGAGTCTTTGGTAGATGCGATAAAGGGCAAGGAATATTCAAGTAAAATAATATGGTATCACAAGAAGGGGGAATAATTATGAGCAGTAATCTCAAAACGCTTTTTGATAATCATAAAAAATGGCTTGAAACCGAGGGAGAAAGCGGAGAACAACTTGTTCTTGAAAATGTTAAATCTGAACAATTGACGAATGAGCAATTACAATTCTTAACAGACTCTATTCTCACCGAATGCATTTTTACCGATACTATGCTGAATGGCAATGATTTTTATCATACGGAAATGTACTCCTGTAAGTTTAATAGTGTATCTTGTAATAATGTACAGTTCATAAAATGTGATATAAATGATAACGAATTCATAAATTCAAGCTTTGAATGCACGAATTTAAATAAGGCTGAACTTTTTGACTGTATTTTCAACCAATGCACATTTATTGATACGACTTTTATTAACATCGGGGTGTGGAATACTGCATTTAATGAATGCTGTTTTACCAACATAGACTTCGAGGATGCTTACTTAGAAAACATAATTTTCTCTAATTCTATATTTATTAATCCAATAAACATAGATAAAGCAACAAAAGTTGTGCTGAATATTGGAACAAAGGAAAAACCTATATTGCTTTCTCGCGAAGAGTCAATTACATGGATTAGTGAACATAGCAAATCATAAGTTAAGCAGTAGCGGTCACCACTTACAGGATGACCGCTTATTTCTACCAGTCGATAATAGTGTCTACAATTTCACGTTGTTCCGTGGCGGTCTTGCGGAGATAAATGCGAGTGGTTTCAATGCTTTCATGCCCCATAAGGTCTGCGAGGAACGCTATATCATTGCAGCGGTCAAGAAAGCTCTTGGCGAAGCGGTGACGGAACGAGTGCGGATATACCACCTTTGTGTCGATGCCGTACTTCTCTGCAAACTTTTTCAATTCGCCCGAAATGCCCCTTGTTGTGATGCGCTGTCCACGCTGATTGAGGAAGATAAAACCGCTGTCTTGCTTCTTCTCAGCAAGCCACGCAAGGGCTTCTTCCTGCAAGGACTTCGGTATGTAGATACGGCGGAGTTTATCGCCTTTGGAGTACAAGTCGAGATAGCCGAGCTTAACGTGTTCCACCTTGATCTGTATCAGCACGCTCACTCTCGCTCCCGTGGCAGCAAGAAAGCGGATCACAAAGTACCGGAACAATTCGCCGTCCTCTTTCAGACGCTTCTTGAAGTACAAGTAATCCGCTTCACTGATAACATTTTCGAGGAACGGCTTCTGCTGAACCTTGACAAAGGACAGCTTCCACTTCTCCTTGCCCACGCTTTCAAGGTAGCAGTTCATTCCACGCAGGCGGAGATTTACCGTCTGCGGTTTGAAGTGATCCACAAGCCATACCTTGTATGCCGTGAGGTTCTTCTTGGTCACACTACCGTACTGCTCGGTGAACTGTCTCAGGGCGAACAGATATGCAGACTTTGAGTTTTCGGACAGATTTGTCTTGTCCAAATATGCCTTACCGGCAGATTATAATTGTAAGTGCAACACCTTGAAAATTGCAAAAAAATGTCCACAAAAATCAAGTGATATTTATTCAAAAAACAATAATTTTTATAATAGCTATTTTATTGTTTTGACTAACAAGCAGTCCTCTGCTTATCTTGCCCTTATCTGCAGAAGTCAGGATAAAATCTGGAAGCAACACAAGAAACCGAACAAGGCGAACTGATGAGTATGGATGATAATTTATAAACGTTAGATTATAAATGCTATTTTTTGTGTTGCGTTTATGTTATTGCTGTGGTAAACTATATGTAGAAGCTGATGGATGTACGTTTGAAGAGGTGATTTTTATGGTAAAGTTACTTTTTGTTTTAGATGAAAAAAAAGTCGAGGAATGCGGCGAATATACTGTTGAGCAAATCTATAACTATATAGATGAAATATTTGCAATGACAACCATAACAAAGGTCGAAGAACTTGAACAAGGTAAAATGTACTATGGCAATGGAAATAATCAAGACCTTGTTAATATTTATAAACCGATACTTCACTTTAGAAAAGAAGATTGGTTTCTTAAATATTCTAAAAAAATCATTTTTTATGACAATTCAATGCAGAGCAATGAGAACGAATTCGAAATAGAAGATGTTTTGTATGAAGCGCGAAAATTATGTAAACAAGGGAATATAAAGTATGCCTAAATGGGTTAATTAAGTCAAGTAACATAGAAATTAGATGTGACCAATATAAGTGTTGAATGTGATTTAAGGGCGCCCGTAAGTAAAATTTAAAAGGAGTTGTGTGCTATGGTTATTTGGAACCCGTGGCACGGATGTAAAAAAATAAGCCCGGGCTGTGCAAATTGTTATGTGTACAGACGGGATAACAGTATCGGGAGGGATGCAAGTATTGTCACAAAGACAGGAGATTTTTATTTACCCTTGAAGAAAAACAGGCAAGGAAATTTAAAAATTAAGCCCGAGGACGGAATAATCTTTACTTGCATGACATCGGACTTTTTTCTTGAAGAGGCTGACCAATGGCGGCAGGATTGTTGGGATATAATACGTCAAAGACAAGACCTCAGCTTTTATATTATAACAAAAAGGATAGAACGATTTTCCGAGTGTATCCCTCCCGATTGGAACGACGGTTGGGATAATGTTACGATATGCTGTACCTGTGAAAATCAGGACAGAGCCGATTACCGTTTGCCGATATTTTTAAATCTTCCCATTAAGCATCGTGAAATGATCTCGGAGCCGATGTTAGAGGAGATCGATATAAAAAAATATCTGGAAAAGGGTTTGATAAGTTGCGTTATTTGCGGAGGAGAGTCGGGAGCGGGAGCAAGACCTTGCGATTTTAAATGGATCAAAAAGGTTCGTATGGATTGTATTCGCTGCGGAGTAGCTTTTACTTTCAAACAGACAGGTGCTGTTTTTATAAAAGACGGTAAAACATATCACATAGACCGAAAAAATCAGATGCCGCAAGCAAGAAAATCGGGCTACGATTATATACCCGGGGCGAATATTGCGGATAATATAATTTATAAACTGCCCGACAGAAAAAAATTGTTTGAACGGATCGGTCGATCGAATTTCAGAAGCAGATTTCGTCTTTTGCAAAAGGAAAAGGATTATATTTCCAAAAACGGTATGGAAACTATAAAATTACATGCGAAAGAATTTGTAAAAAACAGATTGGCTGCCGAAAGTCCGAAAAATGACGGACAACAAACTCCAATGAAAGGTCATCCCGTTTTCATTGCGCAGCATGCAACCGCTTGCTGTTGCCGTGGCTGTCTTGAAAAATGGCATAACATCCCTGCGGGAAAGACTCTTACAACAACAGAACAGGATTACATTGTAGATGTAATTATGGAATGGATAGATAAAAATATTGATTAAGGAAACACTGACTAATTAATCAGCGCTTCCTTAGTTAGATCCGTTCTTCCTTAAGTGATGTCTATCAAAACCCAAGGAGAGAAAATCTATGAATAAATATTTATCGCTGGCATTGATTTTTACCATGCTCTTTGCTGTCAATGCAGAATGTGCCGAAAATAAACATGATGAATATGCCTGCAAAATCGGCGTTGTCAATGGCATTATTGTTAATGTCGGCATAAAAACAGCAGCTTTAAGCACAAATATGATCCCGAATACTCAAAATGACTATGTAATAGATCTTAAAGGTGAAGATTTTGCCTTTAAAAATGCAAAAACGACCTATAAAGCAGGAGAGCAGGTTGTTATATATTATGATATGATAGCAACCGATACAAACTATACATTTTATGTTGATGGGCAAATATATAACCCCGACTACGAGTCTGACAAGGGTTATATAATTTCGTTTACAATGCCCGAGCATGATGTTGCCGTGGAAGTGGAATCAAAAAACACTATGCTTATATATAATGAGCGTTAAGGAACCACTGATTAATTAATCATTCGCATATTTGGATAATATTACCTCATACTGTGTCAAAGCCCCTCGACA
>DFJD01000016.1:9269-9550 GCA_002372875.1 Clostridiales bacterium UBA3680
AATTAATCAGTGTTTCCTTAAAAGTATATATTTATAATTTACCTATGAATAAAACACCTCTGTTTAGAATGGATCTGACGGAGGTGCTTTTTATGAACCACAGATTAATTAAATAACTTCCATAAAAATATCTTGACACGGTGTCAAAATTAGAGTATAATACAACTTGACACGAAGTCAGAATAAAAAATGAGGAGGGTAGTTATGCCAAAAGGATCACCGGAAAGAACAACAGCAAGAAAAGAGGAGATTATAAACGCTTGTGAAAAGCTGTATCAAAC
>DFJD01000115.1:0-7686 GCA_002372875.1 Clostridiales bacterium UBA3680
ATATTTGGTTAATGTTCCCGCATACTGTGTCAAAGCCCATGTTTGTAACTTTGCAAGCAAAGTTACAAATCCCGTAGGGACGGACTATTTTGCGTTGCAAAATAGCCGCTACGTAGCTTCCGGCTACGCCATCGGGTCTTTTCCTTGTCTACGAAAACATTACCTCAAATCTGCTTCAAGTGAATTAATCAGTGTTTCCTTAAATCAAAGAGGAGGAGAAAGAAAATGGCAGAATGGAGAGATATTGCTCGTGAGCGTATGAGCGCATTATATGGGGAAAACAAAAAGATTACGAACGATCGGTATGACAAATCATTGGCGGTTAAGTGTGTCAACGGTACTTTTGTCGGTAAAAAAGAAGAAAATGTAATTGCTTTCAGAGGTATTCCGTTTGTTGGCAAGCAGCCTGTCGGAGAGTATCGCTGGAAGGCACCCGTAAAATTTACAAAAGATGACGGCGTTTATGAAGCATATTTCTTCGGAAAAGTTCCTCCTCAAGGAGAGGATCTTAGGCAAATAGGCTCCCTTTATCCGTCAAGTGAGGAATGTCTGCACCTGAATGTATGGAAATCGGCGGAAGATAGTACGGACAAAAAACCCGTCATTGTATGGATCCACGGTGGTGCTTATGAAGTCGGTTCTACAGCCGAACCAAGAGAAGACGGTACTGCCTACGTAAATGAAAACCCAGATATTGTTTTTGCATCTATCGAGTACAGACTTGGTGTTTTTGGTTTCATCCATATGTCACACCTACCCGATGGAGCCGATTATCAGGATGCACAAAATTTAGGCCTTATGGATCAGATGATGGCACTTAAGTGGATACATGAAAATATTGCTTTTTTCGGCGGCGATCCAGATAATGTGACCATCATAGGAGAGTCTGCAGGTGCTGCAAGTGTCTGTTTGCTCCCTCTTGTGGAAGGTTCACATGCATATTTTAAGCGTGCTATTGCCCAAAGCGGTTCTGTAAGTGTTACGAGAACAACCGAAGATGCTGTTGCCTGCACAAATGAGTTTATGAAAAGTATCGGTTGCAAAACAGTTGCCGAACTTCAAAAGATGAACACCGAGGAGCTTTTAAAGGCATCCGAGATAATGTCAATGCAAATGTTTCCCGAAAGAGACGGAAAATATTTGCCGATCGATCCATATGAGGCGTACAAAAACGGAGCGGCAAAGGATATAGATTTTTTGCAGGGCTGCGACAAAGATGAATTATGTTATGTGGTTTCGGCAGAGGGCGTTGAAATGGCACATGTTTTCGGCGCTCAAGGCAAGGCAAAGAAGATGACCGAGTTAACCGATGAAGAAAAAATATTGGTGGATGATTATTGCAAAGAAGCAAACTCGGAAAAGCCCGAATATTCGGGTGAACTCCGCCTGCTCGAACAGATTGCCTTTGTTGCACCCATGTTCAGAATGTCAGAGAATCAGACAATAGGTGGGGGAAAATCATACAGCTATTTCTTTACACCCGAATCCTCACTGCCTCTTATGAGATGTGCACACACTATAGAGATTGCGGTAGTATTCAATCATCAGGAAGAAACTCTGATTTCGGGAAGAAAATTTGACGAAACTTTTGCAAAAACATTGCGCAGAATGTGGATACAGTTTGCAAAAACGGGTGATCCGTCTCTTACGGCAGACATTTCGCCCGACGGCAAAGAACATATATGGCCGCGGTACGATTTGAATAACAAATGGACAATGATATTTGATGAGTTTAATATTCACCCCGAAAAGGCGACCGAAAGAAATATAGTGGATTGGGACAGAACGTACTTCTTAACAAAGTATTATTTTATCTAAGGAAACACCGATCAATTCACTTTAAGCATATTGCAAAGGAGTAATTAAGGAAACAGTGATTGTTTTTTAAAAACGACAAAGAAAGGGGAGATGAAAAATGAGTGAAAATGTAGATCAGTCCGATACAACGAATGAAGTAAAGAAGATGCTGTGGGAAATGTACGGAGGTGAAAACAAAAAGATTATCGATGACAATTATGACAAGTCGCTTGCAGTAAAGTGTATAAACGGTACTTTTGTGGGCAAAAAGACAGAAAATATCATCATGTACAGAGGAATTCCTTATGTAGGACAGCAGCCTGTCGGTAACTTGCGTTGGAAAGCTCCTGTGGATGTGGTTCCCGATGATGGTGTATACGAGGCATATTACAATGCAAAAAGCGCCTACGGAAACGGACAATTGGAAACAGGTTCCCTTTATTATATGGATGAAGATTGTCTGTATCTGAACGTATGGAAGTCGGACGAACCTTTCAACGGCAAAAAAAACGTTATGGTATGGATCCACGGTGGTGCCTTTGAAGCAGGTGGTACGGTCGACCCCATGTTTGATTGTCATAATTTCGTCAGAGAAAATCCGGATGTTATAGTAGTAACTATTGCATACAGACTTGGTGTTTTCGGCTTTCTCCACCTTTCCCATCTGCCCGATGGTAAAGAATATACCGATTCACAAAATCTGGGACTTCTCGATCAAATAAAAGCACTTAAGTGGGTCCATGAAAATATTGCATCTTTTGGCGGCGATCCCGACAATGTTACTATATTCGGGGAGTCCGCAGGTGCAGGAAGCTGTACCCTGCTTACCTTGATCAAAGACTCTCATTCTTATTTCAAACGTGTAATTGCCGAAAGCGGTTCGATCAATTTAACAAGATCTACCGAGGAAAGTATTGATTGTACAAAAAAACTGATGGAACACCTTGGTTGCAAAACTGTTGAAGATCTATTGAAAGTTGATGCCGAAACGCTCCTTCAAACGGCTACCTCTCTGTTGTTTTTATATCAGTTTCCCGAAAGAGACGGAAAATATCTGCCAAAAGACACCTTTGAGGCTTGTGCGAACGGAGCGGCAAAAGATATAGATTTTCTTGTGGGATGCAACAAGGATGAAATGAACTTTTTTGTATACAGTTTCGGACCCGAAGGCTGGAATAATTGGGTCGCTAAACGAAAAAAAGAAAGGCTTGCTCAGCTGCCCGATGATGAAAAAGCATTGGTTGAAAGTTTCAAAAATGATGTAAAGGGAGACAGCTACGAGCCTGACAGCTGTTTGTTTAGCCAAAGCTGGTTCAACGCCCCGATCATCAGATTGTCCGAAGAACAAACAAAGGCAGGCGGCAAATTGTATACCTATTATTTTACGCCTGAGTCTAACGACCCTGTTATGAAGTGTGGTCATGCCATAGAGCTTGCTTCGGTATTTGATCATCCCGAAATGACAGATGAAACGGGAAGGGCATTTGATGAGACATTTTCGAAGACATTGAGGAAGATGTGGGTACAGTTTGCAAAGACAGGTGATCCCTCATTAAGTGCGGAACTCTCACCCGACGGCAAGGCTAAGCAATGGCCTTTGTACGACTCGGAAAACAAGTGGGTGATGGTTTTTGATGAATTTAATATTCATCCAGAAAAAGAAAAAGAACGAAAAATTGTTGATTGGGAGAGAACATATTTCTTGACCAAGTACTATTTTTTCTGAAAGGGTTAGGAAGCTGTAATAAAAATTGTTATGAAAGCGCTGATTAATTAATCAGTGTTTCCCAAGGTTTGTGAGCAAAACAGATCAAAGGCGTATATTCTATTGCTTGAGCCGACTGTCTTTCGGTGTTGTTTTGAAAAAGCCTGCTCTGATGTCCTTTTTTCAAGATTTTACGTGAAACATAACGTGTTAATAAAGAAAGTAGGTGTAAATATGAGTAATATAACAAAACCCGATTATTCAAATAAAAAATACTGGTATAAGTTGCCCGAAATTACAAAGGAAGTTGATACTTTTTATGTTTATGCAACCGAGTACATACTAAGCAGTTTTGACGAAGGCTCGGACGATTATGCAGATTTTGACAATGAAGAAATGCTCCAGGGAGTAGTGATAGAGTGCGAAGATCATGCAACAACTTTTCAAGATTCGACCAATCTGTTTGTGCCGTATTATCGCCAAGCGGGCTTACGTTATGCAGGCGAGATACGTGAAAAGACAGGTAATGCCGATGCAGCGTTTTTAGGAATGCCCTATGATGATATAACCGCGGCTCTCGATTATTATTTTGAAAACTGTAACGGTGGACGTCCGTTCATAATTTCGGGGCATAGTCAAGGTTCATCAATGGTATTACTTTTACTGAGCAAATATTTTAAAGAGCATCCCGACTACCTTAAACGTATGGTTGCGGCATATGCTATCGGCTACTCGGTTACAAAAGAGTATCTTGCTGCGAACCCTCATTTGAAATTTGCAACAGGTGAGACCGATACCGGAGTTATTGTTGCATGGAACACCGAAGGTCCGAAAAATATTGCCGAGAATGCCAATAATATAGTTGTTTTACCGAATACTATGAGTATAAATCCGCTTAACTGGAAACTTGATGAAACCTATGCTCCCGTAAGTGAAAATAAGGGTTCCCTTATTCGCAATGCAGAAACAGGCGAGGTAAAAATCGGTGACATGGGTGCCGATGCACAGATAAATTTGGCCCGAGGGGTTGTTGTAACAAATGCTAAAGTTGTTCCCTTCCCCGAAGAGGCTGCCGAGATAGCAGCTTCATTCTTCGGACCCGACGGTCGACATGATAACGATTATACATATTTCTACAATAACATCAAGGAAAATGTGGCAAAGAGAGTTGCTGCTTTTCTTAGCGGTAAATAAAACAAGTAAGTCCATCGCCTAAATAGGCGGTGGGTGCTTACCTGAACTTCGGTAGGACAGAACTTTTGCTGTGTAATATCAAGCTCAGGTTGTACTCGTAATTGACAAAGGGAGGTATTTTATGGAAAATGATAAATTGACAGGCGATAATATACAGACAAATAATGAAGCACAAAAAAACTCTTGGAGTGCACATCTTTTGGCAGAAGGGTATGAACCTGTAATTGGTTTGACGGTGCCTGTGGGGCTGTCAAATGAAGATCTCGGGGATGAAAATGTCGACCCTAAAAATGCCGAAAAACTGACCATAGATGTAGGTAAAGAGAATAGAAAACTGACTATGTATGTTTTCCGTCCCGCAAAAATAAAGAACGGAGAAAAAACACCGCTTATTTATTTTATTCACGGTGGCGGTTATCATTTTGGCACTACCGGTATGGACGAGGCAAAAATACAGGGCGTGGCGGATGCCGTAAATGCTACTGTTGTTTCTCCCGATTATACGCTCTCCTTAGATCCTTCTTACAAATATCCTATGGAGCTTGAAGAGGTATATGCAGGGCTCCTTTATGCGTATGAACATGCGGACGAATTAAATGTGGATAAGGATAACATTGTTATCGAGGGAGAAAGCGCAGGCGGAGGACTTACCGCACGTCTTGCACTTTACAATCGTGACAAGGGTTCGGTCCCTTTAAAAGGACAGGTGCTCATATATCCTATGCTTGACTATCGAACGGGCGGAAAAGATGATATTTACAATAATCAATTTGCAGGTGAATTTGTCTGGACAAAGGAAAATAATGTTTTTGGATGGGGAAAGTTGATTGAAGGGCAAGCAGAAAAACTTGCCGATGAGGAAATGATATATTTTTCACCCGCAGTTGCCAAGGTCGATAGGTTGAAAGGCTTGCCTCAAACCTTTATGATAGTAGGCAGCCTTGATCTTTTCTGTGATGAAGATATTTCCTATGCGCAAAAACTTATGCAGGCGGGTGTTTATACCGAGCTTCATGTAGAACCGGGAGTTCCTCACGCTTACGAGTATTTAGAGGGAACGCCGCAGGCAGACCGTTTTTTTGAACTGAGGGATAATGCTACCGCTCGTATGTTGGGAATTAAAAATAAAGCAAAAGAAATAAAATTTGTGGATTTTCTTAAGTACATTTTCGATATGTGAAAGTTCCGAAAAAGGAGGATAATAATGAAAGCAGATTATATTTTAAAAAATGCCAAAATTTTTACCTCAAATAAAGATAACCCCATGGCATCGGCTCTTGTTGTCAAAGACGGCAAGTTTATTTATGTAGGTGATGATTCGGGGCTCTCGGCTTATGAGGGAGAGGTTACAGACCTTAACGGTAAGTTTATTATGCCCGGAATTATCGATACACATGTTCATATTACAACCGGTGTTGCATTTGAATTTGCCGATTTGGGTGTTTATGTTATTGCAAACAGCAAAAAAGAAGCTTTGGATTTTATGGCAAACAATGTTAAAAACAATCCCGGTTTGGATTGCTACAGATTTATGCTAAGCCGTGCATCTTTGAATGGGGAAGAACTCTCTAAAGAAGATCTTGATGCATTTTGTCCAGACACCGAGCTTGTTATCTTGGAAGAAGAATGTCACAGCGTATGGGTAAACTCTAAAATGCTTCAATCCCATGGCATTACCGACGATACACCCGATCCTGTGCCGGGGCTTGCCTATTTTGTACGCAAAGACGGACATATTACAGGCAATGCATTTGAATCCACAAGCTGGCCTTTCCTCTTTGACCAATTAAGAAAGAGCTTGACTGAAGAACAGATCGGCAAGGCGGTTTCACGCTGGATCGAGTTTAGTGAAAAATACGGTGTCAGTGCTGTATTTGATGCAGGGTTCCCCGAACACAATGATATCCACGAGAGGATATATTCATATCTGCGTGATTTGGACAAACAGGGAAAACTCTCGGTTTATGTTGACGGATGCTATATACTCACAAATCCGAGAAAGGTAAAAGAAGCATTGGAAGAAACAAAACGTTTTAACCGTGAATTTACAACCGAACATTTGAAGGTTCATACACTTAAAATTATGATGGACGGTACTTTGAAGATAGAAACAGCCGCAATGGTAACACCATACGAAGATACGGGAGCAGTTGGAGCCACCACCTTCAATGCCGAGGAACTTGCCGATATTCTTAAACAACTTAATGAAGCAGGGTTAGATCTTCATGCTCACTGTGTCGGTGAACGTTCATCCCGTGTTGTACTTGATGCCGTAGAGCTTGCAAAAAAAGAATTGGGAGAGAACTTCCGTGTAAAAGTTACTTGCACACATCTTTGGATTCAAGATGATGCCGATCTTTTACGTTTTGCTGAGCTTGGTGTTATTGCCAATTATACACCTGCATGGCACAATGGTAATATGGGCTTAGGCTGTGAACCTTCCGAGTTTTGGCCGAGCTTGATAGGAAATGAACGTGCTGAAAAGATGTTCCGCAGCAAGACTGTATGGGATAGCGGCGCACTTGTAACTTGGTCAAGTGATGATGTTGATTTCGACGAATTTTTAACATGGAATCCATATTATGGTATGGAGATCGGTATGACACGCTGGATCACCGAAAATACCAAAGCTCCCGAAGATCAAAGTACCGCAAAGCCTCTTGAGCCGTTAAATGAAAGAATGACTATTGAAGAAATGATACTCGGATATACTATCAACGGAGCAAAACAGCTTGGCGTTGAATCATATAAAGGCTCAATAGAATCAGGTAAGGATGCTGACTTTTTGGTATTTGAAAAAGACCTGCTTGTTGCAGAACAAGAGGGCTTCAGCTACAATATGCCCGCAGAGGTATATTTTAACGGTAAAAAGGTTAAGGAACCACTGATTAATTAATCATTCGCATATTTGGCTAATGTTACCGCATACTGTGTCAAATCCCATGTTTGTAACTTTGCTTGCAAAGTTACAAATCCCGTAGGGACGGACT
>DFJD01000115.1:7798-11780 GCA_002372875.1 Clostridiales bacterium UBA3680
TTTTCCTTGTCTGCGAAAACATTAACTCAAATCTGCTTCAAGTGAATTAATCAGTGTTTCCTAAATTAAGTTTTATAGCTTCCTTTCCGATAAGTGCTGTTTTTGAATGACACAGCTCTGTGTTTTCATAGGAGAAAAATATGAGTACTCGTAAAATGGTTAAATTATTCGAAAAAAAAAGTGTAGATCTGGATAATCGTGTAAAGAAGGATTACATAAATAACGGAATTGCGACTTTACCATGTCGTATTTCGAGCTATGATGATATAATAAGCACTTACAGCGCTAGTGGATACGAGACTTTAAACAATGAATTCGTTGATTATCTTAAAAATGCTGCCGAATTTGCTTCGCCGAAATATCCCATCGTATTGAATATTATCGAAGAATGCTTGACACATCAAGAAAGAGAGGTAATCAGAGAAACTATACGTGATACTTTTGATTATGAGCTTGGTATGGTGGAAAAAAAAGAAAAGCGACACACAAAAGTATTTGTATTTATGATTTTTACTCTTATTATTTTTGGAGTATTATTGTTTTTCAGTCACTCATTAGCCGATGAACCGCGAGAACTGTTTTATATTTTCTTTTGGTTTGCGGGAGATACACTTTGTGACTATATTTTCTTGACAGGCTTCGATCTTCGACATGACAGACGAATGGCAGGGCGGCTTGCCAGTGTAAAAGTTGTTTTTTCAAAAAGATATGAAAAAACAGCTTATACAAAGAGCGATGTTAACAAATTGTATTCCGAAATCGAAAAAGATGTATATAACAGTATAAAAAAAGATTAATAACGAACAATGGTGCCGATTGATTTTTTTGTGGATCGATCGGCACTTTTACGGAAAAATGAGTTTCGGTGAAAAGGAGACATTACTATGTATGAGGTTTTAAATAATATGCGCAGAAAGGGGGTCGAAAACAGGAAAAATTTGCTTTCGGATTTTGAAAGAATGTCGGAAGACCCTATGGTGGTACAGAAAAAACTGCTTTTGGATTTGATGGAAGAGAACAAGGATACCGAATACGGTAAAAAATACGGTTTTGCCGAAATTAACTCCGTTGAAGAATATCAAAAGTGTGTTCCCATTACGGAATATGACGATTATAGCGGTTATATAGAAAAAATGTGTAATGGGGCAGAAAATCTTATTTGCAGCATCAAGCCCGTATGGTACAATAAAACATCGGGAACAGTCGGTGAACCCAAAAAGATACCTTACACACAAGCAACTCGCGACCGTTTCAATTATTACAGCTTGGGATATCAGTCATGTTTATTACATAAAGCACTCGGAGAAAAATATTTCGGCGGGCGTTTTCTTAATTTGATACGCTGCGGAGGAGATATTATCAAACTGCCTGACGGTACGCCTTTCGGACCTTTATCCGAAGCTTCTTTAAGGCCATACATCGACAAGTGGGAACATATATATTCTACACCTGCCGAAGCGACATTTGCACCCACAGGCACCGATACGAGATATTTGAATGCTCGTTTTGCCCTTTGTGACAAGGATATAAACAATATTAATTGTTCCTTCACGGGTTTTCTTCTTGATTTTTGTCGATACATAGAAAAAAATTGGAAAATGCTTGTTAAGGATATCGAGAAAGGAGTTATTGATGAGAGTATCGAACTGCCCGATGATATAAGAGAAAAAATTACAAAAAAAATAACTCCCATGCCCGAAAGAGCCGCACAACTGAAATCGATATTTGAACAGGGCTTTGAAACACCGTTTATCCCCAAAGTCTGGAAAAACTTGAATTATGTGGTGGGAGGTGCATCTGCAAGCTTTTCAAGATATACCCGTGAGATTCGCACTCGATATCTCGGTAATGAAATTGCATTTTACTACCGCGGAATATCGGCCTCGGAAGGTATATTTACCGTACCTCTTGAATTGGCTTCCGATGAATCCGCACTTATTCCCAATTCACTGTTTTATGAATTTTTACCTCTTGAAGAGAAAAATTCGCAGCCTGTCACAATGGATAAGCTTGAAATAGGGAAAGAATATGAATTGGTGATAACCAATCATTCGGGCTTTTACAGGTACCGTATGAAAGATGTTATACTTGTTACGGGGTTTCATAACCGTCTGCCTTTGGTAGAATTCCGATATCGTATCGACAAGACGGTAAGTCTGATGGGAGAAAAGACAACGGAACTTGCTGTTAGGGTCGCTGCCGAAAAAACTGCGGAAGAATGCGGATTTTTGTTAGTTGACAGCTCCGTTTATCCCGATACGGACAGTATTAGATATGTATTTATTATGGAGATAGACCGCATACCGAAAAATCTTACTGAAGACGAAATTGTAGCATCTCTGGAAAAAAATCTTGCAAAGGTCAATCCATCTTACGGAGATAAAGTGCGAAGCGGACTGATAAAACCTGTCAAACTCTGTTTTGCTCAGCCGGAAACTTATGTGCTTTATAAGGAAATAATGCTGATGAAGGAAAACTCTATAGCACAGTTAAAGCCTGTAACAGTAATAGGAAACGAGGCTCAGAAAAAATTCTTCTTTGCTCTTACCGAAAGTTTTGAAAGCATAAAGGAAACACTGATTAACTATTAGAAAAATAAGCCCCATCATATCGTGAATGACCGATTATTTTGTCGTTCACGATAGAATAGGGCATTTTTTTTTATGGAACTTTATAATAACGATATGTAACTTGTACGATCACATCATATTAAGTGTTGCTCTGTTAATATCTGTCGAAGCAACCTAAAAATCTATATTCAAAACCTTCCGTTGTTGCGATTTGTTCATAGCTTTCGTAGGAGCAGTCGGCACATTCTATTATATAATTATAACTGCCAAGCTCCGTTTTTTGAGGGCTGTCATGTATTGCTACAAGGCTTACCCCTTCGCTTTCGATTTTGCTCATAAGTTTAGGAAGGCTGTTTGCGTTTCCTTTTGCAATGAAGGCAAGGCGTTCTTTTTTATCTTTTGAAATTTCTGAAACAGACAAAACATAAAATCTTGTTTTATTCAGGTCGTTATTCTGTATGTTTGAAGAGAGAATTTTTAAACCGTATACGTCGGCACAACCTGCCGAGGCAATTGCAGCGCAAGACTTGTCTTTCTTTTCGGCTACCGTCTTTGCGCCTTCTGCCGTGCTTGAAACCTCAATAATTTCTGCATCCGGAAGATTTTCCGAAAGAAAATCCTTGCCTTGTGCTATACCCTGTTTATGAGAATATACGGTTTTTATATCGCTTAATTCCGTTTCGGGCAGTGTCAGAAGATTTTGATTTATAGGCAACTCAACCTCACCTACAACATTGAGAGCTTGTTCTCCTATCACCGTATTAATATAATCATTTACGGCTCCGCCTATTGTATTTTCCTGCGGTATCACGGCATAATCCGTTTCTTTTTTTACAAGAGCCGTAACGGCATCATCAACTGTTTTGTACGGAATACATTCCCCCGAACCGCCGAAATATTTTTCACAGGCCTCTTGGGTATATGTACCTTCAGGCCCCAAATAACTTATTTTTGAATTGTCATATGAGGGCTGTTCTGTTTGTGTTTGATTTTGATTTTGTTGTTCGGGTATGTTTTCTTTTGAACAGCCAATGATCAATAGGAACATACAAAAAATCAATAATAATACATGTGTTTTTTTCATTATTTCTCTAATCTTTAAAAATATTTGCTCAATGTTTTGTTAACGTATCTTTGTAAAGCTCAAAAATAATTCCGCTTTGCTCAAGCATCTCTTTTCCCATATCTTCCCCGTACATTTCTTTTGCAACTATTCTTACTATACCTGCATTTATGATCTGTTTTGTACACATTATACACGGAGAAGCTGTCACATACAGTGTTGCACCCTTACAGCTGATTCCGTGAACCGCGCATTGTGTTATGGCATTATTTTCGGCATGCACCGCACGACATAACTCGTGTCTTTGCCCGGAAGGTATGCCAAGCTTTTGACGCAAACATTCACCCAA
>DFJD01000071.1 GCA_002372875.1 Clostridiales bacterium UBA3680
TCAAGTGAATTAATCAGTGTTTCCTAAAAACAACCCCACTACATCAGTATTTTGTAATAGAAGCTTAAAGGTGTCAAAAATGAAGTTGACTCGCTCCAAGGAAGATCTCCGAAAATAAGGTTTGACGATATTAACAATATACTTACACATATAATCGGTAAAAGCATGGACCTGAAATGTTTTTTTGTTATAAACGATATCCCTTCAAGCCATAAAACGGAATATATTAAAAACAGAAACAATCTTGAACATTCGTAAAGATAATTTGTTCCTTCATAATGCATTATTATCAGAAAACCAAAAAACAAAGGAAAGATCAATGCGGACAAATATGTACTTAATTTATACAATACAGTTGTTTTCCCTGTGAAAACCTGCAAAGGACCTTGTTTTTTCGATTGAATTATATCGTTTTTTGCGGCAAAGCATACTAAAAAAAGTATAAGTGCAACGGTCAGATGTATTGTAATATTATTTTTGCTTTCTTGTATTTCTTTGGTAACCTCTTCGGTAAAGACTATTTTAAAAACCGATTTCCCCGCAGAAAGTTCGTTGTTGCGGCTTATAAGTGCTTTTTGAACATTTTCGGGATAATCGGCAAAATATTCTTTTGCCGAAGAATCAAGAATATTCGGAGAAATATACTGCATGTAGGCTGCACCGACACATTCTTTTGCAACCGCGACCTTTACAGAAAGCGGTGAAGTAAAGCATTTTATCTGTTTTTGATGGGTAGTGCTTTTAGCATCAAAATCATCTTCAAGTTTAAAACCGCAATCATAGCTTCCGTTTTTTATACCTGCAAGCATTCCTTCCTCCGAGGTTTCGGAAAAATTCATGTTTTCAAATCTTGTTTGTAGAATTTTGAGTATTTCGGAGGCAATTTTGCTGTTTTCAGTGCAAAATGCAATTTTAGCATTCGAATAATCGGGGATATTTATGTTGCTTAAAACAAAGCTTAAAACAAGCATAACAACAATTTCCGTTAAAAGACTTCCGTTTAATATGCTCTTTTTCAACAAAAGAACAGCCGTTGTTAAAAATCTCATCTCAAAGCCTCCCCGGATAAAAAGAATACACCGCCTAAAAGTATGTTTTTTAACGCCATGCTGATATTTCCGTAGGAATAAAGAGCGGTTAAAGCCGAGCTGTGCCAAAATACGGCAGGTGAAAAACTGTTTAAGTCATTCAATGTGTTTGAAATGAAAACCTTCGGCAAAATATATCCGCCAACAAGTATAAGTACGACCGATGCAAATATATACATTAGTTCGCTTAATCCGATCTTACCAAAAGCAGAGCCAAAAAAATGAATAAATGATGCAATACATAACGAAACTGTCAGAAGTATCAAATATGATACGACCTTTTCATCAAGTCTTTTGCTGCCGAGAATATCGGTAAAATTTGGAGATAATACACCGATCAGCAGTATTATTGTTACAGAGGAAGCAAACAGGATAATACTTATATTCAGCAGTTTTATTATTCCGCAGGAAATTTTGTTTATTCCTGCTGCCTTTAATCTTCTTTCAAATGAGCAATGCTCTTTGTTATACAAAAAAAGAAAAGCAACACCTATAAATAATTGCCAAAGAACGATCCCTGCCGAAACATAATATGAAATAATATCGGTATTTTCAAATGCCGAAAGAGTTTCCGATGAGAACAGTCCTCCTCTTGCAAGTATAATTTGCATATATTTTTTTGTGACAGCTTTTCTTAATTCGCCATCGGATATTTTTGAACCATAAACCGAGGCGGTATCGCTTATAGCATAAACTCCCGCCTCGGTAAGTGCAATGTATGCCTCACCGCTTTTTAGCAGCTCCTTCAACACGCTTACGGCTATAGAGCCGTTATCTCTCAGTGTGACATTAAGCTCGTTATATTCTCCTCGATAAACACCATGTGCAAAGTTCTCTTTAAGATAAATAATACCGCTGACATCTCCGTTTTTAAAAGCTGATTCGGCATTGCTTTTTTCCATTTCCGTCAGCTTGCAAACCGATAGCACGCTGTCGGTCGCTTTTATAAATTTTAAAGCAATATTTGTTTCGGCTTCATCTCCGTTTTTCACAACAGCTACCGTTACAGGCTGTAAAATGTCGTTTTTGTAGACAGTGCTTGAAATAAACCAAATCAGAGTAAAGACGCAAGAAAGCATAAGCACGAATGTTATTCCGAAGGAAAAGAAGGCTTTAATGCATGCTTTTAAACTAATAAAAAAATAATTTGCTTTTTTTGACATACGTATTTTAATTCATGGCATCTAAACTGTAGTCTCCGAATAACTTCTCATATATGATCGAATTGTCTATAAAATAATCATACAGATCCTTGGCAAAATCAATAGAAACGGCACTTCTTTGTCTGCCCAAAGAATCAATTTTTTCGGTGTATTGTTCATCACTTGCTTTTGAACTTGTTGCAAGGGCTGTGGCGTTCCTTATTATTTTTACAAAGTCTTTTACATGCTTATCAACCTCTTCGGTAAGCTTTCCGCATGTTAATGAGTCAAGTTCATCACATAATGCGTTGATTTCGGAATAATTTGTGCCGGAAGGGCTTATATTTTCCGAGGTGTATTTAACGGAATAGAGTCTTAAAAGCGTAGGATCATCATATTGAAGTGCAAGTTCCTTTATTTTTTGAAGACAATTGAGCATTTTTGAAATATACTCTTCGTCCGTTTCGGTTATGTCTCCTCTTTTATCGGCATCTTTTAACATTTGGTCAAGTGTTTTTTCCTCCGTTAAAGATGTTACGGTTTCTGCTGAGGACTTATTCTCGTTTTCGGCTTCTTTTTCAAGCTTTTCAACGTAATCCCTTGTTTTTATTTCAACGATTTTGTTTTCACCGTTCCAATCCACACTGCATCCCGTCGTTTCGGCAATACTTCTTAAGGGAAGGTAAAATCGATCATTCAATATCAAGGGTAAAACAGTTGTATCAACAGGTATTTCCATACCCGTTGTTTTGTTATACGCCTTTATATCATCTTGTGAAAGTTGAATTCTTACATTGTTTCCCGAAAGAAGGGCGGTTTTCTTTTCATTGTTCCAAGCAACCGAAAAACCGAGTTTTTCAAATATGCTTCTTACAGGAACCATTGTTCTGTTGTTTACGATCTCGGGTTGAGCATCCTTAAATTCTGTTTCTTTTGAATTTATGGTAACTTTTATTGCACCAAAGGCATTTACTGCCATTATGGCGGTAAGTAAGGATGAGATCAAAAATGCTTTTTTTATTTTCATATTTGTTTCCTTTTGCTTTTCTTATATTTGATACTTACTTCATTTTCGGGACCCCATTCACTTGAAAATACTTTATAAGCGGATGCATCCAAATACAATTCAAATGCGGCTCTTTCTCTTTGCTTTTTGTCGTCTCCGTTTATGTATATTTCAAATTTTGACAGATCCTCGTTTACAATTATATCTTCAATGGTGGAATAATTTACTTTATCGGATTTTATTCTTTCCACTGTATCTATAACCTTATTTCTTAGTTTTTTCAGGTATTCAAAAAACTCGTCGTCTTCCATTACAGCGGTAACAAAGCCCTCGGGCGTGAAATGTATCGAAGATGCACCCCAAAGTGTAATTTCCTTTTCAATATCCTTTTCGGACATATTCATTCCGAAAAAAGATTTTGAAATTATCATTTTTATCATATAATCGCCTCTTTTTTGAGCTGTAGCATTGTTTTTTTGTAAACAGGGTGTATTAGAAAGGGGGCAATTTCACACATCGGGTCAAGCACAAAAGCTCTGTTTTGCATGTCGTAGTGGGGAATTGTAAGTTTTTCCTCACTCATTATTAAATCATCATACATAACTATATCGAGATCCAATGTTCTCGGGCCCCATTTTATTTCTCTTTTTCTTTTGAAGAATGCTTCGGTTTCGTTGAGTTTTTCAAGAAGCTCATACGGTTCGTATATTGTTGAAATGTGCGCAACACCGTTTAAAAAATCCGGCTGATCGGTATATCCGTATGGTTTTGTTGTGATCAAGGAAGAACATTTTATAAGTCTTATATACTTATCGCTTTCCAATACTTTAAGAGCTTCATTTATTGTTTTATTGCTGTCACCGATATTTGAACCTAAGCCTATATACGCATCATGCCACTGTCTCTTTTTCTTTACGGCAACACTTTTAAGCGGCAGACCTATGGGAGCCCACGGCTTTTCAACGGTGATCGTCACTTTTTTTATGTTAAAGTCTACCGATATTTCTTTGGCAATATTATCTGCAAGCGTTTCTATAAGCTTAAATACTTTGTTTGATACGATATCATTGATTTTTTGTGCGACCAATGCATAGTTTACGCATTCATCCACACTGTCATTTTTTGGAGAAGGAGCGCTTATTACGCAGGATACAAGAAATTTTTGCCCAAGTATGTTTTCTTCTTTGAGTACACCGTGTTTTCCGAAACATTCGAGCTTTTTTATATAAATTTTATTCATTTTAAGCCCTGCCCAATATTTTTTCGGTCATTGTGATGGCTTCCTTGTTTGCCTTTATATCATGAACTCTAACAAAAAGAGCTCCCTTCACAACGGCAAGTACCGTTGTTGCCAATGTTCCCGAAAGCCTGTGGGAAACATCCTCATCAAGAGCAATACCTATAAAGGATTTTCTTGAGGCTGCAAGCATGTAGGGAAAGCCGAGTTCGGCAAGACGTTCAAGGTTATTTACCGCAATCAAATTGTGCTCATAATTTTTTCCAAAGCCTACTCCCGGATCGATCAGTATTTTGTCTTTGTCAATTCCTGCTTTCAATGCTATACTTGTGCTTTCTTTAAGGGTATCAAGCATATCGGAAACAAAATCATCATAATTTTTGTCTTTTGAATTATGCATTAAGCAGCATGATGCACCCATTTGTGCACATACTTCCGCATTCATTTTGTCATATTGAAAACCCCAAATATCATTTATCATTTCGGCACCGCTGCTTAATGCCGCTTTTGCTACGGCACTTTTATAAGTGTCTACGGATATGGGACAGTCAAAGCGTGAGTGTATTGCTTCTATAACGGGAAGAATTCTGTGTATTTCCTCTTTTTCGCTGATCATGGTATATCCGGGCCTTGTTGATTCGCCGCCGACATCTATAATATCGGCACCGTCTTCAAGCATTTTTTCGACCCTAAACAATGCCTTGTCTACACTGTTATATATTCCGCCGTCGGAAAAGGAATCGGGGGTAACATTAAGAATTCCCATTATATAGGTTCTGTCTTTATATTCTTTTTTTCCTATTTTCATTTCAATCCTCCTTTGGATCTTCCGATCAATAAATCATTCGCATATTTGGCTAATGTTACCGTATACAGTGTCAAATCCCGTATGCAGCGGTTATGACTGCAAGTTTTTTCCGTGTCTGCGAAAACATTATCTCAAATCTTCTGCAAGAAAATTAATCAGTGTTTCTCTATAAAAAAATGTTCTTGTTTTTTTTATCTTCATCCCAATAGCAGACATCAATTGCGGAGCAATCAAAGCAATTTCTGCTTATTTTATCTGCATAGGAAAGGGCATCGGTCAAAGAAAATATTTTATCGGGTTTATTACCGTGAAATTTGATCGCATCACAAATACTATCAATTTCTTGTTCGTTGTAATTACATTCCTTTAAAATATCTACCGCCACGGAAGCACTTTTTAATGCGTGTCCGTCTTTTCCGAATGCTCTGCCTATGTCGTGTAACAGTGCTGCGGCATATACTATATCTTTCTTCACTTTGATATTGTTCTCAAGTGTTAATATATATGTCAGCCTTGCCACATCGACAAAATGTTCCAAATTATGTTTGCAAAATTCTCTGCTTTCTTCGTTATGTTTTATTTTGGAAACATATTGCTTATATTGACTGTTTTCCATAACAGACAGGTGTCTTTGAGTATATTTAAGTATAAGCTTTTTTACATCGGACAAAAAGCTGAAAGATCCCGCAAAAACAACAATGTTGTTTTCTTTTGAACAAACCTCCTTAACGGTTTGTTCAAGGCTGTCTTTTTTTATAACTTTTTTGAAATAGGATCCGGCTTCCTTTTCGAGAATTTTTGAGGACAAAGCTCTTTTACCGTTAGCATCAACGGGATATATCTCATTGAAAGAATTCGAAAAAAGTGAAAGCATTTTTTTATGATCTTTATCTTTAAATACACCCATAACAAGGGTCTTGGGTGTATCGGGAAAATAAAGATCCGCATTTTTACAAAGTGAAGCTGTCGAATGCGGATTATGAGCACCGTCAAGAACAATAATAGGTTCTTTGGCGATTATCTCAAATCTGCAAGGAAAATATGTTTCACTTAAGCCTTTCCTAATGTTCAAATTGTAGCCTTTTGTATTGATATATTCAAGCACATTAACAGCAAGAGCGGCATTTTCGCATTGATTAACACCGTTAAGTCCTATTTTGATTATAGTGCTGTTTTTATAGTCAAAACATGTTTCCCCGTATTTATAAACTATATTTTTTATATCCTCTTTTTTTGTAAAGCTAATGTTTTTGCTTTCTTTAAGCAATGCAGTCTTTACTTCCTCTTCTTGAAAGCTGCTGAAACATTGAGAATTTTTAATTATACCTGCCTTATTGAAGGCTATCTCAGAAAGTGTGTTTCCCAAAAAATCGGTATGTTCTTTTGCAACAGGTGTTATTACACTCACAAAAGGGGAAGGACAAACATTGGTAGCATCATACCTTCCGCCCATACCGCATTCTATTACGGCAAAGTCGCAACTGTTTGAAAGAGTAAATGCGATCTGCGACTCAAGTTCAAATTCGGTGATATCTATATTGTTCTTTTTTGCAGCATCTATAACAAACTCGGCAGTTTTAATAAGTTCTTTGTCACTTACCACGCATCCGTTAATTCTGTATATATCTTTGAAGGAAAATACTTTCGGCGAAGAAAAATGCAACACCCTATAACCCGATTTATAAAGGGTGTTCGCAATAAATGCTCCCACAGAGCCTTTACCGTTTGTTCCGGCTATGTGTATTATTTTGCTCTTACAGCCTCCGCAGATCTCGAACAGTTTTTTGCTTCTTTCAAGACCGGGTTTTATCCCTTTTTTTGAATATTCATTTAACAATTCTTCGAGCTGTTTTATGTTCAATAGTATCTTCCTCCGAAACACATAACGGATTTCCTTAGTAGGGCAAGGAACCACCGGTCAATGATATTCGTATTCCGCAGAAATAAATTTCTGCTACATACTCATAACCAACGGAATTGCAAGCAATTCCAAATTCAGTGGGAGCTTGAACTTCCACTGAATTTTAAGTAAGCACCCCCGCTTTAGAAGCAGGGGACTTCCTTAGTTTGTTAAATTATAGCAATAAATATATTATTTTACAAGCTTAAAATAATTATGTTGATTTATTTTATATAAAGGATTAAAATAAAATTACGGATAATTAAGTGTTCGACCGAAGAATCCTAAAAGGATTTGTCTTCGGAAAATATCTAAGGAAACACTGATTAATT
>DFJD01000064.1 GCA_002372875.1 Clostridiales bacterium UBA3680
CCACGGCTTTGGGCGGTCTTACCTATGGTGTAAATCAAATCGAGCTTTGTGCCGCCTACGGCACCATTGCAAACGGCGGACAATATTTACGCCCCATGTTCTATCAGAAGGTGCTTGACCACAGCGGAAATATACTTCTTGAAAACAATCAGGAGCCGGTACAGGTAATAAAGCCTTCTACCGCATATACCATTACGGATCTCCTTACAAGTGTTGTAAAAGACGGTACGGGTACGGAAGCAAGGTTTTTAAATTCTCAGATGCCCATTGCAGGTAAAACAGGTACCACCACCGACTCAAAGGACCTTACATTTGCGGGCTTTACACCCTACTATGCCGCAACCATATGGTACGGCTTTGACAGATACGACGACTCCAAGGTGGCAAATATGGAGGGCTTTGACGAAAAAGTCCATCTTCGTATATGGAGAAAGATAATGGAACAGGTGTCCTCTGCCGACCCCGTAAAATCCTTCCTTGCACCCGAGGGAATGCACAAAATGAAAATTTGTCGCTATACGGGTATGGAAGCAGGTCCGGGTTGTCCTTACGTTGAGGAATATTTTGTCCCCAACGAAACACTGCAGACACCTTGTACCTACGATCATGCAAGAATAACAAATATTTTTGCCGATCCTCCCGGTACATACCCCCTCTACAGCGACAAGACTTCGACTGTTCAGGCGCCTGTCGTAAACAACAATACACAAAACAATAACAATTACAATAATTATTCCGCAAACAACGACCAAACCACGGAACAGAATACCGAGGCGGCGGAAAATGCGGACGGAAACACCGAAGAGCAAAATATCGATGCACCTTCCGCGGAAAATCCCGACGCTGCCGTAACGGATACGGGAGACGGAGGTTATGTCGACCCCGGTTATACAGACCGGGGCTATACAGACCCCGGCTATGTCGATCCCGGTTACGCAGACCCCGGTTATGTTGACCCGGGTAATACAGACCCCGGTTATGTCGATCCCGGTGCACAGGTAATAGAAGAACCTATAATCCCCGAACAATAAACAATGCGAAAGCACCCGATTTTCAGCAAAAGAAGATCGGGTGTTTTTTTTGTAAAAAAACAGTTGACAAATTAAAAAAACAGAATATAATAAGTGTATTAAGTTACTTAATACACTTATACGGAGGTCAAATATGATTACAATTGATTACACCGACAGAAGACCCTTGTATGAGCAAATAGCCGATAAGCTTGCAAAGCTTATGCTAAGCGGTGTCTTTCCGCCGAATGAAAAACTGCCGTCTGTAAGGAGCCTTGCAACGGAGTTATCCGTAAATCCAAACACCATTTCAAGAGCGTACAGCGAGCTTGAAAGGGAAGGTTACATCTATTCGGTTGTTGGAAGAGGAAGCTTTGTTTCGGGTACCGATGCAATAATAGACGGTGAAAAAGCAAAGCTTACCGAACAAATACAAGAGGAGATCAAAAAAGCAGTGTCCTTAGGCATTTTAAGGGAAGAGCTTGAAAAAATACTTGATGAGGAATATAAGGAGGGTTAGGCTTTGATAGAGGCAAAGAACTTGAGCATGAAATATGATGATTTTTTTGCTTTGAAGAATGTGAATGCACAGGTGAAAAACGGCTCTATTTTCGGACTTGTGGGTACAAACGGAGCAGGTAAAAGCACTTTTTTGAAACTGTGCGCGGGAATACTTCGACCCAATGAGGGGAGCATCGAGATAGATTCAAAATCGGTATTTGAAAACACCGAAGTAAAATCGGAGGTTTTCTATATTTCCGACGATCAATACTATCCGTCGACATATACGCCTACGGAGCTTATGAAGGAATTATCTCTGTTTTACACAAAACTGAATAATGAGAAATTTACGGAGCTTGCGAACAAATTCGAACTTCCGCTAAAAAGAAAGATAAACACCTATTCAAAGGGTATGAGAAAATTGCTTTTCATGCTTTTGGGAATATGTGCGCAAACGGAATATCTGCTTTGTGACGAGACCTTTGACGGACTGGACCCCGTGGTAAGACAGGCGGTCAAGAGCCTTCTTGCGGCGGAAACACAGGACAGGAGTTTGACTCCCGTTATTGCGTCGCACAATTTAAGAGAACTTGAAGATATATGCGACCATGTGGGGCTGCTGTATAAAGGGGGAATACTCTTTTCAAAGGATCTTAACGATCTTAAGCTTAACATACACAGAATACAGCTTGTGCCACAGAAGGGAAAAACAAAGGAAGATATTTTAAAAATAGCGGATGTAGCAAATATCTCTCAAAGAGGTTCCCTTTTTACAATAACGGTAAGAGGAGAAAAAGAAGAGATCGAAAGGCAAATAAAGCAGCTCGATCCCATTTTTTACGAAATAATAGACCTTACTCTTGAAGAAATATTTATAAGTGAAACGGAGGTTCTCGGCTATGATATCAAAAAGCTCGTTCTTTAAAATACTGCTTTCGGATATGAAACAAAGAATGTGGATAGCCTGCATTACGGCTCTTGTATTTTTGTTTGTGTTTCTCTTCCCCTCGTTCTCTATCATTTCGGAATACAGGGAAATGCGCGAAACGGACAACTTGGTAAATGCAGCATCCATCATGCAGGGTATCGAATATTTATACAGAGAAAATCCCATGGTCGCGTTCATAATAATGGCAATGGCGACGATGCTTGCGGTGGTGACATTTTCCTATCTTTTTTCAAGGAAAAAGACGGATTATTACCATTGTCTTCCCATAAAAAGAGAAAAACTGTTTGCCGTAAAAGCATTTAACAGCGTGTTTTTGTTTGAGGTGCCCTATTTTGTGATGAGTATACTCTCTGCCGTAATTTTGAGCACTTTGGGAAAATCACCCGCGATATTTGCCGTTGCTGTGAAGGGATTTGTATTAAACAGCTGCATGTTTTTGCTTTTCTTCGCTATTGCGGTGCTTGCGGTCATGCTAACGGGTCAAATCGTGGTGGCATTTCTCGGAATAGGCGTGTTTTATTGCTATTTTCCTCTGCTCGGTTCCATGCTTTTGTATTTGCAAAGCACATTTTTCTCAACATTTTACGGGGATTACGAGTTTTCGATATTCAGACGAGTAATTGAATTTTCTCCGTTTATGTACTATCACAATTTTATTTTTGAAGGAAAGGTAAATACGATACAGGGTTGTATCACTTCGCTTTTTGGATCTGCGGTGTTTATCGCAGCGGCTTGTCTGCTTTACAGAAAAAGACCGTCTGAGGAAAGTTCAAAGGCTATAGTATTCAAAAAAGCAAAGCTTCCCATTAAGTGTGCCCTTGTTCCGCTTGGAGCTTTGTTGATAATGTTCATAACCTACGGTATGATGGAGTCTGTGCCTGTTGCCCTTGTTTGTGTTGTTTTCGGGGCAATAGTATCACATTGTATAATTGAAATAATATATGAATTTGATTTTAAATGTATTTTTGCAAACAAACTGCACTGTGCCGTTCTCAGCGTTATAAGCTTTGTTATATTTTCTGTGTTTGCTTTTGACGTATTCGGCTACGATAAGTATATACCCGCAAATGACAGTGTGGAATATTGCGGCTTTGTAAACGAAAACGGGATCCTGTCCGAGGAGATGTTTTTTGAAAATAAGTACTTTTTGGAAAACAATATAAGCAGAGGCGATATCGCAAAGGAAATGAAGCTTAAAGATTGTTCAAAAATAACGGAACTTGTGAAAAAGAGCTTAAACAAACCTGCGGACGACTACACATACAGCTATATTGTCTATTACAAGCTTAAAAACGGAAGAGATATTTTCAGAAGATACCGTGTGAACTATTCGGATGTGAGAAACGATTTAAAAGATATTTTTGATTCGGAAGAATACAAGGCTCTTTTCATAAAAAACGAGAATTATATAGGTGTTAATTACAAGCTTTTTGACACAAAATACAAACTCTTTACAAGTGATGAATCCGAAAAGACGGAAGCGTTAAAAGAAGCCTATAACAAGGACATAAAAGCAATGACCTATGACGATTTCTCCAAGGGAAGCGTGTTGTTCTATTTGCAGTTTAAAACCGACGAATACCAAAAACTTGCCGATGAATACAGGAAAAACGGTCGCTTAGACGATGAACTTGGTGATTATAACTATGCTCCCGTATTATCGAGCTTTGAAAATACACTTGCCTTTTTGGAAAAGGAAGGGAAGAAATTCGATTTTGAACCTACCGCAAATGATGTTGATTATATGGACGGAGTAGATGCAACAAGGATCACCGATAACGAAAAAATAGCGAAGCTTCTTTCAAAGGTACAGCCCGAACCAAATGTTTACGAGGAAGTCGGAAACGACTGCGTGCATATAGCGGCACACATAAATGATAAAGCCTTGGACAAGTGGCTTTCCGAAAACGGACATTCTCTGCGTGACGCCGATGAGGCGGAGGCGGTTATGTATTATGTTATAAATGAGAGAGAGGTTGAATCTGTTTTAAAACCAAATCCATGAAAAGAAAACCGCTTCCTTGGGGAGCGGTTTTTGAATTATTGATTTTCCTTAGGAAGCGCTGATCAATTAATCGGTGTTTCCCTTGATCCTCTTTTTTAATACCGAGCCCAAAAACAAGGCTATGAGCATTTTTGCAAGATCCACCGCAACAAAAGGGAAAACTCCTACGGCAAAGCCTTGCATAATGCTTGTTTTTGCGGTAAAGGCATACCAGAGGGCACCGAGGATATAAGCGATAACCGTGCCGATGACCATGCCCAAAAGCTGTAAGGGCTTTTTGTTGAATTTTTCGGCGAACAAGCCCGTTATGAAGCTTGTTGCGAAAAAGCCCGCAAGAAAGCCTCCCGTAGGGCCGAAAGCTTTGGCAAAACCTCCGCTGAAGCCCGAAAAAACGGGCAAGCCGATAATGCCGAGAATGTAGTACACGGTATAGCTTAGGGTCGCCTTTTTCGCACCTAATATATATGCAGACAGATATATAACAAGGTTTGTAAATGTGACGGGAATAATGCTTATCTGTATACTCATAGGTGCCAGAATACAGGTGATAGCGGTTACAAGAGCGATTTGTGTAATGTCTTTTGTTTTCATGTTTGATCTCCTTTTCAACAATGTAAACCTATTTTAACATTTTGGTTTACATTAGTCAAGAGAATTGATCGGTGGTTCCTTACAAGTAAAAAAAATAAATTGTTGAAGTATTTTGTTTAAGGGTGTATAATGTTATAAGTGATAGTATTTTAAACCCGAAGGGTATTTTATTTTAAAGTGAGGTTAAGCGTATGGAAAAGCGTGAATTGATGTATGTAGGCAAGGCAAAAAAGGTTTATGCCACCGATGACAAGGATCTTTGCATATTTGAATATAAGGATGATGCAACGGCATTCAACGGTTTGAAAAAAGGCTCTTTTGAGGGCAAGGGAATAATAAACAACCGTATGGCGAATTTTATATTCCGCCTGCTTGAAAAAAAGGGCGTAAAGACCCATCTTGTCGAGGAACTCTCAGACAGGGAAACTCTTGTAAAAAAGGTCGATATTATCCCTCTTGAGGTTATCGTAAGAAATGTTGCGGCAGGTTCATTCACAAAGAGATATGCCGTTGAAGAGGGCACACCCTTTAAAGAACCCACCCTTGAATACAGCTATAAAAACGACGATTTGGGAGATCCCCTTATAAACTCCTATCATGCCGTGGCATTGGGTATTGCCACAAGACAAGAGCTTGACGAGATCGCAAAAATCGCCTTTACCGTAAATGACGCTTTAAAGGAGATTTTCCTTAACATAGGCATTAAGCTTATAGATTTCAAAATAGAAGTAGGTAAAACAAGTGACGGACAGATCGTTCTTGCAGACGAAATAAGCCCCGATACTTGCAGACTTTGGGATGCGGAAACAAACAAGAAGCTGGACAAAGACCGTTTCAGACTCGATTTGGGTGAGTTTGGCGATGTTTACAGAGAAGTTTGGGGAAGACTTACGGAATATTATAAATAATGGAGGACATAAAATGAAGGACGTTTACGAAAGCCCCCTTAATTCAAGATATTCAAGCAAGGAAATGAAGTATATTTTCTCCCCGGACAAGAAGTTCAAAACATGGAGAAAGTTATGGATAGCCCTTGCCGAAAGTGAGAAGGAGCTGGGGCTTAACATTACAGATGAACAGATAGAAGAGCTCAAAGCCCATGCCGACGATATAAACTATGAGGTGGCAAGGGAAAGAGAGAAAATAGTTCGTCACGATGTTATGAGCCATGTTTACGCATACGGCCGGCAGTGCCCGAAGGCGGAGGGTATCATACATTTGGGCGCAACAAGCTGTTATGTGGGTGACAATACCGATGTTATCCTTATGACCGAGGCCATGCAGCTTATAAGAAAGCAGCTTGTTTCGGTCATAAACAAGCTGGCAAAATTTGCAATGGAATATAAGGATATGCCTACCCTCGGCTTTACCCATTTTCAGGCGGCACAGACCACTACCGTCGGAAAAAGAGCCACACTCTGGATACAGGATTTGATGATGGATGTGGAAGCGGTGGATTTTGCCCTTTCTCAGGCAAAGCTTTTGGGCTCAAAGGGAACTACGGGTACACAGGCTTCCTTTATGGAGCTTTTCGACAACGACACCGAAAAGGTGAAAAAGCTTGAAAAGCTTATTGCCGAAAAAATGGGCTTTAATTCTGTTTTTGCCGTAAGCGGACAGACCTATACAAGAAAGCTTGACAGCATATTTTTAAATGTTTTAAGCGGTATTGCACAATCGGCAACGAAGTTTTCAAACGATATAAGACTTCTTCAGCACCTTAAAGAAATAGAAGAACCCTTTGAACCCAATCAGATAGGTTCATCGGCAATGGCATATAAGAGGAACCCCATGAGAAGTGAGAGAATATGTTCTCTTGCAAGATACATCATGGTGGACGCCCTCAACCCCGCCTTTACAACTGCGGGACAGTGGTTTGAAAGAACTCTCGACGACAGCGCAAACAAGAGAATTTCCGTTCCCGAGGCGTTTCTTGCATGTGATGCCATACTGAGCATATATCTGAATGTTGCATCGGGACTTGTGGTTTATCCCAAGGTTATAGAAAAAAGGCTTATGAGCGAGCTTCCCTTTATGGCAACGGAAAATATTATGATGGATGCCGTTAAACGCGGAGGCAACAGACAGGAGCTTCACGAAAAGATAAGAGAGCTTTCCTGGCAGGCAGCGGCTGTGGTAAAACAAGAGGGCGGCGAAAACGACCTTATAGAGAGAATTGCCAAAGAGCCGATGTTTTCAATGAGCTTAGATGAGCTTAAAGCGGTGCTTGATCCCAAAAAATATGTTGGAAGAGCGCCTCAGCAGGTTGAAGAATATATAAACGATTACGTTAAGCCTCTGCTTGAGGAAAACAAGGATGTGCTTATAGACAATGCACAGCTTTCCGTTTAAGGAGGATAAGAAATGGTAAGAGCAATAGTAGGAGCAAACTGGGGAGACGAAGGAAAGGGAAAGATAACGGATATGTGTGCCGAAAAGGCGGATATCGTTGTCAGATTTCAGGGCGGAGCCAATGCCGGACATACCATAATAAACGAGCATGGAAGATTTGCCCTTCACCTTCTTCCGAGCGGTGTTTTTCATAAGAACATTACAAATGTTATCGCCAACGGAGTTGCCCTTGATATAAATGCCCTCAAAAGTGAGATGGAGGCTGTCAAATCTGCCGGAGTTGAGTTCAATCTCAAAATAAGCGATAGGGTACAGGTGCTCATGGAACATCATGTTCTGCTTGACACCTACGAAGAGGAGAGGCTTGCCGACAAAAAATTCGGCTCCACGAAAAGCGGAATTGCGCCCTTTTTCTCCGATAAATACTCTAAGGTGGGCATTCAAGTATGGGAACTGTACAATGAAGAGATGCTCAAAGAAAAGCTCAAGGGAATGTACGAAAAAATAAACATTTCCCTTAAGTATCTTTACAACAAGCCCGAGATAGATTATATGCAGGTCTACGAAAAGCTTCGCAAAGATGCGGAGTTTATAAGACCTATGGTGACCGATACGGCGAAGCTTTTGAGAAATGCCGTAAAAGAGGGCAAAAATATTCTTCTTGAAGGCCAGCTCGGCTCTTTAAAAGATATCGACCACGGCATATATCCCTATGTTACAAGCTCCCCCACTCTTGCAGGCTATGCGGCTGTGGGTGCGGGTATTCCCCCTTACGAGATAAAGAACATCATTGCCGTTACAAAGGCATATTCTTCGGCGGTTGGCGAGGGACCCTTTGTGTGTGAATACTTTGGCGATGAGGCCGAAGAACTCAGGAAAAGAGGCGGCGATAAGGGCGAGTACGGAGCAAAAACGGGCAGACCCAGAAGAGTGGGAAGCTTTGATACCGTTGCCACAAGATACGGTGTGGAAGTACAGGGAGCAACGGAAGTTTGCATGACCTGTCTTGACGTGCTAAGCTACCTTGACACAATAAAGGTTTGCACGGGCTACGAGTATGAGGGCAAGGTATATAAAGATTTTCTCACGACGGATAAGCTCTACAAATCAAAGCCGATATTTACCGAGCTTGAAGGTTGGAAGGAAGATATAACAAAAGTTACAAAATATGACGACCTTCCCCAAAAAGCAAAGGAATATGTTGAATTTATAGAAAAAGAGATCGGCGTTAAGATCTCAATGGTTTCAAACGGTCCGGAAAGAGAAAAGATATTGTACAGATAATTAAGGAGAAAACAAATGTCAAAATACACCAAAGAACAAATCATGAAGATCTGTAAGGAAGAGGATGTTGAGTTTATAAGACTTCAATTTATAGATGTTATGGGTATATCCAAGAATATTGCCGTAACAAGAAGCCAGCTTGACAGAATACTTACAGACGGAATGATGTTTGACGGTTCTTCAATAGAGGGCTTTGCAAGAATAGAAGAGTCGGATATGTACCTTAAGCCCGATCTTGATACTTTTGTGATCTACCCTTGGAGACCTCAAAGCGGAAAGGTCGCAAGATTCATTTGCGATGTTTATACACCCGACGGAGAGCCCTTTGAAGGAGACCCCAGAGGAATACTCAAAAAGCAGATAGCAAGAGCGAAGGCAATGGGTTACGATTTCAATGTCGGAAATGAATGTGAATTCTTCCTTTTTGAAACCGATGCCGACGGAAAGCCTACAACAAAAACAAACGACGATGCGGATTATTTCGACCTTGACCCCGTGGATCTGGGAACCGATGCAAGAAGAGATATATGCTTAAATCTTGAAAAAATGGGCTTTGAAATAGAAGCTTCTCACCACGAGGCGGCAAAGGGACAGCACGAGATAGATTTCAAGTATGCCGATGCCCTTACCACTGCGGATAATGTTGTTACTTTCAGAATGGTGGTTAAGATAATCGCCAAAAAATACGGTTTGCATGCGACATTTATGCCCAAGCCCATTTGCGGAATAAACGGTTCGGGTATGCACACCAATATGTCTCTTTTCAAAGACGGGAAAAACGTATTTTTCGATCCCACGGAGAAAAATCTTCAGCTCTCCGACACGGCATACAGCTTTATTGCAGGTGTGCTTGAGCATGTGGCGGGAATTACGGCGGTTACAAACCCTCTTGTAAACTCCTATAAAAGACTTGTTCCGGGCTATGAGGCACCTTGCTATATAGCATGGTCGGCATCAAACAGAACGGATATTATCAGGATCCCCGCATCAAGAGGAGCGGGCACAAGAGTCGAGCTCAGAAGCCCCGACCCCTCCACAAACCCCTATTTGTGCCTTGCTTGCTGTCTTGCGGCAGGTCTTGACGGTATCGAAAGAAACCTCAGCGCTCCTAACAGCGTGGATGTAAACCTTTACAATTCCACACAGGAAGAAAGAGATGCTCTCGGCGTTAAGAATCTTCCGAGCAACCTTTATGAGGCTTTAAGAGTTATGGAAGAGGACGGCATTGTAAGACAGGTTCTCGGAAAGCATGCATATAAGTCCTTCCTTGAATCAAAGCGTAAGGAATGGGACAGCTTCAGAATGTATGTAAGCCGGTGGGAGTTAGACAAATACATAATAAATTATTGATAAGGAAGCACTGATTAATTGATCGGTGTTTCCATAACACTGAGCCGAGCTTTTGCTCGGCTCTTTGGACAAAAGGAGAGACTATGAACATTACAACGCCCATAACAAGACAGAAAGCAAGAGAGCTTAAGGCGGGAGATATCGTAAAAATATCGGGGGTCATCTACACGGCAAGAGATGCGGCGCATAAGAGAATGCTTGAAAACCTTCAAAAAGGAGAGCCGCTTCCCTTTGATATTACCGATCAGACCATATATTTTGCAGGCCCCGCCCCTGCAAAGCCGGGAGAACCCATAGGCTCTGTGGGACCTACCACAAGCTACAGAATGGATGCTTATTCTCCCGAAACCATTCGTTTGGGGCTTACATGCATGATAGGAAAAGGAGCCAGAAATGCGGAAGTTATAGAGGCTATGAAAAAATACGGTGCCGTATATATAGGAGCTGTAGGCGGAGCGGGAGCCCTTATAAGCAAATGCGTGAAAAAATGCGAGGTCATAGCCTATCCCGATTTGGGTTCGGAGGCTGTTCATCGACTTGAGGTGGAGGATTTTCCGGGAATAGTAATAATAGACAGCCAGGGAAACAACCTTTACGAAAGCGAACCGAAAAAGTACAGAACTGTGTAAATCATAAAAGAACAGCTATAAGTAAACAAAACATAAAGTTATTTAACAAAATAAACAAATATAAATACCTAACTTTAAAAAATAATTTTATAGCTTAAAATATTTAATTAAATTAGGAATTTCTGTGCAATGTGCATAAAATTTAAGAAAAATGTTGTCTGTTTTGTATAGGATAATATTATTGACTTTTTATATCATTATCATTATAATTATTCAGACGGTGAAAGCCGACCTTATTATTGATAATTTGAATGGAGGAAAACACAATGAGTTATGTAGATACGGTTCTCGAACAACTCAAAGCTAAAAATGCAGATCAGCCCGAGTTTCTTCAGGCTGCAGAGGAGGTTCTTACAACTCTTAAGCCCGTTATCGATGCTAATGAAAAGTATCAGAACGCAGCTTTGCTTGAAAGAATTGTTGAGCCCGAAAGACAGATTATTTTCAGAGTTCCCTGGATAGACGACAACGGAAAAGTACAGGTAAACAGAGGTTTCAGAGTACAGTTCAACTCCGCTATCGGTCCTTACAAGGGTGGTTTGAGATTCCATCCCTCCGTTAATTTAAGTATTATAAAATTCCTCGGTTTCGAGCAGATCTTCAAAAACAGCCTTACAGGTCTTCCCATAGGAGGAGGTAAGGGTGGTTGTGATTTCGACCCCAAGGGCAAGAGTGACAACGAAGTTATGCGTTTTTGCCAGAGCTTTATGACAGAGCTTTACAAGTATATCGGTGCAGACACAGACGTTCCCGCAGGTGATATCGGTGTAGGCGGCAGAGAGATCGGTTTCCTTTACGGACAGTATAAGAGGATCACAGGTCTTTACGAGGGCGTTTTAACAGGTAAGGGTCTTACCTACGGCGGTTCCCTTGCAAGAACACAGGCAACAGGTTATGGTCTTCTTTACCTTACAAATGCACTTGTTAAGGATCATAACGACACACTTGAGGGCAAGACAGTTGCAGTTTC
>DFJD01000037.1:0-1118 GCA_002372875.1 Clostridiales bacterium UBA3680
CGGAATACGAATATCATTGACTCAGTGTTTCCTAAAAAAATGATTTGAAAAAGCACCGTTCATGTGAACGGTGTTTTTTTACAGAGAAAATGGAAGACCGCTTGCCCAAAGGACAAACGGCTTTCTATCATGAAATTTTTTTGCATATTAAGCTTTGCATAATTTGCATAAAATTCTCAAATTTGAATTATGAAAGGCTTTCTGCAACAGATGCAAGAACTTCATCTATAGAAACGATAGATGCACCAATGGAATCAATATCTTCCTGTGATGTAAAATCATCTTCGCTAATTTCGCCAATCTCGTTGATAAGGTCGGCAGCTTTATTCATAGCGTCTGTCTGATCTTCGTCAAGTGTAACCGCACCTGAGTCGGCAGCATCCTTGATAGTGTTGTAATGATCTACAAGTTCAGCATACGCATTCTGAAGATCCTCAAATGTGATGCTTTCGCTTGCTTCGGCGGGAGCTTCTTCGGCAGGAGCCTCTTCAGCGGGAGCTTCTTCCATTTTGTCAACGATAGCTCCAAGTGCTTCACACATATTGTAGATAGCATCGTTCATTTCAAGAAGATCCTTTTCATCAGCAAAATCTGTCTCTTTAAGTTCGCCCATCTGGTCGATAAGATCCTTAGCTTCTGTAAGGTTGGATTCTACCTCATCGGACTGTGCAATGGATTTATCCATATAAGCAGTCTCAACTTTATCATAAAGGTCTGAAAGCAAAGCATAATTATCCTGGAGGTCAGCGAATGTAAATCCTTCTCCTGATGCCTTGGGTGTGCCCGTGCTTTCAGCTTTATCGTCAGAAGCAGCAGCTTCGGCTGTGGTTGCTTCGGTTGCGGGAGCTGATGTTTCGGCTACGGGAGCTGATGTTTCGGCAGGTGAGGGTGTTTCTGTTCCTGCAGTACTGCCGCCGCAAGCTGTCAAAGCTCCGCAAAGCATGAGTGCACTTAAACTTAATGCTAAAAATTTCTTCATTTTATTTGCCTTCTTTCTTGTTTTTTGTTGTAAATAATGAAGTTTACTTTCCCTCCTACAATAGCACACCTTATTTTTTATGTCAACCGTCAATTTCGCAATATGAAAGTGCGAAATTGACAGTTGACAAACGATAACG
>DFJD01000037.1:1181-18876 GCA_002372875.1 Clostridiales bacterium UBA3680
TTAAGCAAAAAAAAACACCTAAACTACCCTTAGGGGTACTTTACAATGTTTTTTAAATATGCTAATATGATTATGAAATACATTGATAGAACAGATGTTACTCTTACCCGGAGAAAAATGCAGATACTTTCAATGTTTTGTTCGGGACTGAGTACCGATGAAATATGTAAAAAGTGTGGTATAACCTATATTTGAATAAATGTGTGAGGGGGATAAAGATTATGCCTTCGCTGAAAGTCACAACTTTTGGCAAAGCCGAAAGCCGATCGCTTCGCAAGTGTCCGCATCCATCTTTGAGGTTGAATGTTGCTATATGTGAAGATGATGATATAGAGCTTAAAAGGCTTGAAAAGATACTTGAACTTACCGATTTTGAAATAAATCTGTTTGTTTTCAAAAATGCTTCGGAATTTATAAGGACTTTTGAAGCCAAAAAATACGATCTGATCTTTATGGACATCTATATGCCCGGAATAACAGGAGTTGAAGCAGTCGAGATTATACGCAAAAAAGATAAGGATGTTTATATTTCATTTTGCACCTCAAGTGTAGACCATGCATTAGATGGCTATCGCCTTAATGTGGAAAGGTATCTTGAAAAGCCCGTAAGGACGGATGGTGTAATTGAAGTGCTTGAAAGAGCAAGGTCAAGACGCATGACAACAAAACGCCGTTGTATTTCGCTTGGTAAAAATTCGGGACTTATAGACAACGAGGATATAGTTTTTGCGGAACAAAACAATCATACGGTGTACATACATCTTTTAAACGGTGAACTGCTTCATAAAACGGCTACGCTTGACAATTTAAGTGCAGAACTTTGCGGCACAAATTTTTTCCGCTGCCACAAATCTTATATCGTAAATTTTGACCACGTTGAAAATATTGACCGAAGTATATATGTTTTTGAGATGAAAAACGGCGAAAAGGTGCCTATAAAACAGCGTGAATTTCCGCAGATATGCGATAGCTTCAACGAATATGTATTTTCTGTGATGAGAAACAGGTGAGATATATGCAAAAATATCTGTCAAAAGTATTTTTTGTAGTATTTTTTGTTTTATTTGGCGTACTTTTATCCAAAAATATCGCACCGCATTATATTCGCAACATATCCTCTGCTTCGGAAATGTATATGGATGTGGAGGGAACGGATATAAAGGGAGAAAAGATCTCTCTTCCGTATACGCTTAAAAATGTGGAAAAAGGTACAAAGATACATCTTTACAACGATTTTGTCATATCGACGAATGATATGATGTATGTCAAAACCGTTTATGCTCCTTTGCAGGTAACGGCGGATAATGCGGAAATATACAGTTACGGCAAAAAGGGCACTTACCCTGATATAATGAAAGATCCGCCTACACAGGTGTGTCTTATCAATATCCCGACAGCCCAAAAGGTGACTCACATAGAATTCGTTTATGAATTCCCATATGACAGAGATAACTTAAGCCTGTCACCGCCTCTTTACGGCGAGGGAAGTGACCTTATGCGCTATCTGTTTTTTAAGATGTCTGTGCCGTTTGTGTTGGCAATACTGCAAATATTTATAGGTGCTTTCCTGATAATAATGTATATTGCGCTTTTACCGTCAAAAATAAAAGCAAGTTCCTTAATGTGGCTTGGCTTGTTTGGTATCAGTTTCGGCTTATGGAGCCTTTGTGAGTGCAATTTTACCGTACTTATCGTTCAAAGACCGTATGTGCTTTATGTCGGTGCGTTTATGAGTATGTTTGTGACATCTTTGCCGATACTTATGTTTACGCGCTGCATACAAGATAAAAAAAGCAGGGTTCTTGATGTGCTTGCCGCCGTTACTGCTGTTTCTGTTTTGGCAGCGGTGATATTACAGCTTTCGGGCAGACTGCCGTTTCACAAAAGTATGTTCTTTTTCCATTATCTAATGTTGGTGAATTTTGTTGCGATGTGTACAAACGTCTGCATAAAAGGCACAAAAGATAAAAATATAAAAAAGTTTTCGGCAGCCTATGTTGCAATGACATTTTTTGTGATGCTTGAACTTATAAATTACAGTCTTAACTTTGTAAGTTACAAAACACTGTTTTTTCAAATCGGTGTGCTTGTTTTTCTTGTGATGAACGAATATCTGACAGGTATAGACCTTCGCAATATAGTGATTCTAAAGGCGGAAAACCGCCGTCTTACCGAAAATATGCGAATAATGGAAAAACAAATGACCGCACAGTATGAAAGCGGAAGAATGTTGATAGATACCGCAGAAGAATTGAAACGCCAACGGCATGACCTGAAACATCAATACATAGTTCTTAACGGTTTTATTGACGAAAAGGAGTATGGAAAGGCAAAAGCGTATATTGAAAAACTTATAAAAGCCATACCACAGGACAATGTGAAAGTATACTGCCGCAATGATGCGCTTAATGCGATAATAACATATTACGCAAAAGCAGCGGAAGAAAATAATATAAATTATGATATACGCCTTGAAATACCGTCCGAAGTATCAAATTTCTCAAATCTTACCGAAACACAACTGTGCATTGTTTTTGGAAATCTGCTTGAAAATGCTGTGGAAGCTTGTTGCCGCACCGAAAGTCAAGGTCGTTTTATAAAACTCTGTTCATATATAAAAGCAGGCATGTTATATATAACGATGGATAATAACTGTGACGGAAATATACACATGGAAAACGGCGCATTTATTTCAAGCAAGCGAAACGAAATAGGAACGGGAATAAATTCAATAACAGCCATTGCAAAAAAACATGGCGGCGATGCCAAATTTAATGTAAAAGGCGATATTTTTGAATCATCTGTTTGTATCTGTATATAAAAAGGCGGCTGAAAAGCCGCCTTTTGGTCTTTTTGTAAACTGTGCTTAAGCCTGTTTTGATTTTTGAAGTATGGCTATTACATCAAGCATATCAACTTCGCCTATGCCGTCAAAGTTTGCCGCCTTTATTGCCTTTGCATTTTTATCGCTGTCATCTGCAAAGAACGGTGTGCCTGCGCTTATATATTTAAGCACAAGTGCCGCATCTTCATCATCAACTTTTTCGTCAAAGTTTACATCACCGATAATCGATATTTCGATCCCTTCCTTTATTTGAACATCGGTCATTTCGGCGGTAACTGTGGCATAATAGCCGTATCCGTTCACGCCGCTATCGGAAGTAAAGCCAAATGTCACGCTGTCACCCTCGACTTCAAAGGTTTTTGTGTCCTCACCCGAAAGTTTGAGAGAAATTTCCTCTTCGCCCTCGGTAATAGTCATAGGCTCGGTATCGTCGGCATTTTTGAATACATAAACAAAGTCATATCCGTTTTCGGTGTTATATTTCAGCGTAACTTTTAATTTTTTTGCGCCGTCTATTTTAACGGTCTCTTTTGTATCAAGTCCGTTGTCGTAATTACCGTCTTGTTCGCCCTTGTCATTTATGTTTGATGTATGCGAATACTTTGTTACCTCATCATTGAATACCGCCGTTGCGGTCGTGCCCTCTATGGTCGTGTTTACCTTATCGGTCAATATGTGTGTGCTGTCGTTTTGGCATTTCTTTGTTCTGGTGCAGGCAGAATAATCATAAGACCATTTGTAGGTCGGCTTGCCCCAGCTGTGACCAAGTGCGGGGATAATAACATTCTCGGCCTTTTCTTTAATATATGCACCTTTTTGCTCGATATAGAAATTGCCGTGAGTGTCGGTATAATGCTCTATACAGCCGTCCTCTTCACAAGTTGCCGCCTTTGCCTCGACCTTTGTAAGCACAAAATTCTTTGCAAGCAGCTCCTCGGCATCCGTTACCTTATTGCCGTTTGCATCGATTATATAATAGCCGTAATCATCCTCATCGTGCTTTAACGAATAACCTGCGGGGAGATATTTTTCTATTTCCTCGACAGAGCCGTTTGTATTATCAAAGAAACTTATCCTTGCATTTTTTAATACTATGGATGAGGTATCATCTATAACAAGCTCCAGCCCATCGTAATTACCGGCATAAAAATCCGAATTGTCAACGGTTATTTTACTGCCCGACAAAAGCGTTATTCCATACGCACCCCAGGAAATGCCGTTTAAGCCCTCGCCTGCTGCAGCGTTTAATACAACGCCGTCAAGTTTTAAGGTATGGTTTCCGCCGCCGCTGTTATTACATACAGCAGCATTTAATGTACCGTTTTTAATAGTAATATTGTTAGACATTGTTAAACTTTTTACCGTTGCGGTGTGACCGTTAAGGTCAAGGGTGAATGCATTGTCATAGTACGGATAGCCTCCGCAGACTGCATCGGGCTCGTCTACATCGGCAATAAGGATTACCGTATCGCCCTCTGCTGCGGCATCAAGCGCAGCCTTAAGATAAGAGTAACTTGTTGTGCCTATCACAGCAACAGCTGTTGTTTTGGGGATAGGCTCGGTATAGTCGCTGTTGGTATAGGTCACGCCATTATATTCAAATATTGCGGTGTAGGTAAGCACGCCGTCCTCGTCTGCCGTAGGCTCTTTTGTGACCTTTGTGGTTATCGAATCAGCAACTTGCGGGGAATAATAATATCCGTCACAGTCGGCACATTTTATTGTAATAACTGCCCTGAGTTCTCCGTTTGCCGCATAATGATCCCATGTCCAGCTTATTTCGCCCTCTCTATGACCCTTTGCGGGAATAGTAACTTCATTCGCAGTTGTTTTTTTATATCCGTTTTCATCTTTTACATAACGGTTTCCATCGGAGCCGAGATAATATTCGATATTGCCCGTTTCGGTACAGGTGGGCTCTTTTGCCTCGTATTTTGTAAGGGTTATCCATTTTGCATTTACAGTTGTATTTGATGCGGGCATAGTTTCGGGCAGATCCTCCCATCCGCCAAATATACAATCATCCTTTGTCGGTGCATCGGGCAGTGTTATCGCCGTGCCGTAATCCTGTGTTATACTGTCAACTGTCGTTCCGCCGTCCGTATCAAAGGTTATCGTATATTGGTTTATCTGCCAATTTGCTGTAAATTTCTTGGTTCCCGTACTGCCTTTTGCGATAGTAACGTCTTTTGTAGGTGTTGTCTGTCCCTCGTAGGTCCAACCCGTAAAGGTATAGCCTGTTTTGGTCGGGTCGGCAAGGGTTATGGTATTGCTTTCAACAGTGTAGCTTTCGGGGTTTGCCGCCGCATTTTCGCCGCCGTCAAGGTCATAGCTTATTGTATATCCGTCGGCTGTCCATTTTGCGTAAACGATAGTATCTTCGGTTATCGCCTTATCAAAATCAAACGCAGTTTCACAGTTTTCATCACTGAACCAGCCGTTGAAAGTATAGCCTTCTGCCGAAGGTGCTTCGGGCTGTGTTGCTTTTGCGCCGTATTCAACTGTCTGCGAAAGATCCTCGCCGTGACCTTTCATATTAAAAGTAACGGTACTCGGGATCATTTTATAAATTGCCTTTATCGTGGTATCACCGCTTATAACAACGCTTTCGCCTGCCGCATAATTTTTGCCGTTTATCTCCCATTTGTCAAAGGTTTTTCCTGTGGGTGCGGTAAATGTACATTCGGGAAGTGTATATTCTCTGCCCGAAGCATAGCCGATACTATCCATAGTGCCAGAACCGCCGTTATTATCAAAAGAAACGGTAAAATTCGGAACAATAGTATTGTTTGCTATATTGTCTGTCGCTGCGGCTGTATCGGTGTCTTTTATCATAAAATCTTTATTAAGTGTGATACTTTTCGCACCGTAGCTGTTTGCAAATATGCTGTCCGAAGTTTTTGTCCAGGAGAGCGAAACAGTACCGCCGGTGTTTGCATTTGCGCCCGTACCGATACCTTTTCCGTTACCACTCGAATTTGCGGTTATATTTCCGCCTGTAATGGTTATAGTGCCTGCACCCGCTCCTATTTTGTTACCATCGGCTGCACCGCCGCCGATACCTGCCCCGTAGTTTTGATTGCTTCCGCCGCCTCTTGCATTTACCGTACCGCCGCTGATGGTTATATTGCCTCCGTCACATTTAGAACCGCCGCCGATACCCGCACCGCCGTAAATTCCGTTGCCGCCGACAGCCGTTATATTTCCGCCGAGTATTTTTATCGTACCGCCGTTGTACAGAAAAACTGAATCATTCGATCCTGAGCCGATACCTGCCGCTTTTTCACCGCCTGCTGCATTTATCGTACCGCCGTAGATAGTGATATTTCCGCCGTCGCTGCTCGTACCGCCGCCGATGCCTGCCGCCTCTTTACCGCCTGTTGCATTAATATTTCCGCCGTATATAGATATACTGCCTGTTTCGGTAAATGTCCAACCATTTTGACAATAAGTGTATCCGCCGATACCCGAAAAATTATTATACTTGTAAGAAGTAACCTTGTTTCCGTAAGCATAAAGCGAGCCTGTGCCGTCCTGCTGAGCGTATATATTGAGAGTATTGCCTTTTAAGACCGTTATGCCTTTATCTGCGGTAAGTACGGCTCCGTCACAAAGGATAAGGTTTACAGTGCCGTTTATCGTTATTCTGTCGCTGACAGTCATATCATTGTTTACAACTATCCAGTTTGTATTGCCCGCAGTACCCCAAGATGTTTCGTTCGCAGCCATACTGAATGACGAACAGGTCTGTTCCGAATTGTTTTCGTCAACATATTTCACTTCTGCGGGAACAGTTCCGTCTGTTATCGAAAAATTCAAATCACTTTTATGCAAACTTGCCGCAGGAAAAATGACTTCCCTTGAATATGTTTTATTATTGCTGTCTGTCACCTTGAAAGTTTTAGCCCCCGAAAGCTCCGTCGGTGTTATAAAATATCCGCTGAACTTCGCCACACCCGATTTTTCGCCTGTGCCTGCAATTTCGGGGGTATATACCGCATTTGCAAAAATATTGCTCACACCGTCAAGAGTAAAGTCTGCCGTTGTATTAAGTGCGATATTTTTATCGTATATCGTACCCGAAAAATTGTAGAGATAGCCGCCGAGTACAAGCGTATTATTTGCATTTGCAAGGGATATGCTTTCGCTTGTAAAACTCTTATTATTGAACTTGACTGTCGCCGTACCCGAACCGCTTAACTGATCGCTTGTGTAAAGCGCCGTTACCGCTGCCGTACCAATTCCCGCCTTATCAACCGTAATATCAGCTGTCGCCTTTCTTTCAAGCGGGAGGTCTATCTCCGCATTTTTTACAGTCTGCGTAAGAGAACTGTCGTATATTGTAAAGCTAAATGTTCGGCTGCCGTAACTTGCAGTTGTCGGATTTATAGTGCCTGTGCAGTTTACTGCGGCAGAATCGCTTATAGCAACACTTCCGCCTGTATTTTGGCTATCTCCTGAAACATTTCCATAGCCAATGTTTCCGTTTGCCTTTACCGTACCGCTCGAAATATCAATACTCGGACAGGTAAGTGTTCCGTCTGATTCGGTCACAAATGCATTTGCACCAAGACCTATTGCGGCACCTCCGTTTTGCCCTGCTGTTGCCGTTATATTTCCGCCTTTGATATTTATCGTTTTGACTGTTCCGCTATTGCCGCCGCCGATACCCGCCGCACCATAGCCGCCTGTTGCCGTAACAGTACCGCCGTTTATTGTTATATTACCCGTGATATTATTGATGTAAGTATTAGCTCCGTAATTTTTATTACTTGTTGCACCGCTTAATTCGCTGCTGCCGATACCTGCCGCACCACCTGTTTCGTCATAATAAATGTACCAAGCACCACCCTGTGCATTTATTGTGCCGCCGTTAATAGTAATATTACCCAAGCCTTGAGGATATATGTTAACTGCTTGAGTATTTGTATTGAGGTGGTTACCGTTAGAGCCTATGCCTGCGCCGCCGCCATAGTTTTTGCCGCCCGTTGCGTTGAGCGTACCCGTACTTTCCGCCGTTATCTCAAGCGTGCAGCCGTCGGGAACGGAAATACCCGCACCGCCGAAGCCGCCCGTAAGGTTGTTTGTACCCTTTACCGTCAGATGCAGTTTTGCACCGTTTACAAGCGATATGCCCGAACGTGGGGAATACTGATCCGAATAATCCGCATTAAAGCCGTCTATCGTAAGGTTCAGCTCGATACCGTCAACCACTATCGCACCTCTTGAAATAAATGTGCCTTGATTTCCTGCATAAGAACTGCTTGGCACTGTGCCTGTTATCGTTTTGCCGTTGTATGTACTTTTGTTTGATGAATTGATAACGATTGCCGTATTCAGCGTGATATCTGCTGCATAGACAGATTCCGCCGTTTCAAATTTCGGCGATATTTCGGGTAAATATCCCGTTGCCATTACTGCCGCAACCGCCATAGCTGCCGCACGCATAAATATTTTCCGTTTCATTTCTATTCTCCCTTCAAACATTTGCACTTTCCGTGCGTGGTTTTGAATATAGTCTATATCCTGATTATAAAATCATTTCCGCTGTTTTTCAATCGTCAAATTCGTAAATCAAACTTACGAATTTGACAGTATACAAGTAAGCGATTGTAAGCGTCAAATATTCCGCGTGTTTAAATTCGCCCCCATTCCTTACGGTTTGGGGGCTTGCTATTTTTACATTATTTTCTTTGGTGGATATTTAGTTGTAAATACACTTGAAAATCCGTGCAACTTGGGATATAATAACATTGAATATTAAATTAGCCGAAAAGAGGTGGCAGCTATGTACATAAAAAGACACGCGGAAAAAACAATTTCCACATTAGCTAAAATGTTCGGTGCGGTTATGGTGACGGGTCCCAGACAGGTGGGAAAAACCACTATGCTTAAAGAAACCGTAAAAGATGTAGACTATGTTACCCTTGACGACCCCATATTAAAAATGACTGCACAAGAAAGCGGTAACACCTTTTTGAAAGACAATCCGCCTCCTGTTTTTATTGATGAGATACAGTATGCCCCCAATCTTTTCCCTTATATTAAGATGTATATCGACCAAAACAACGATAAAGGGCAATTCTATCTATCGGGGGCGCAACAATTTAAGCTTATGAAAAATGTAAGTGAGACCCTTGCGGGAAGAATGGGTATTGTCAATCTTCTCGGTTTGTCGATGAGAGAAAAATACGACTGTGATTTTGATGAACCCTTTATTACGACAGACGAATTCTTTTCGAAGAGAAGAAAAAGTGTAAAGCCCTTTACTTACGACGAAATATGGGAAAATATCCATCGTGGCGGTATGCCGGCACTTTGGAGTAACAAAGACTATGATTGGCAAATGTTTTACGGTGCATATGTTAAAACCTACATTGAAAGAGATGTCAGAGAATTGACACAGGTGGGTGATGAGAATAAATTCTTGCAATTTATGACCGTGGTTGCGGCAAGTACCGGGCAACTTGTAAATTTTGCTTCAATTGCGAGAGATGTGGGCATAAGCCAACCGACGGCAGAAAGGTGGCTGTCCATTCTTCAAACATCAAATATCGTTTATCTTTTGAAGCCGTATTCGGGAAATATCACGAAAAGAACCGTTAAAACCCCGAAATTATACTTCCTTGATACTGGACTTGCGGCTTATATTACAAGATGGAATACAGCCGACACATTGAAAAACGGTGCGATGTCGGGTGCTTTTTTTGAAAGCTTTGTGATAGGTGAAATAATAAAAAGCTACTACAACAGAGGTATTACAGAACCACCGTTGTATTTTTACAGAGATAAAGACATGAATGAAATCGATCTTCTTATCGAGGAAAACAATACACTTTATCCCATAGAAATAAAAAAACACGCCGACCCCACAAAAAAAGATATTTCCGCTTTCAAATTACTCGATAAAATCCCCTCAGTAAAAAGAGGACAAGGCGGAGTTATATGCACTTATGATAAATTGATTTCTTTAGATGACATGAACAAGGTAATTCCCGTTTTTTATATTTAAGGAGATATTCGGTGGAATTGTCTCTTATAAATACAATTTTTCACATTAACGAACGGACAAGGAACAAATAAGCACATAATAAGGAACTTTTAAGGAACTTTTAAGGAACGAATAAGGAACACGATACTTCCATTAAGGAACAATATGTGATATAATGACCTAAAGGAAGTGATTTTATGTTTGAACCTAAATTTATATACACAAACGAAATGGTAAACGATCTGATGCGAATTGAACAATGCAGAACAGCATTAGATTATTTATACCTGCCTACAAGGGTAAAACAGGAATTTATTTATAATGCCAAAATGAAAAAAACCCACTTTTCCACAAGTATTGAGGGAAATGTGTTATCTTATGACCAAGTAGAAAGAGTAATAAAAAAGAAAGAACAAGGCACAAAGATAAATGCCGAAAAAGAGGTATTAAACTATTGGGATGCACTGACTTTTTTAGAGGAGGAATGTGCTAGGAAGAGGAAAATTTCTGTTGATTTTATAAAAGAACTGCATGGAATTATCGTAAAAAAAGGAAAAAGCCATAAACGAACTGAATTGAGAGGGGCTATGCCTCCAGGTGTGCTTTTTGCAGTTTATGATAATCGAACAGGCATTCCCGAATATATACCTCCCGAATGGAGCGATGTTGAAGTCTTGCTAAATGATTTGGTAGAATGGTATTATACTGTCGGTAACTTGCCTGTTCCGTTGGTTGCCGCAATATTCCATTATCAGTTTGCGACTATACATCCATTTACAGACGGAAACGGCAGAACATCTCGTGCATTGGCAACGTATATTCTTATGGAAAATGGCTATGATTTCAAAGGTTTTAATTCAATGGAAGAGTATTATGCAACCGACCTTGACGGATATTACGACAGTTTACAAATGGGACTGCCCGCCCTATATTATGACGGAAGAAATAACCCACCGCATCTCGAAAAATGGATAGGTTTCTTCATCAGGATAATGGCTTTGAATGCTGAAAAAATCTATGAAACTGCATTAGATGCCAATAAATCCGAAAAAACAAATCCCGTTGTTGATAAATTGTCAAAACGGGATAAGAAAATGTTGCGATATGTAATTGAAAATCATATTTCAGAGATAAAAACAAAAGATTTAGCCGATATTTTTTCTGTAACACCAAGAGCCATAAATAAATGGTGTACAGATTGGTGTGACAGGGGAATACTTGTTCCTAACCGCAAAAAAGTTAGGGTAACATCTTATACATTGTCAGAAGAATTCAATAATATTGAATTGCATGAATTAGGGTTTACCGATTAAGTTTGCGGGCAAGGAATGAATGGACTTGCCCGTTTTGCATTTAATAATATCAATCTTTAAATTACTTGATAAAATCCCCTCTGTAAAAAGGGGACAAGGCGGAGTTATATGCACATATGATAAATTGATTTCTTTGGATGAAATGAACAAGGTAATTTTCATTTCTTATATTTAAGGAGGTATTTATGAGTTGGATAAAAATTGACGAAAACACATACAGATACGAAGACAAGGGCGTTCGTTTCTTTCTGCTTATGGGAACGGAACACGCCTTGCTTATAGACAGCGGAATGCAAGTGCATAATGCCAAGGAACTTGCCGGGGAATTGACTACGCTACCGATAAAGCTTTTCAATACCCATACCGACCCCGACCACATAGGCAGTAACGAAGAATTTGACACGGTAATGATGAATCCCTCGGAACTTGTGAATTACCGTAAGCCCCATTCATCGCAAACGATAGAACCGATTTATGACGGAGATATTATAGACATCGGCGGCAGACCCCTTAAAGCAATAGCATTACCCGGTCACACCCCCGGAAGCACCGCTTTGCTTGATGTAAAAAGCGGTAAGCTTTTCAGCGGAGATCCCATACAAGACGGAAAAATATTTATGTTTGGACCTATGCGGAACATTTCGGCATATATCCTAAGTTTAAAAAGACTGCTGAAATTCAAAGAAGAAATTAAAGAAATATACCCGTGCCACGGCACTTGCCCTGTCGATATATCCCTTGTACCGAAACTTATAGAAGGTGCAGAAAAGATAGAAAAAGGCGAAATATTGCCCGAACCGTTTGAAATGTTCGGGCATAAGGTAAATGCTTATGATGTGGGGATAGCTGTGTTTTTGTGTGATGCTTAAAACCGTTGCCACACGGCCTTACAACCGTACCTTAACGAACTTAAGTCCGCTTTGATGCAGTTGTAAGGCTAATGTGCATTTTTGCCGAATTTATTTTTGGTCAAATAACCAATCTCTCACGGCGGTAAGTTTATAACCGTAGTTGAATGACGCCATATGTTCCATGCCAGAACTTTCGGTAAGTACCGTGCCTGTTTCAAAACGTATCATATTGGCATTAAGTCCTTCTTCAAGAAGACTGTTGACAAGTGCGGTCTGTTCCTCATCGGAAAGTTGTGCACTCCATTCGTTATAGGTGTATTTTACGCCATCTTCATCGAACATAGCCTTAACTTCGTCCTGACCGCCCGATGCCTTTGCATCACCGCCAGCGGTAATATAGAAGAATTTTTTATCTTCAAGACCTTTGAGTACAGATATATCCCACTGACCCGAAACAAACATGGATGCAGCAAACATATCGGGATATTTGCTGTTAAGATAAAGCGATGTCATACAGCCCATCGACTGACCCGTAGTGTAAAGCCTGCTTTTGTCGATATTGTATTTTGCGGTAAGGTCGTTTATAAGGTTTACAGCCGCCTCTACCTGTTCAGATACATTGAAGTTATCATCGACCACAGTCTCCGAAAATGCGGGTACAAGCACAAATGAGGCGTGTTTAGCCTGATCCTCGTCCGTTACCCATACATTTGCACCGTAATATTGTTCAACGATCTCCTTTGCACTCTTGCCGGAAGCGGAGGAATCGGGAATGTACATTATAAACGGGTAAGATGTATTTTCATCATAATTTTCGGGTACATAAAGGCTGTATTCAAGGGTGATGCCTGTTTTTTCATCGTTATAAGAAAGCTGTGTGAACTTTGAGGAGTTTTCATCGATAACGGCTTGTATCTCGGGTAAATTCTGTGTCATTGCACCGCCCTGTCCACGCTGTCCGCCGCCTTGTCCGCCAAATGTTCCTTCGGTTTTTTCTTCATTGGTGTTTATCGAGATCAATTTGGTCTCACCGTCCCATTTCACATCTGCCCCCGTGCTTTCCGATACAAAACGCAGCGGCACAAAAGTTCTGCTATCTGTTATTCTTGCCGGAATATCAAGCGAAACACTTTCGCCGTTCACGATTGCGTTGTAGCTGTCTATTTCTATGTTTATGTCGGTACCCTCATTTGATAACGACACCGTTTTTGTCTCTTCGTTCCAACCAACATTAAGACCGAGATTTTCGGCAATTGCCCTTATCGGCACAAGTGTATAGTCGTTTTCGATATATGGCTTTACATTGTCATATTCGGCAAAGTCAACATTTTTTCCGTTTACCTCAACGCTTATATCACTATCGGCAAACACGGGTGTAGCTGTAATAAGTAAAGCTGTTGTAAGTGCAAATATTTTCTTTTTCATAATAAAACCTTCTTTCGTTTATGTTACCTATTCCAATATCTTTCAAGTGCATTTTGGCACTGTTCTTGTCTCATATCGTTAAACTGTTCTGTTGTGTATCCCTTCGCCTTCGCAAGTGCGTAAGCGACCTCCACAAGGTCTGTAAGTTCTTCTACATCCTTAAATATTCCGCCATTTCTTCTTTCAGCTTTTCTTCGAGATAGTAAATATATTTTTCGTTGTTCAGCACCTCAATCGTACATTCTTTCCCGTTATTTTTGATTATTTCGGGAATGTTGTCTCTTATTAGTTTATTGTATTTCATGATATCCCCCTACACAACTTCCTACAAATTCTCTATATATCTACACTTCGGGTAATTACTGCACCCGTAGAATTGCTTTCCGGCATTTTCGCCTCTTTTGGCTGTTCGTAAAATAAGAGGATTACCGCATTTCGGGCATGTTTTTTCTTTGGGTATCGGTTCCTCATTCACTGTAGGTTCATTATTTTCTGCAAGTTTCACGCTATCTTCCGTTTCAACTGTTTCGCTATATTCGGTTGCAGATGCCGTATTTTGCGGCTTTGGTTCAAATTTGTCTTTGATATTTTGTATGTGTTCTTTCTTTACATCTTTTCCGACTTTCGTGTACTGTTTTAATTGTTCATAAAGTTCTTCCACTCGTTCCTCGGAGAGTGTATCCGGATTGTTTTCCCATATATCTCTGATATTAGCATAAAGTCTGTCTCGTTTAATGACTTTAACATCATCGGAGTAAACCGTGACTTTTTTCAGTTCACATCTTTCGGAAAATACAATCACGGAAAATAAGGGGATATCTTCTCCCACGGTGTTTTTCATCCATTTTATGTGGGTTTTGTTTTGCAAAATCGGATTGTAAAATTGATTTTTCTGCTTATTTGGCAGCATTACCGTCCATTTTTGTCCCTTTTCATCCCCGAATATCCAACCGGAATAGTTTTTGCTTTCTATAACGATAATTCCCTTTTGTGTAATGTAAATAACATCCACTTCCGAAGTTTCTCCGTTATCTTTGGGGAGGTATACATTTCTGAGTATCTTGCCTTTCTTTCCCAAAAGATTGGCGAATTTCAGTTCTTTTTCCGTCAGCTTTTCCCCATACCAACCGGTAAATTTTTCATCAAATATTTTATCCAACAATTTATCCAATAACCCTTTAGCCATTTCGTTACTCCTTATTAAGATAAGACTATAAACCACATAAATAATTATACCATAATAATTACCGGAAATAAATATACTTTCGCATAAATTAAGTATTCAAATAGTAACCCGGTAAAAGCAGCCAAATATCGACATTTCAAGATTACACTAAAAAAACACCGGCAGGAATGAAGCGATCATATCTTGCAAGTTTTTTTGTTTGTCCGATTTTGGGTGCAGAAAAATCCGCAGCTTGGGTGGCTGCGGTTTTCTGCTGATCGGACTTTTTTTATTTTTGCGGCAGAGAATTTTTCGGAGAAATATTTTCTCAATTCTTGCCGTTTTGGAAATGGGCGTTGCCCTCCTTCGAACCACCCATTGTGACCGAAGCAAGCTTCGGTAAAATATAATTCTTATAACAATTCGAAATAAAATGTATGTATGAGGTTGTAAAAACACTTATACAAGTAACAGTGAAAAATGTGACTTTGACTATTATCACATTTTCTGTTTTTTGATTTGCTTTGAGATAGAAGCAAAGGAACTACTATAATGTCTTAACAGATGTACAGATTATCGCTCGCGCACATCTCCGTTCCTATAAAATAGGTGTAATCCGCTTAAACAGCGACCGTGACACAGAACCGTCACCTGTCTTAAAAAAGACTTGACTTTTAATAGTTAGTCTTTCACCTTTTATTGATCGTATATCAGATTTTTTCAAACTTACGATATTTCCTGTCCTATTTCTTCTGATATTTGCAGTATTTGCAGTATTTTTATAACATCAAGCATATCAATATCGCCGGTGCAGTCTGCGTTAGCAGCAGCCAAAGCGTTTTCGTTTTCGACATTATCCTCAAAGAAAGGCTTGCCCGTGCTTATATATTTAAGCACAAGTGCCGCATCATTATCGGTAACGCTGCCGTCAAGGTCGGTATCGCCCAAAAGCGGTATTTTGGTAAAAACAACATCGTCAAGTCCCACGCCGTTACCTAAATGTGTCGTTGCCCTGAAACCTATCTGAACGTTTGCGCACATAGCCTCGGCAGGCAGGTATATTTTATCGCACGTCCAATTTTTGTGACTGTTTTTGTTGCTGTAAAGCTTTTTCCAGGACGTATTTTTACCGTTTTCGTCAAGGTAGCGGTAATAAATGCCAAATTCGTCGGCAATGTATTTGACGGAATTTATATACGCAAAGTCAATGCTTACCGTCTTATAACCGCTCAGATCCCATGTGGGTGTAATAAGATAGTAATTTTTACCGATCGCCTCTTCCGGAGCCACAAGCTTCATATTATATTCACCCGTGTGAGCACCCGTATCCTCCGAATTATCACCTGTTCCCCGTTTCCATGCAGTACCCGAGGTATCGCTCTGTTCGGTAGTCCAGCCGTCGGGGAAGCCGTCTTCAAAACGAAACTCAACTATATTTTCATTAACATCTTCTATGGCATCGGGGACAGAAATCTTTGCGAACTCGGACATCTTACCCGAAACAACTACCGTATATCGGCTGTTTCTGTGTACGGTCACGCCGCCTTTGACTATATCGTTAAACGGTGCAAAATGATAGTCGTCATCTGCGGTGTAGGTGATCATATTGTTTTCAAAGTCTGCGGTCTTGACTGCATTTGCTCCCCCTGTCGGATACAAGTTATCGGACAAGTAGAAACTATCCGTTATCTTGACCACATCACCGTCGATCGTTACGGGCCCGCACATTTCCCCTGTCGCCAAACCGATGGCAGAAACGGTAGAACTGCCGCCTTTTGCTGTAATACGGGCTGTTTTACTGATACTGATTTTGCCACACATTCCGCCTGAACCGCATCCTATTCCTGCGGCATTTTCCCCGCCTGTTGCTGTCACATTTCCACCGGTGATCGTGATATTACCACAGGAGGAACTGAAACATCCGCTGCCAATACCGGCACCGTTTTCACCGCCTGTTGCTGTCACATTGCCACCGGTGATCGTGATATTACCACAGGAGGAACCGGAATATCCACTGCCGATGCCTGCACCGTTTGTCCCGCCTGTTGCTGTCACATTGCCACCGTCGATCGTGACTGTTCCGCAGGAACCGCCAAATCCGCTGCCGATGCCTGCACCGTTAGACCCGCCTGCGGCTGTCACGGAACCGCCGTTGATCGTGATATTGCCGCAGGAACTGTTATATCCGCTGCCGATACCCGCACCCTCGGTACCGCCTGTTGCGATTATTGTTCCGCTGCCGTTGATCGTGAGTGTATTATCTGGGGGAATAAAGACCCCCGGATAATTGCCGGTTCCATGAACAGAGTTAGTCCCATCCAAAACGATAGTTGCATCTCCCAGACAATTTATACCGTTGTATTGAATTATTGCATTTCTTAATGTGACGGTCGCACCGTCGGCTACGGAGACAGAATAATCTTCAGAAAGCGTTCCCGTCAGTACATCCCCGTCCTGTGCCTTATAATCGCCGCTTAATTTTTCGAGGTCAACAACATTTTCGTTATCTGCGGCATTTGCCGTAACGCTTATTCCCCCAAACGGGTATAAATGCTTGTTTAACGGCAAAACATCCGATATTATCAGCAAAGTGAGAGCCGCTGCAGCCGCCCGTTTTAAAAATATATCTTTCACCCGAAACCCTCCTTTTTCGAATCAGGAATAAAGAATATCTCTTTACAGTATAACATAATGTCCGTGCACAAACAATATCCAAAGCCGTAAATTTATGGTCAATGATATTTGTATCAAATATTATCTTCAAGTAAAAATTGTTCTATACCAATATAGTAAATGCCGTTTTCATCATACCATGGGATAATATTTTCTTTTACAATAACTATTTTCTTAAAGGAATCATTTACCCTTGTAAGTGAATTGATCTCTTGCATACGTTTACTTTCTTCAGATACTGTCAATGCAGACTGAATATACAATTTCTCGCTGCCTTTAGCGGCAACAAAATCTATTTCAAGCTGTGTGCGCTTGCTTTTGCCCTCATTGTCCTTATGATTATATTCTACCACACCAACATTGACATTATATTCGCGGTAAAGCAGTTCATTATAAATAATATTTTCCATTATATGGTTTTCTTCCTGCTGT
>DFJD01000092.1 GCA_002372875.1 Clostridiales bacterium UBA3680
ATTGGTGCTATTTCTTCTGTAATACTTGATAAAATATTAAGGAAGCGCTGATTAATTCACTTGAAGCAGATTTGAGATAATGTTTTCGCAGACAAGGAAAAGACCCGATGGCATAGCCAGAAGCTACGTAGCGGCTATTTTGCTATGCAAAATAGTCCGTCCCTACGGGATTTGTAACTTTGCGTGCAAAGTTACAAACATGAGCTTTGACACAGTATGCGGGAACATTAGCCAAATATGCGAATGATTAATTAATCAGTGGTTCCTCATCGCCTATAGTAAAAATTTTAACACTATTCAAAAGCAATGTCAAATAGTTTTAAAAGATGTTTTGATTTGTGAATGCATATAAAAAGTTATGGTTTGTATAAGGTGGATGTTGACATGTGTGATAAAGTCCTACAACAAAAATCCCCTCGCTGCAGTCGAGGGGAGAAGTATCAGCTGTTTAAGTGAAGGGCGGAAGCAGAATATTTAGAACCGCTTGAAAATGTGTAATCCACATTTTTAGTGGCTGCTAAACCGCTTTTTGTGATTATACTTTCGTTACTTAAGGAAGTAATTGTTATTTTAGGGCTTGTATATTTTTTCATTTTCATTCCTCCATTCCAAATGTCCAAGTTCCGCCTATGGATTGAACAGCGGAAGGAACAGAATCTAACTCTACTACAAATATGGCATCCGAATTCAAATTCGAAGCCGTTACAATGTCACCTTCGGCAAATTGAATTGACTTATATGCCGAATTGATAGTAACAGAGTCGTCAATGGTTATACTGTCATAAGCTAAGTGCTCATTATTAAGACCTACCAAAATATAGTCTCCGGCTGCGTTATATGAATATGCAACAACGGGGGAGGGTAAGGCGGGGTCGGAAGTGATGGTATTATCGCTTACGGTGGTTATGTTTTTGCTGACTTTATCGTCGGCTGCAACAAACTTAACGCCATAATATCTAAGCTTGGTATTCTGTCCGAAGAAGTAGTAGGTGCTGTTTGCATCAACGGTAAAGCTTATAGGCTGATAAAGTCCGTTATTTTCACTAAACGTATAATAAGAGTTGGTTTTTGTGACATTATTGGATGAATCAACTTTTCTTATATATACACTTTTACCTTTATTACCATAAGTAAAAACAGTCATTTTGCCGTTTACGTTTCCTGTTTTAAAAGCTAACGCACAACCCTCCACGGGGATACCGATGTCGCTTCCGAAAATTCCGGCGGCATCTTTGGGATTAGAACTATTGGTGATATATCCGGATAAACCTACAAAAGCGCTGTTACCGGAGTATTTTAAATTATCTATTGCATACACACCGTTTCCCAAATCGCCTTTATTTACATCTTTTGTAAATGCCATTGAAAAACTATCGCTTATTGATGAAGCGGAGGCAAAGGTTAAATCTGCCTCAACTGTTGTAACATAGGAGGCATTGGGGGTTCCGGATAATGTTATGGTGGAGGGGGTTACGGTATAGTTTGACTCGCTGTATGCCACATTTACACTGTCCGAATAGCTTAAGCCCTCAACGGAATAGGTGGAACCGCTTACTGTTGCTGCGGTTCCTCCGACGGTCAATGTGCCGGAAAGAGAGTCTATTCCGCTGTATGTACCTGTTACGGTATATGTTATGGGGTGTGCATAACCCTCGGGAACGGTTAAAGTCTTGCTACCTTTTGTTACGTCGTCGGCTGTAACGGTGTATACAAATTCATCAATAACATAGTCATTACCACTGTAGCTAACCGTAACCGTATCATCCGCTACTAATGCATTTATATCTTTTTCTGCTTCTACGGAAAGAGTAAAATCTCCCGCATAACCGGTAGGAGCATTTACTTTACAAGAAGTTGAAGCTGCGTTATATACAGTAATGGTTAATGTACTTAAGTTAGCGTTGGAATCGTTACCTCTATATATGTAATAGGTTCCGGCGGCTTGATTTGTTGCGGTTGCTGCTGTTGCCGAAATAGAATCCCAACCTGTAGCTTTTTTCTTGGTGTCTACTGTATCACCGAGATTTAAAGCTGCAGCACTTTTATCTTTTGCAGAAGTTAATGATACATCAAATTTTCCATCGGTTGTAAATTTTATATAACCACCGTCTGATGATAATTTTGCGGCACTGGTGTTATTTTGAAGTGATTTATATTCCAAGCCGTAAATGCTTTGTACAGCAGAATCATCGATTCCGCTTGAAAAATCCCAAGAATAAGTTGCTTTTTTGTTTTCGGAATCATAACTCCCGCTATTTGTACCAGTATACTTATAATCGGAACTTATTGTGGCACCTGTTTTTGACAATGTATCAGCAGTGTAGTTTGACGTAATATTTGCCGCAAACACTGCCATACTACTCAGCACTAAGCTACTTGCCACTACGCCAACGGTGACAAGGGCTTTTGTGAAAAATGATCTCCTCATTAAATTTTTCCTCCTTATTTCGTATGTTAAAAACCCTCGGCAGAATATACCGAGGGGGTGTTTGTGATGCGGCATTCTGCAGTTACCGCAACACAATCGGGCTTAAAGCCCAATGTTTGCAAATAGAACCAACCGCGTCCAAAAGGAGGGTAGTTCGGTGAGAAGCCGTACTTATACGCCTTCTCGTAGTATAAGTATAACATCGTTTTTTTTTTTGTCAATCTTTTTGCCTCGGTATGGGGTTTCTCACTTTACATTTATATGGTTATCTTTAACAAACCGTGTTTAACGGCCCTGTAAGCCCGTTTAAAAAGAAAAGTCCTTTGATGTTCAAAAATAATGCATAAAAAATTGTGAAATTTGCATAAAAATAACGCCACCCCTTTGTGGGATGGCGTTGCAGAAAATTATTATTTGGGGGCTTTTATGCCTTTACCTTTATCAAAAGCTCGGAAAGCTTTGCTCTAATAACCTCATTGTCGTGGAAAACTTCATCTTTTTTGTTGTCGGTTCTTATTACGTATGCCTCGTTGTCGCAGAAATCTCCGCCATCGGCGGTTACCTGCTCGTAAACATTTTTGTTTGAGGTGGTATAACCAACTGTAAGAGTGTTGTCAAGCGCACTTTCGTCTTCAAGCATAAAGTTGATGAACTTGTTTGCAAGCTCGGGGTTTTCCGCATTTTTGGGAATAACCATGGCATCGGACCAAAGGTTTGTGCCTTCATCGGGAGCAAAGTATGCCATATCGGGGTTCTCTCTTAAAACATAGGCGGCATCACCGCTGTAAACAACGCCCATGGACTTTAAGCCGTTTGCCATTGAATCTATGACTTCATCTGTAACATATACGGGGTTTACTCTTTCTTTTTGCTCAAGAAGCCATTGATAAGCCGCATCGATCTCTTTTTCGTTGTCGGTATTCATCGAATAGCCAAGTGCCTTAAGGGCGATCATAAAGGCATCTCTTTCGGAGTCATACATGTAGATATCATCTTTGTATTTTTCGTTACGGAGTATTTCCCAACCCTGATTTTTTATTTCCTCGGGGGAGATTTTTGTCTTGTTGTAAACTATTCCCACACTGCCCTGGAAGAAGGGAACGGAGTATGTGTTGTCGGAGTCGTAGGAAAGGTTTTTAACCGAATCGGTCAAATTAGACATATTGGGGATCTCATCTTTGTTTATGGGCTGAAGCATATCCTCGTTTAAAAGTCTTTCGATCATATAATCGGAGGGAATGAGCACGTCATATTTGTCCCCTGCCTGAAGCTTTGTATACATCATCTCGTTAGAGTCGTAATATTCGCAAATGACCTTTGCATTGTATTCATCTTCAAAGCGGCTTATAACATCCTCGCCGATATATTCTCCCCAGTTGTAGAACTTGAGCACGTTGTTGCTCTCCGTTGCTGCTCGGTCGGAGGTGGTTTGAGTTGCGGGAGCGTTGCAGGCAGTCAGTGCAAGCATTGAAGCGGTGAGAAGGGCAATTATTTTCTTCATTTTTTATATTCCTTTCTGTTTGTAAATTTTTTCGTGCAATATAGGTAACAGGTTGGCAACCAAAAGTGTGGCGGTGATAAGCACGATTATGACCGCGGAAAGTGCATTTATGGAGGGGTTTATCCTCTTTGCCATTGTATACACTATTATGGAAATGTTGTTTACTCCGTTTCCGGTAACGAAATAGGATATTACAAAATCGTCAAAGCTCATTGTAAAGGATATTAGAGCACCTGTTACAATGCCGGAGGTGATTTGCGGCACGATGACCTTTGTTACCGCCTTCATGGGGGTACAGCCAAGGTCAAGGGCGGCATCGAGCAAGTTGGGATCCAGACTTCTGAGCTTTGGCATTACGCTTAACATCACATAGGGTATGCAAAACATTATATGTGCAAGAAGCATTGTCAGAAAGCCTTTTTTTACGGAAATGGTGCTGAAAAACATCAACAGACCTATTGCCGTAACGATATCCGGATTCATTATGGGCAAATCGTTTACCTGCGAAACGATACCACGCAGTTTTTTGCCCGAGCGTGACAGACCTATTGCCGTAACGGTGCCTGCAACGGTAGATACAGCTGTTGCAAGGAGAGCTATTGCCACCGTATAGAATACGGAAGAGAGCATATCGTGGCTGTGTATCATCTTTTCGTACCATTTAAGGGAAAAACCCGTAAATGAACTTAAAGACTTTGACTCGTTGAAGGAAAATACTACGGTGTATATTATGGGAAGATAGAAAAAGAAAAGCATCAAACCCAAATAGCCGTTTTTGATAAGCTTTCTCATTTGTCGTCCCCTCCGTCACCCGTTATTTTGGCGTCGAGCCTTCTTGTTATGTACATGGAAATAATGATAAGAATTGCCATTATAAGGCTTATTGCCGAACCGAAACTCCAGTTGCCCGCCGTCAGGAACTGATTTTCTATAACATTTCCTATCATTACAAACTGTCCTCCGCCCAAAAGCTTCGGTATAAAGAAGCTTGATACCGCAGGAAGGAACACAAGGGTTATTCCGCTTACTATTCCGGGAACGGAAAGGGGAAGAGTGATCCTTAAAAATGTTTGCACCCTGTTTGCGCCAAGGTCGGCGGCGGCGGTGAGATAGTTTTCGTCAAGTTTTGAAAGGGAGTTGTATATTTGCAATATCATAAAGGGAATGAAATTGTATACCATACCCAGTATGACGGCAAACTCCGTTTCTATAAGCTTTACATTTTTTATGCCCATAAGGGTAAGAAGGGCAACGGCTATTCCGTTTTCCTGCAAAATGCTTCTCCATGCGTAGGTACGCACAAGCATATTTATCCAGGTGGGCAACGTTACAAGCAAAACAAGTATAGCCGAGGTTTTCGGCTTTGCCCGTGCAATTATGTATGCTACGGGATACCCCAGTATTATGCAAAATAATGTTGTTATAAGAGCAATATACACCGATCTTTTGAGTACATCGAAAAAAACGGGGTCGGAAAAGAATTTTAAAAAATTGTCAAATGTAAATATAAACTGTCTTACGGAATTTCCTTTGGTGATGAATGCATAAAAAAGTATCATTACCATGGGAAGTATGATCATTATTATCGACCATATTATGTAGGGAATGGTCATCAGTTTAAAACTTTTCAACCTTAACCTCTCACCTCCGTTTTCATAACATGGATATCGTCGGGAGTAAATTGCAATCCGACTTTTTGACCGATCTCAAAACGGTCGGTGGTATCTATTTTAAATTCATAACCCTTTGTCTTAAATGTGATATCGTAGATGCCGGGAGTTATATTGTCGGGGTCGAAATCATATTCAACATCGGTAATTTCAATGGTTTCTTCTTCATCCGTGCTCCATGCCTGAGCGTTTGCCCATGTTTTAAGGTCGGTATCAAGCAAGGGAGATTCAAGTATGTCATCCACATTTTTATAGATGTTTACCGCATAAATAACTTCTCCGTATTTTTCACTTACCACCTTGTTTTCTTCCGCCACAATCATATTCACCTTAACGGAGGTGCCGTTTGAGGTCGAAAATGTGACGGGGTAGGTGCCTATTTCGGGTTTTATATCATACTCGGTTTGCGTTATGGAAATAAGTTCATCGGTAACCGTATTCCAAGCCTGTGCATCGGCTCTTGCTATTATATCCGAAACCGTAAGTTCTTCTATATCGCTTACATCAAGATAGAAATCGTTTGCGCTTATGGCTTCGTTTTCTTTTATAACGGGCTTTGCTTCGGATACGGTCATTTGCACGGTGATGTTTGTTCCCTGTCTTGTTTCGACTATGGTCTCATAGTGTACACCTTTAAAAAGTCTCGATTTGACCGTTCCGACAAGTTTACCCTCTCCTGCGGATACTATATCTATATCCTCGGGTCTTATCACAACATCAACGCTTTCATCGGCGGAAAAACCGCTGTCTACGCAATCGAAATTTTTGCCCGCAAATGAAACAAGACGGTCTTGCTTCATTATTCCGTTTATAATGTTGCTTTCGCCTATGAAATTTGCAACATACCTGTTAGCAGGTTCGTTGTAAATATCGGTGGGAGAACCAATCTGTTGTATGGAGCCGTCTTTCATGACAACGATCTTATCGGACATGGTAAGGGCTTCTTCTTGGTCGTGGGTTACGAAAACAAAGGTGATTCCCACTTCTTCTTGTATGTTTTTCAGCTCCCTTTGCATTTCCTTTCGGAGCTTAAGGTCGAGGGCGCCCAAGGGCTCGTCAAGCAGAAGGACCTTCGGCTCATTTACAAGCGCTCTTGCAATGGCTATTCTCTGCTGCTGACCTCCGCTTAGCTCGGTAACTCGTCTTTTTCCGTATTCGGTCAAGCCCACAAGCTTCAGCATACGGTTTACCTTCTGTTCGATAATATCCTTTGGCTCTTTTTTTATTTTAAGGCCGAAGGCTATGTTGTCAAAAACATTCAAATGAGGGAAAAGTGCGTATTTTTGAAAAACCGTGTTTATCTCTCTTTTGTAGGCGGGAAGAGCGGAAATATCCTTTCCGTCAAACATGACCTTTCCCTCGCTTTGCGGAAGAAAACCTCCGAGTATTCGCAAAAGGGTGGTTTTACCGCAGCCGCTCGGGCCTAAAAGTGTGACAAATTCGTTTTCATAGATGTCTAGATCTATCCCCTTAAGAACCACTTGACCATCAAATTCCTTAACTATGTTCTGGAATTGTATAAGTGGTTTGTTATTCTCGTCGGACAATGTGTACACCTCCGTAGATATAGTGCGTACCTTACCGGAAGTCCGACAAAGCACAAAAAAAATACGGCAAGCAAAATACATTATGCTTACCGTAGTATTATAAGGGTTGACACATAAAAAAGCAATAAAAATTTAGCAGCATACTATTAAAACCATTCTCCCATCATTCCCGTATCCTCGGAAAGAGTGTTCATATTGTAGAGAACAAGAACCGTATCCGCTTTTTTTTCGTTTATAAACTCCGTAAGCGAGTCCGTAAAGCTTCGAGGGTCTATAACGTAAATATATTTGTAATGGGCTGTTAAAAAGGGGATAAAGCAATTTGCGTAGCTGTCCTTTATTACAACAAGGGTCTTATCGCTTTGTGCATTTTTGTTTTTTATTTGAACAAGAGTGTGTATATTATCAAGAAAGAAGGAATATTTATCTTTTTTTTCAAGATAATCATAATTGTAAAGGCTGTTTGAAGATTTTGAATCGTATTTGATCTCAAGATCTTCGTCTTTTAAGTATGCCTTTATTTGCTCGCCTGTTTCGCCGCCTTCGTTAAGCTTTGAATATATGGTGCCTTTAAAGCATTGGGTGACGGTTTTGATATCAAATGCCGACTCGGGCTGAGGTTCTATCTCGTTTTCACGGCAGAAGGCAAGGTAGCCCAAATACGCTCCCTCGCTTGTCCAGTGATGGTCTGTTCGGTAGTAGGTTTTTCTGTCGCTTTTTTTAAGAGCCGCTATGTGTGAAGAAATGTTATCGGCATTTGAAAGAGAGTATATATTGTTTAGGTCTTCAAGCTGTGATGGATGCACACCCTCCGAAAAAACGGGCGTTTTGTCCGAAAGGCTCTCTATTGCCGTGGGAACAAGCATAAGCTCCACCTTTGCTTTGGTAGCATCTACAAGGGTGTTTACGTTCTTTGCTACCGTCCGAGTACAGTCGGAGGGAGAGTAGTTTTCAATGCGGTAGCCGTCCTTGCCGATAAAAACATTGTTTATAAGGCTGTGAAAGGTGGCTTTTTCAAAGGTGGTTTTAGCTGACAGTATCCCATCTCTGAAAGGAAATTGATCGGCAAGATAGGAGCTTGTTTTTTCGGAAAAATCACCGTTTAAAAGCTCTCTTTTGCTCATTTCGGGCAGCTGCTGCAATATTCTGTTTTCATTTTCGGAAAACTCTCTGTCGGGTAAAATGATGTGCGTAAGCATGATCACAAGAGTAAGAGAGGTTATTATTATAGGTGTATATTTCATTTTAAAACCTGAAGTATAAAAACGGACTGTAGGACGAAGAAACGACATAGATCACGCAAAGTATGAAAAGCAGGATATATGCTGCCGAAGACAGAACGTTGAAGGCTTTTTCGTGCTTGATGAAATATTTCGTTTCTTTAAATTTTTTTGCAATGGGTGTTGAAAAAATGATCGCAAAAAACAGCGTTACGGAATAGTTTTGTAAATAGAACAGAAATCCCGTATCTATAATACTTTTGTTAAAAAATACATTACTTAGGTAGCCTTTAAGGGCTGAAAAGTCGTCAAAGGCGAATATCGTAAAGCCGAAGACCGTTATGGCAAGGGTGTAGGCTATTTTTACGGGAGAGGGCAGTTTTTTGAGAAACTTGCCCCATAGGTATTTTTCCGCCGTAAGAAGTATGCCGTAGTACATGCCCCAAAGCACAAAGTTTAGGGCGGCTCCGTGCCAGGCTCCCGTCAAAGTCCATACAAGGGCAAGGTTGAAAATATGTCGTGCTTTTTTGCATCTGTTTCCGCCCAAAGGTATGTAAACATAATCTTTGAACCAGCCCGAAAGAGTTATATGCCACCGTCTCCAAAATTCCGTTACGGACTGTGAAATGTAGGGGTAATTAAAGTTTTCGGGAAAGGAAAAACCTATCATCTTTCCGATGCCTATTGCCATATCCGCATAGCCCGAAAAGTCAAAATATATTTGAGCAGTGAAGCATACAGCTCCCAAAACAGCACTTGCCGAGCTTATATTCGCACTTTCGGAGATGAGCTTAAAAAGTGCGCCGAGTCTGTCGGCAAGCAAAACTTTTTTGAACAGACCTCTTAAAAAACGCATAAGCCCTTCACCGTAATCGGCATAATTGACCTTCCTGTTGTCAAGAGAGGCGGCAATTTCGGAATATCGCACGATAGGCCCCGCAATGAGCTGCGGAAACATGGAAACATAGGTGAAAAACTTTATGGGGTCTTTCTCCGCTTTTATATCCCCTCTGTAAACATCTGCAAGATAGCTTATGATTTGAAAGGTGTAAAAGCTTATGCCTATGGGAAGAGCAACTTTTTTTAAATCTAAGGAAAAAATATCCGAAAAAAGGTTGAGGTATTTAAAATAAAAAAGTAATGCCAGATTTTCCGCAACCGAAAGGAAGACGGCAATTTTTTTGCCGCCTTCTTGTCGTTCGATTATAATTCCGTTTATGTAGGCTAAAAGCGAAGCTCCGAGCAAAAGAAAAATATTTTTGGGTTCTCCCGCACCGTAGAATAAAAGGGAGAAAGCAAGCAGAATAATATTTTTGCCCTTATTCGGACACAGGTAATAGCATATCAGGAAAATCGGAAAAAACAAAAATAAAAACTCTATACTGCTGAATACCATTATAATGCCTTTTCGATAATTTCAAGTATTTCTTCTGAATTTTCGGAGACAACGCAGTAAAGACAACCGTTTTTCTCGTTTACGGTACAATCGGATAACAGCTTTGCCTGTTCGGGAAGGCCGTAATTGTTGAACTCGGTAGCCTTTTGAGCTATATATGCCTCAAGTTTTGCCTTGTAATCGGGCAGCTTTGTCGCGTCCTTTGCCCTGAGAAGATATATGCTTTCGGCATTTGTGGCGGAATCTTCCGCCTGTGCAAAAATAACCTCCTCCAGCTCGTCTGTGGGAATGTTATATTTTGAGGTTATGAATGACTCTTTGAGCGTGGTAAGGGGAAGAGTCGTTTTATCTTTGATGGAGGCAAAAATGTCGTTAAAAGAGGCGGCTTTTTCCGTTTGCACCTGCTCGGTCTCGGCGGGCTGCTGCTCGGTGTTGCCGTTGCTGCCGTTGCTGCAGGCTGTGAAAGTAAGTAGGACACAAAAAAGTGCCGCAATATATTTTTTCATAATTAAAATCATCCTTTACATATCTTCGGCGGAAACCTCGTCAAAGGGTAGCTCGGAGAGCTCTTTTTTTGCACGATGTTCCGTTGTAAGGGTAAGTCTGTCTTCTTTTTCGGAGTCGTAAAATTTCACGGCGGTGCCTACGAAAAATCTGTCCCATATATTGTAACCGTAGCTGTTAAAGTGAACATAGCCGTCGGAGGAGTATTCCTTTGCAAGGGAGATCCCGTCAACGCTCAGTTCATCGGCAAGATTTAAAAATGTGTAATCCGTAGCACCCGCGTTCATGATCGAATTGAACTGTGCGACCTTTTCATTGTTGAAACTGTCTTTTTCGGAGTCCTTCACCATGTATGTGTTTGATATAATGTAGATCTCGGTGTCTGGGCATACAAGCTTGATGTTGTTTATAAGCACGCGATATCTGTTTGCCACTGTTTGGGGAGAGAAGGCTGTCAGCTCGTTAAGCCCCAAGTCTATAAATACCCTTTTTGGGGATATCTCGTTTAATGCTTCAAGAGCGGGAGTTGCTTTCCCCAAATATATGGGGTCGACAGCACCGCCGTCGTAATAGGTGGCATCGAGTATGGTATAGCTTACCGCATCGAGAAATGTTATGTTTTCAAGAAATTCGGGAGAATCGGCACCCGAGGCGTGAGTCTCATAGCCTGCGGTTATGGAGTCGCCTATAAATACGGAGTTTTTATAGAATATGTTCGCAAGCTCTTTTTGTTCGGCGGAAAAATTAGGCTTGTCCAGTGTCAGCTTTCCCGAAACCGAGGCAACGGGTTCCGCTTTGGTTTGCGCCTGCTCCGTATCGGAAGTGTTTTTATTTTCCGTCTTTTTTATTGATGGTATTATATTTTCAAGGAAACTGTGGCTTTGTTCATTCGACTTTCTTACTATGCTCACACAAAAAAGAAGCGTAAGCAGAACCACAGAACCGATGGTAATTATAAAAATCGAATTTGCGTTTTTATTCAATTTTCACACTCCGTTAAAGAAGCTCATAATAATTAAGCACATCGATTATGGCGTCCTCCACTCTGAATTGCGGCTCCCAGCCTATCAGTTTTTTTGCGGCAGCCAAGCCCGCATAGGAGCCTGCTATATCTCCCTTTCTTCTCGGACCTATCATAACGGGAACTTTTTCCCTTGTGACGTTTTCAAAGGCGCTTATAAACTCTCGCACTGTCACATCAAGACCCGAACCGATATTTAGGGGTATATAGTTTGTGGAGGGCGATGCTTTTTTAAAGGCTTCGTCAAAATTTATTGCGGCAAGAGCATTTGCTCTTGCAAGGTCGGTTACGTGAACAAAATCCCTTATGCAGGTACCGTCGCGTGTATCCCAGTCATCACCGTATATGGTGAATATTCTTTCTTCGTAATTGAGTATTTTTACAAGTCGTTCCAAAATATTGGAGCCGGGCTTGTGCGGTAGGGCTTTTCGGCACTTGTTGTCGGCACCTATGGGGTTGAAGTAGCGAAGTGCCAAAACTTTCATCGAGTATGCATCGCAATAGTCTCTGAGTATCATTTCCATAATATATTTGCTTCTTGCAAAGGGACTTCTCGGTTTTATGGGAGACCTTTCGGTAACAAGAAACCCTCTTACGGAGTCATACACGGAGGCTGTGGAGGCGTAAACGATCTTGTTTATGCCCCTTTGTTTAAGGCGATGGAAAAACTTCATTGACTTTACAACATTTTGATTGTAAAAATCGTAGGGGTGTACAACGGAAACGGCCACAGCGGAAACCATGGCGTTGTGTATAACGATCTCAATGTCGGGATTGTCGTCAAGTATTTTTTCTATAAAGGCCTCGTCTCCGAAATCACCTTTGTGGAAAACGCAACCGTCAAGTTTATAATCACACGGATCTTCAAGTCTGTCGATAACAACAGCCTCTATACCCTCATCAGCCATGGCGTAACATATATTTCTGCCTAAATAGCCAAGACCGCCTGTTATGAGTACCTTCATGCTTTCACCCCTATACCGTATTTTCTGATTTTTCGAATATTAATCCTATTCTACAGCATTATAAAAAAAATATCAATGCAATTTTTTAACATAATTTTATGTTTTAATCTTTAGTTTTTGGTCGATTTATGGTAATATTTTCGGGGGTGATCATATGAGGATATTAATTTTGAACGGCTCCCCGCATAAACACGGGAATACGGCGTTTTTGACAAATAAACTTACGGAAAAATTGCCCGGTGAAATTTACCGTGTCGATTGCTACGAAGGCATTTCACCGTGCCTTGATTGCGGGGCTTGCAAGTATGGGGAATGTGTTTTTGACGACAAATTAAGCTATGCCGTAAAAAACATTGAAAGTTTTGATCTGATCGTTGTTGCGACTCCCCTCCATTACAACCAACCATCGGCACCTTTGCTTGGGGCGCTTTCAAGATTTCAGATAATGTATCATAAAAACAAAAAAACAAGATCCGTCCCCTGTGTGGTAATAATAACGGGAGGGGGAAATTTTGTGATAAACAGCGCCGATGCTGAAAAAACACTCAGAATTGCCTTAAGAGGAATAAACGGGACGATAAGCGCATATATAAGAAGTCTTTCCACAGACACCATTCCCGCGCATAAAGATGAGGCGGCAATAAGACAAACGGAGACAGTTGCAAAAATGATAAAAGAAAAACGCCTCTGAAAAGGCGGAATAAAAAAGTTTTGAAAATTTAAAAAAAAATCTTGACAATGATGTTGTTATGCTGTATAATTCCTTTTGTTGTCGACAATGACAGCAAACAATATATGCAGCCGTGGCGGAATTGGTATACGCGCTAGACTAAGGATCTAGTCCGGGCTAACTGGGTGCGGGTTCAAGTCCCGCCGGCTGCATTTTTGCGCGAGTGGCTCAGTGGTAGAGCATCGCCTTGCCAAGGCGAGGGCCGCGGGTTCGAATCCCGTCTCGCGCTCTTTTTATATAGGGTTGTCGCCAAGCGGTAAGGCACAGGGTTTTGATCCCTGCATTCGCAGGTTCGAATCCTGCCAGCCCTGATTTTTCTGCTTAGGGTAATCCCAATTTAATAATGGGCTGTCGCCAAGTGGTAAGGCAACGGATTCTGATTCCGTCATTCGCAGGTTCGAATCCTGCCAGCCTAGCTAAAAAACCGACTCGAATGAGTCGGCTTTTTTTTATCTTGGGAACCGCTGATCAGTTAATCATTCGCATATTTGGATAATACTACCGCATACTGTGTCAAAGCCCATGTTTGG